>JAICGJ010000001.1 GCA_025923195.1 Chryseolinea sp.
CATCATTAGAAAATCGACGGGCAAGAAGTTTCTCGATGTATCACCCACTTCAAAATTCCTATATCCGTATTTGTGCGCAAACCAATTGATAATTGCGCCATGTATCGGACTCAGCAAAAATTGAATTGGCAATAGGAGCCACAACCACCATGCGTCGGCGTAGATATAATAAACGCCAATATAGATACCTGCCCAAAAGAGGCGTGAAGGCCACGAACGAGCAAATTTGTCAAAAGCTTCCCATTGGGGTACGCCTTCTGTGAAACGCTTGTCAGGAATTAGCTTCTTATTGGCGATGTCGGAATAGATGGTTTTCGTTTTCCACATCATATTCCAGATGGTTTCATCGTACTTTGGCGAATGCGGATCATCCTCCGTATCGGCAAAAGCGTGATGCATGCGATGCATTACTCCGTACCCATAGGGGCTTAAATAATTTGATCCTTGAAAAATCCAAGTAAGTACGTAAACAACCTTTTCGGTGAACTTACTCATGGTAAATGCTCTATGTGCAGCATACCTGTGCAGGAAAAATGTTTGAAAGAATAGCGAGAGATACCAGCTCGCTATGAAAAATGCCAAAATTACGGTCATGTTAAAATTTTAGGTTTAGATTGACAATTGCCCAAAACCAAGGGATGGTTTCTCTATTGTAAGACAATTTGGATAGGCATTTGTGACAGTTTCGAGAAAAAAATTAAGATTTTCTACTACTATAACTCTCAGCGTCCTTAGTAAGTTCAATTACAAGTTCTGAGGCATTGCCCAGATGGCAGGCTTTCCGGAAGGTTTCTATAAACTTTGAAGCATCAGGCAGTTCAAAATTCATTTTAGAAGTTTCATCGTCCAACTTTTTCTTTGCCCTGCACAGCAATTGTCTACAGTGATCTTTCTTCTTGTTAAGAGCTTCCTGCAGGGAATCATAGTCAAAGTCAAAAACCTCCTTTAGTAAATAAACTGCCCGTTCCAACGGTTCAAGTTTCGATTGCAATACTTTGAGTGCTTTCGAGATCTCAACGTCAAAATCCAAATGAGCGAAGCTCGTTTCCTTAAATCGGCCGATTAATTCAGAAAAATTATGATTGCTGAATAGTTCCTCTTTCTTCTTTCGCAACGTATTAAGATGATTCAAACAGTTGTTTCTTACCGCCTTCACCAAATAAGCTTTTGTGTTCTCAATTTTTTGAGGACCTAGCGTAAGCCATTTTAGAAAAGTTTCCTGAACAATGTCCTCAGCATCCGCCTTGCAGCGCACGAGGTTATAGGCGATTGCCTGAAGCAATGGCCGATAGAGGATAATAGTCTGTTCTTGATTCATAAATGGCCGTGCAAGATACGATGCATTTATTGGATTCCCGCACCATTCATAACTTCTGCTAAAATCTTTCATGTTACCATACAATCGTTCGCTAAAGGCGAGAGTATCGAGTTCATTGTGAAAACATTACCTTTGATTTATTTTTGGACTTTAAAAGGTGCTAATGACACTATATTTGAGTTTTTTTGTTTGAGATATTATGAGCGCTCAATCACATACGCCGGAGGTAAGAAGCAAACCTATAGTTGTGCAGGAGATCGCTTTTGCTGCGATGCATTTGTTGCCCTTCGGGGCATTTTTCACCGGTGCAACCTGGTTTGATTGGAGTATTTGCGCTTTTTTGTATTTGTTTCGTATGTTCTGGGTGACCGGTGGGTACCATCGGTATTTCGCGCACAAGTCTTATAAAACGTCTAGGTGGTTTCAGTTTGTGATAGCTTTCATGGCGCAAACAACAGCGCAAAAGGGAGCATTGTGGTGGGCGGCACATCATCGCCACCATCATCGTCATAGTGATACGCCGGCAGATCCTCATTCCATGAAAATCTATGGATTTTGGTACTCGCATATCGGCTGGATCGTAGGGCCTGATTTTAAAAAAACGGATTACAAAGTAATTGGGGACTATGCCAAGTATCCTGAGCTGGTCTGGCTGAATAAGCATTACCTGGTTCCTCCGTTCATTCTTGCGCTGGTAGTCATGGCGTTGGGCGGAATGGTCAACGGCGGCGGTATAAGCATGATGTTCACGACCGCAGGATTTTCGACGTTATTCGTGGGATTTTTCTTAAGCACCGTGATCCTCTATCATGCGACCTTCTCCATTAATTCAATCATGCATAAGTTCGGAACTCAACGGTATGAATCACACGATGAATCACGCAACAGCATTTGGCTTGCATTGTTGACTTTAGGAGAGGGATGGCATAATAATCATCATTACTATGAGGTCGCTGCCCGTCAGGGATTTTTTTGGTGGGAGATTGATATCACCTATTATGTGTTGAGAGGGCTTGCTGCCGTTGGCTTGATTTGGGACCTAAAAGAAGTGCCGAAACACATCAAGCATTCAAAGAACAAACAGGAAGCAGCTGCGTTGCGAAAAGAATATGAATTTGATAAAGTGAATGTTTAGTCCGTTCGACCCGACCTTCAAATTTTGCTATATTGGCTTTTATTTTGATTACCATTTTTGTTTTCATCGATATCACATCTTAATATCTTATCTAAACTTTGACTTTCCACAATTTTAATTTTGACAGCCGACTCGTAGATGGACTGGATTCCATGGGTATTCGGACGCCAACACCAATTCAGGCCAAGGCAATACCCGTTATTATGAAGCAAAAGGATCTGATTGCTTGTGCCCAGACAGGAACTGGCAAAACTGCAGCGTACTTACTGCCGATACTGAATAGGATTATTCATACTGAAAAACGCCATCTAAATACGCTTATAATTGCGCCAACCAGGGAACTGGCACAACAGATCGATCAACAGATTGAAGGGTTCGGCTACTATCTGGGAATTAGTTCCATCTCGGTATATGGTGGCGGAGATGGCGCAACATGGGATCAGCAACGCAAAGCTCTGGAAGAAGGCGCAGACATTATCATAGCTACCCCTGGGCGACTCATAGCACTCCTGGCGACCGGCAAAATTGTTCTTGACCATCTCGAGCACCTGGTGCTTGACGAGGCTGACCGGATGCTCGACATGGGATTTTATGACGACATCGTAAAAATCATAAACTATCTTCCCAAGAAACGGCAAACGCTACTGTTCTCTGCAACTATGCCTCCTAAGATCAGAATGCTTGCCAATAAGATATTAAACCATCCAGATGAAATAAACATTGCCATCGCCAAGCCTGCTGCTGGTATTTTACAGCAAGCATATGTTGTCTATGATGAGCAAAAAGTTGCGCTCATTAAACATATCTTAAAGACTCACAAGTGGAACAGTGTTCTAATTTTCGCCTCCACAAAAGAAAATGTAAAAAAACTGGATGTGACATTTCAGCGCCTCGGTATTGCTGCCAAGGCATTCCACTCCGACCTTGATCAACAGGAACGCGAGCAGATCTTGCGCGACTTTAAGAACAAGCAGATAAACATGATTATTGGCACGGACGTATTAAGCCGCGGAATTGATGTGGAGGGTATCAGTATCGTAATCAATTTTGACGTTCCACCCGATCCTGAAGATTACGTCCATCGGGTCGGGCGCACCGCGCGTGCGGAAACAACCGGCACCGCCATAACCTTCATCAATGTTAAAGATCAGCGAAAGTTTTTGAACATTGAAAATTTGATCGGCGAGACTATCGAGAAATTGCCGTTACCCCAGTCTGTTGGCGAGGGGCCCGACTACCAACCTCAGCTTAAAAAGAAAACCAATTTCAGGAAACGTAATTTCGGAAGGCCAGTTAGAAGAAATAATTCCCGCAGATAATAGCCTTCTGAATCTCCCTCAAAAATTGCTGGCCGATCCCGCGGCATGAAATTTTCTTGACTTAAGTCAACGAAATTATAAGCCTAAATTAACTTAAATCAACTGTTTGTGAGACGTGCTTGTCCGAACTTTAAGGGAATAATCTCATGCCAATGGGTCGCTACTTAATCTTCGTTCTCGCCCTGTCTTTAGTTGTTGTCATACACGCCGAGGCGCAATCGACTCAAACCATCCGGGGAAGGGTCATTGACGAAGTTGACAATACACCGCTCGTTGGCGTCAATATAGTAGTCGTCGGCGCAAAAAATACCATTGGAGCCACTACTGATACTGAGGGGTATTACCGAATTGAAGATGTACCTATCGGAAGACAAACGCTGAAAGTCACTTACATAGGTTATGAAGATCAAATCATTTCGAATATTATGGTGACTGCCGGCAAGGAAGTCGTACTCAATTTTGGTTTGATAGAATCGGTCAGGCAGTTGACCGAGGTCGAAATCATTGCGGATACAAAGGACGATAAGACTGCTACCAACAACGACATGGCTATTGTGAGCGCGCGCTCATTTAATGTTGAGGATACCAAGCGATACGCGGGTGCGCTTGGAGATCCATCAAGAATGGCCGCGAACTTCGCTGGAGTCGTGGGCGGTAACGATTCAAGGAATGATATCGTCGTTCGTGGGAACTCTCCAACCGGAATGTTATGGCAATTAGAGGGACTGAATATCCCGAATCCCAACCATTTTGGCGCCTTGGTGAGCACAGGAGGTCCAGTCAGTATGCTAAATAATAACAATCTGGATAAATCAGACTTCATGACCAGTGCGTTCCCAGCGCAATACGGAAACGCAACGGCTGGGGTATTTGACATTAAACTTCGCGACGGCAACAATCAAAAGAAAGAGTTTGTGGGACAAGTAGGATTCAACGGGTTTGAATTCGGTGCCGAGGGACCGCTTTCGAAAAATTCGAAAGCCTCCTATATCGTGAACTATAGATACTCAACGCTTGGAGTATTTCAGGCTTTGGGAATAGAATTCGGCACAGGCTCGAACACCCCGCTGTATCAGGATCTCAATTTTAAGGTTAGCCTTCCGACCGGTCAAAAAAGCAAAGTCACTGTTTTTGGATTAGGAGGTAATAGCGAAGTGGATTTGTTGGGTAGTGAAGCAGACCTGGAAGAGGATGGGGATCTTTACGGGAGCGAGAATCAGGACTCTTACCCGAGATATAAGACAAGAATTGGAGGTGTTACTTTCGAGAGCTCCGTGCTGGCCAACACTTTTTTGAAAGTGACAGCAGGCTACAGCTCAACATCTGAATACTTTCATTCCGATTCCCTGGTCAGGAATAGTGAAGACGAAGTTATTGAGAAATACAGGAGGGCAGCCGGCGACTTTAGCACTGAAAAATTCTCCCTCAATTTTCATACTCGCACGAAATTCGACGCAAAAAACAGTCTCACCACTGGCCTTACGGCCGACGCACTTTTATTCGAATTATTCAATCAGGATATCTATGCCAACCTCAATCGCGATACGGTAAGAATCGATATTAAAGACAAAACCGTCCTGTATCAATTCTTTACATCGTGGAAACATCGATTCAGCAATAAGCTGAGCTTGAACACAGGTATTCATGGGCAGTATTACAATTTGAATAAGCAATTTGCGCTCGAACCCAGAATAAGTTTGCAATATGCATTCAACGGCTATCGTTCGCTGAGCGTTGGTTACGGACTTCACAATCAGATTCAAAACATCACGACTTCGTTCGTACAGACCAAAAGCTCCACAGATGAGATCTTGCTCACAAATAAATATCTTGATTATAGCACGAGCAATCATTTTGTGCTGACCTACGACTGGAATATTTCTGATAACCTCCGATTAAAAGCTGAGGCTTACTATCAACAACTTCGGAATATTCCAGTCGAGCAAAGGCCGAGTTCATTTTCCGCTCTTAATACAGGATCCAGCTTTGCTCCGTCAGACGAAGATAGCCTTATTAATAAAGGGACAGGAAGGAACATCGGACTTGAACTGACTCTTGAGCGGTTCTTCAACGATGGATATTATTTTCTAATCACTTCATCACTATTTGATTCAGAATACAAGGGTAGCGATAGGGTGAGGCGGAATACTGCTTTTAATACACAGTTTGTGTTAAATATTCTCGGAGGGAGAGAATGGAAATTAAGCAATGCCGGTAGGTTCTTTTCTTTCAATGTAAAGGTTACCACCATTGGCGGTAAATACCTGACTCCAATCGATGTCGAAAGATCTCAACAATTAGGTCGCACTGAATATTTGGAAAATGAGGCGTTTAGCGAAAAACAAAACGCCTACTTTAGAACCGACCTAAAACTTTCGTATCGCAAGGAATATGTTAAAAGTACATTGGAAATCTCGTTGGACCTGCAGAACATTTTCAATACCAAAAATATATTCTCCCAAAGCTATAATCCTAGAACCAATACCGTAGTTACCCAATATCAGCAATCATTTTTTCCGGTGCCTTACGTTAGGTTCACGTTCTAGATTCCATTTACCAACAAAATTTATTGTGTTGCCCGTGAAATTTTAGGGACTTCAATGGAATCCTTGTTACCAAGAATCTCGTTAATTTCCAGCATGTATGCCGATGAATATACCTATTTGCGTCAATTTGCTCTGCAACTTGTAGACTTTTCCGAGACTGAGTGGCGTGCTCATAGAGAATTGCTCACGAGAAGATTCTTGCGAAGGGGCGAATATCTCACAGTGGCAGGCGAGGTCTGTAATTATGTGTCGTTTATTAATTGCGGCTCTTTAAGGGTTTATATGGAAGTTAAGGACCAGGAGATCAACAAGCATTTTTTCTTTGAGCACGAATATGCAAGTGATTATTCAAGCTTTTTAACGAGAAATCCGGGACAATTGAATATCAAAGCGCTCGAGGATACCGAGCTAATGGAATTAAGCTATGAAAAGGTGCAGAAGCTTTACGAGGAATTTCCAATATGGCAGAAGTATGGAAGACTAATTGCCGAGCAACTTTTCATCCAGGTGGCAAGTCGAAGCCAGGAGCTGCTGCTCAGGACACCTGAAGAAATGTATATCAGGTTAATAGAAGAGCAATCGCCCATCATCGCACGACTCCCGCAACATTACATCGCGTCCTATCTTGGAATTCAGCCGGAATCGCTTAGCAGAATACGGAAACGTATAATGGAAGTAAAAAAGGTGTAGGTCTATTTTCTTTGCAGGATACCGATCACTTCATTCAATTTCAGTAGCGCCTCGACCGGACTAACAGTATTGATATCTACGTTCGCCAGCAAGTCCTGAATTTCTTTAAAGCGCGGGTCGGCCTCAAACAAACTCAATTGCGGAATTGGCCGTGGGACCTCTTTTATTTTAGTCCCAGTCTCGTTCTTATGTTTTTCTTTCTCAAGAAAGTGAAGAATTTCATTAGCTCTTAAGACAACACGCGTAGGGATGCCTGCCAACTGCGCTACGTGTATCCCGAAGCTGTGTTCGCTTCCACCTTCCTTGAGTTTTCGCATGAAAATGATCTTGTCACCAACTTCCTTCACAGAAACATTAAAGTTCTTCACTCTGACGAGATCTTCCTGCAGCTGATTCAGTTCGTGATAGTGCGTTGCAAACAACGTTTTAGGTCGAAAGTCCTTGTGATTGTGAAGATATTCGACGATGGCCCACGCAATTGAAACGCCGTCATAAGTGCTGGTCCCACGGCCAATCTCATCCATCAAAATTAGGCTGCGCTCGCTTAGGTTATTAAGGATGCTTGCCGTTTCAGTCATCTCAACCATGAATGTGGATTCGCCCCTAGATAGATTATCAGATGCTCCTACGCGAGTAAACACTTTATCAACAATTCCAATCGTAGCCTCTTCAGCCGGAACGAAGCTTCCCATTTGCGCCATTAACACGATCAACGCTGTTTGCCGCAATAATGCTGACTTGCCCGCCATATTCGGACCGGTGATCACAAGTATTTGCTGACTTTCGCTGTCTAAAAAAATGTCATTTGGTACATACGTATCGCCGGCAGGTAATTGGCTTTCAATAACAGGATGACGGCCGGATTTTATGTCTACAATAACCGAATCATTTATATCTGGCTTTGTATAACGGTTGGCCTGAGCAACGCGCGCAAATGAAAGAAGGCAGTCAAGCTGTGCGAGGAGCTTTGCGTTTTGCTGAATCTGCGGCACGAAGTCTGTTGCGTCAAGTACCAGTTTATTGAATATCTTTTGTTCAATCGCGATGAGTTTGTCTTCCGCGTTCAGGATCTTCTCTTCGTATACTTTCAGCTCCTCGGTAATGTAGCGTTCACCATTCACCAACGTTTGCTTTCGTATCCAGTCCGTCGGAACTTTTTCCTTATTTGCGTTGCTTACCTCAAGGTAATACCCAAAAACTTTATTGTAAGAGATCTTCAGGGAATTAATTGAAGTGCGCTCAATTTCCCGTTTCTGTATTTGAATGAGATAGTCTTTTCCTGAAAATGCGATCTTACGCAATTCATCCAACTCTCCGTCTATACCTTCTTTGATCAGGTTGCCCTGGTTGATCATGATTGACACATCCTCACGAAGTGTTCTTTCGATCTTATCAGCCAAGAATTCACAAAGGTGTAATTGGTCACCCAGTTTTTTCAGTTCCCTTGACGAGTGGATGCACAGCGCGTTCTTGATAGGAAGAATGTTGCGCAAAGATCTTTTCAGCTGAAGCATTTCTCGCGGATTTATCCGGTTGACCGCAACCTTGGAAATGAGGCGTTCGAGGTCATTTATCTGCTTCAGAGGTTCCAGAATCCTATCAGCAAGGAGTTGATCGTTGAAGAAAGTATCGACCATAAACAACCGTTCCTCTATAGCTGATTTTTCTTTCAACGGTAGAATCATCCACTTGCGCATTTGACGCGAGCCCATAGGGGTAACGGTGCGATCCAGGATATTAATCAGCGGAACCCCGCCTTCGTTCTGCGAGTCGACAACTTCCAAATTCCGAATAGTAAACTTATCGAGCCATACATACCTGTCTTCGTCGATGCGGGAGATTGAAGATATATGCGACGTGTCTTTGTGTTCAGTATCTTCCAGATAATGAAGCACTGCTCCCGCTGCGATGATCCCTTCCCCCATTTCGTCTATCCCAAACCCTTTCAGAGAAGCAGTTTTAAATTGATTGACCAATTTTTCGTATGCATAATCGTAGCCATAAACCCATTCATCCAACGCAAACGTACTGTACTCATCGCCAAAAAGAATCTCCAGGTGTCCGCGCGTTTGTTTGCTAAAAATGATTTCCGACGGAGCAAAGCCTTGAACCAATTTTAGAATATAATTCTCGCTTCCCTGAGCCACGTAGAATTCGCCCGTCGAGACATCTAGAAACGAAATGCCGTACACATTCTTGCCCATGAAAATTGAGGCAAGAAAGTTATTCTGCCTTCTCTCCAATACGCTATCATTAAATGAGAGGCCGGGCGTGACGAGTTCTGTGACCCCACGCTTCACGATGCCTTTCACGGACCGAGGGTCTTCAAGCTGATCACAAATTGCTACGCGATGACCGGCCCGTACGAGTTTTGGTAAATAATTATCAAGTGCATGGTGCGGAAAACCTGCCAATTCGATTTCAGAAGCCGATCCGCTTCCTCGTTTAGTCAGAACGATATCCAAAACTTTGCTGGCCGTGATTGCATCCTGCCCAAATGTTTCATAAAAATCACCTACCCGAAACAACAATAAGGCCCCTGGATATTTTGCCTTAATCGCATTATACTGTTTCATCAACGGTGTTTCGACAACAGATTTTACTTCACTCATAATCGACAAATATAAAAAAGTCGGGGAGTCAGTTCTTCGTCAACCGTCAAAAGTTATCCGCTGACGCCTGAAAAAAAATATCCAGTGCTCAACCAAGTTTTTATGGCCGATTTTTTAGATCGCTAATTGAATTTCTCACAGACAATTATCCACATTTTATCACCCTTTTCTTTAAGTCGATCCACAAAAGACTCTTCTTGAAGGAGAATTCTATATCCCGCTTTTTTTAGATCCTCCGCCGCATAATTTATACCCAATTCATGCTTTCTTTCCTGGTCTTCGCGCGACAGCTTTTTTCGCTCGTCCGAAATAGGCTCGCAAATCACCAGCCGACCTCTCCGTTTCAGAGCATTCTTAATTGCTGCCAGCATTGCCATGTGAGCATCCATTTCATGGTATGTGTCTACTATCAAAACTGCGTCTAATGCCAATGGAGGAAGGTGAGGATCACTCTCTCCTCCAAGAATTACATTTACATTTTTTATCTCTCTTTCTTCAAGATGTTTTCTAAGCTTCTCTATTTTATCTCTACTAACGTCAACGGCATAAACTCTGCCCTGGTCCCCAACTGTTCTTGCCAATTTCATCGTAAAATAGCCTTCGTGACAACCAATGTCGGCGACGCTACTCCCGGCTTGAATCATTAATTTATCGATAATATCATCCGCGCGCTGCCACGTATCCCGCTGTTTCCATGCGCTCTCCCGGTAAATATCCTTCCAAGGGTCTTGCGCATGGAGCATGTTATAGCTTAGTGAAAGCAGGAAAAGAAAGGCGTATTTCATGGTGATATTTTCGATATCCGTTATCCGGTTCAGAAATCCAATTATGAGATGTAAAATTTAGCGCGTATTGATTCTTTGATTTATTGTTCCAGGCAATCATCCTTTCCTCCTTACAAACATAATACGTAATTAATGAACGCACTGTCGTATTTTTACCGCGCAAAATAATCACACAACGGATAACGGATAACGGATAACGGATAACGGATAACGGATAACGGAAACAGGGTGAAAAAACTAAAACTGGAGGAATTGGGTCGGATCTCTATCGACCAATTTAAAATCGCGGAAAAGCTGCCCATTTGCATTGTCTTGGACAACATAAGAAGTCTGCACAATGTGGGCTCCGCGTTTCGGTCGGCAGACGCCTTTCGCATAGAGAAAATCTACCTGGCGGGAATAACGGGTACGCCACCGCACCGGGAAATTCAGAAGACGGCACTGGGCGCAACTGAGTCGGTTCCCTGGGAATATAGCGATCAACCGTCTGAAATCGTAAGGCAGTTAAAGGAGCGGGGGTACGAAATTGTAATCGTTGAGCAAACGTCAGCAAGTATACCCCTTCAAAAATTCCAACTGGCCGTGGCGAAAAAGTATTGCCTTGTTTTTGGAAATGAAGTGAACGGCGTTAGTGAAGCTGTGATCGCTATGGGTGATACTGCGCTGGAAGTACCACAAGAGGGAACCAAGCATTCATTGAACGTTTCTGTGTGTTTGGGGATTGTACTTTGGGAAATTTTTCGAAAGACTATTCTTGCAAAATAAGGTTCCAAATATGTCGGCCACAGCTGAAGGCAATACAATTGATATCATGTTTGATGGGTTACGCCAGATTCAAGCGGCTTTTAGTGGATGTAAAAATATCCTCGCGTTGCTAACGCCCTTTTCTCAATCAATCTTAATTTGCGCATTGATTTATATATTTTGAGTTCAGATCGATATACACAAAGAGGCGTGTCGGCCTCAAAAGAGGATGTTCATCGGGCCATCACCAATCTTGACAAGGGATTGTTTCCAAAAGCGTTTTGTAAAATTGTACCCGATTACCTGACACACGATGATGACTATTGTGTTGTAATGCATGCGGACGGCGCAGGTACTAAATCGTCTCTCGCCTATATCTATTGGAAAGAAACGGGAGATATGTCCGTGTGGAAAGGAATTGCACAGGACGCCATTATCATGAACATTGATGACCTGCTCTGCGTGGGTGCAACAAATAATATTTTACTGTCATCGACCATCGGTCGTAACAAAAATCTAATTCCCGGTGAAATTATCTCAGCTCTCATCAATGGAACTGAGGAGATATTAACCATGCTGAGAAGTCATGGCCTTGATATCATCAGCACAGGAGGGGAAACCGCTGACCTTGGGGATCTGGTTCGGACCATCATTGTCGATAGTACCGTGGTGAGCAGGATGAGGCGTTCAAATGTCATTGATAACAGTAGAATACAGCCGGATGATGTTATAGTTGGACTGGCCTCATTTGGAAAGGCTTCTTATGAGCAGGAGTATAACGGCGGTATGGGAAGCAATGGATTGACGTCTGCGCGACACGATATGTTCAGCAGCGAATATGCATCAAAGTATCCGGAGTCATTCGACAAGGACATCGCAGCCGATCTAACGTACAGCGGAAAATACAAACTAACGGACCAGCTACCAGAAGCGGAGGTCAGCGTTGGCAAGCTGGTTCTATCGCCAACCCGCACCTATGCCCCTGTTGTCATAGAAGTATTGAAAAACTTGAGGCCGTTGATTCACGGTATGGTGCATTGTAGCGGAGGCGCACAAACGAAGGTGCTTCACTTTATTGAAAATCTCCATGTGATTAAGGACAATCTTTTTGAAACACCTTTGCTTTTTAAGTTAATTCAGGAGGAAAGCGGAACGGATTGGAAAGAGATGTATAAGGTATTCAACATGGGCCACAGAATGGAGTTGTACATTGACAGACAACATGCACAGGAGATAGTCGATATCTCCAAGCACTTTAACGTAGACGCAAGGATCATAGGAAGTGTAAAAAGAAGCGACAAGAAACAACTGACAATTAACAGCATACATGGACAGTTTACGTACGTCTGACGCACAAAAAACTATCGAAGCAGTTCCCGTGAAATAACCATCTTCTGAATCTCTGTCGTCCCCTCGTAAATCTGCGTAATTTTCGCATCACGCATCATTCGCTCGACGTGATACTCCTTTACATAACCATATCCCCCGTGAATCTGTACAGCTTCTGTCGTGACTTCCTGCGCGATCTGAGAGGCATAGAGTTTCGCCATCGCCGCCGCCTTCACAAAATCTTTCTTCTGGTCTTTTAGCCAGGCCGCTTGATGCACAAGCAATCGGGCTGCATCAATCTTGGTTGCCATTTCTGCCAACTTGAATTGTATGGCCTGGTGGTCGGATAGATTCTTTCCAAAGGCTTTTCTCTCCTTAGAATATTTTAGTGCCAGCTCATATGCGCCTGCGGCAATACCCAACGCCTGAGACGCGATTCCGATTCGTCCGCCATTCAGTGTGCTCATCGCGAAGTTGAACCCGAAACCTTCCTCTCCAATGCGGTTCGCCTTTGGTATTTTGACATCTGTAAACATAAGAGAATGTGTATCGGAACCGCGGATACCCATCTTATCCTCCTTCTTGCCAACTACAAAACCAGGCATCCCCCTTTCTAAAATGAACGCGTTAATTCCCTTGTGTCTCTTAGAAGCATCTGTTTGCGCGATGACTATATAGACATTAGCGCTGTTGCCGTTGGTAATCCAGTTCTTTGTTCCGTTCAAAATATAAAAATCTCCCTTATCCTCAGCCGTCGTGCGTTGACTGGTTGCGTCGGATCCAGCTTCAGGTTCTGACAAGCAAAAAGCTCCAATACCATACTGAGCCAAGGGCTTCAGATATCTTTCTTTCTGTTCTTCGCTACCGAATCTTTCCAGGCCCCAGCATACAAGCGAATTGTTAACAGACATACATACGGATGCTGACGCGTCGACCTTGGAAATTTCTTCCATGGCCAGTACGTAAGAAATAGTATCCATACCCCCACCGTTGTACTTGGGATCCACCATCATTCCCATAAAGCCAAGCTCAGCCATTTTCTTAATTTGCTCGGAGGGAAATTTCTGATGTGTGTCCCGGTCTATAACGCCTGGAAGCAAATCCGTTTGAGCAAAATTCCGTGCCGCATTTCTTACGGCCAAATGTTCTTCTGTTAATTGAAAATCCATAAATTCAGAGAAGGAGCGTGACTTCTAATCAATAAAGAAGGCCTGAGCGTCAAACTCAGGCCTTCCAAAAATACAATTTATTTTAGTCTTAACGATACCGCGAATTACTCATCACGGGATCCCAGAAACAGCATGACATAATAAAAAAGTGTCGTAAGCGCACCAACAGCTGCAACCACATAAGTCATGGCTGCCCACTTCAAAGCGTCTTTTGCCATACCATATTCCGAATTGTTGACAATTCCTCTCGCTTGTACCCACGCGAGTGCTCTCTTGCTGGCATCAAATTCGACTGGCAGAGTAATGAGCGCGAACACCGTAAAGATACCATAACATGCTATAATCACGAGCAATGCGGTTTGCCATGGAATCATGCTTTGCGCAAAAAAGGCTCCGAACATCATTAAATAAAATATGAAGTTGATCACCTTTGCACTAATGTTTTGAATCGGTACCATGGCCGAACGCAGCTCGAGCATGCTGTATGCTTTGGCGTGCTGCACCGCGTGTCCACATTCGTGAGCTGCTACAGCGGTCGCTGCGGCATTTCGTCCGTGGTAGACTCCCTCGCTAAGGTTAACTGTCTTGGTAGCTGGATTGTAGTGATCGGCCAATTCGCCTTGAACGCTAATGACCTGAACATCACTGATACCATTGTCGGCAAGCATCAATCTTGCGACATCGGCGCCCGTTAAATCGCGTGTTAAATGTACTTGTGAGTATTCGCGGAATTTGCTTTTCAGTCTGGAACTCACGATCCAGCCAATCGCCATAAAAAAGAGACCTATTATTAATGCTCCCATATCTTAAATCTATTTATTATCAGTTTATATTCCTGTGAAATTGCTAATAATCAAGCATTGCGCCAAACCAGATTTACTGCCAAAACGACATTTCGAGAACGTTTGAGAAGCCACTTCAGTTCTTCCATAACAAACTTAATTGGCAGCAGTGCTTCGCAAGTGTTCAATTCACAGTTTGACGGACAACATGCCCAGGAAATTGATCCCCGCCTGCGGGTAAAAATAGGGCAGTCCTCCATAACTGTAGCCATTTGAAGAGTATTCAGCATCAAAGAGATTATTTACCAATAATCCCGCCTCGATCAGCCTAACACTCTTAATACTGAACCGGTAAGATAATTTTAAGTCGTTGATGAGGTAATTATCTAGTTTGATATTTTCATTCTCAGTATTATCCAGATATTGGTCACCGACAAACTTAGTTAGCAAGCTCACTTCAAAACCCTTTGCAACTCCCCATGTCACCTGGCTCCCAGCAATCCACGACGGTGAAAGGATGATTGTGGTTGTCCGCCTGGTCGCATTGTTATTCTCGTCAAACACCGCATAATTCTTATTCTTGTTCATACTCCATGTCGCATTTGCCGCCCAATTTATTTTATCTGAGAATTTAACCGAGCCTGATAACTCCAGGCCGGTTCGATAACTTTTGCCGATGTTTGCACGGATTGGTGCGCCAACATCGCTTATAGCACCAGTTAGCACGAGCTGATCGGCATAATTCATGAGATAGTAGTTGGCCTCCACCCCGAACCTGGCAGAAGTTCTTCTCCAGCCCAATTCCAAATTCCCTAGCCGTTCGCTTCTTGGCTTCTCTTCTCCATCCAGATAATCCGTTCTGTTTGGTTCACGGTTCGCGACAGCATAAGAAGTATACAAAACACTGTTCTCCGAAAGCGAGTAACTGAAGCCAATCTTAGGGTTGAAAAAATCAAAGCTGTCTTTTACATCATAAGCACTTTGATCATTGTCGATGCCTCCGGTCCTGTACTCAACGGCCCGATATTGAACATCCACGAACGAAGTCAGCCTGTCAGTCCAGGAGTAATTCCACTTAGCATAAAAATTGAAGTCCGCTTTTTCCGAATCGCCTTCGTAGTAAACATGCCGGATTGGTGCATTTAGCGCTACGGCGGCCCATATGATCTCGCCAAAGTGGCGGGCATTATCGTATTTACTGAAAGCGCCACCCAAGGTCAGGTTGGTTTTATCCTTTGTGTAATTCGCTGAGAAGGTCGTTCCGTAGTAGTCGTTATCAAGCCATCGTCTCACAATAACATCTGAGGATTCCACAGTCTCATTGCCAATAGTGACGTTTGGTAAACCAAGGTTTTCAAAATTCTCATCTTGCTTATACTGCTCAAAGTATCCTCGTCCGTAGGTATAATGAACTGAAATATTACCATTCCAGTAGGCAGAAAGTTGCTGTGATACGTGTAATTGATAATGGTCCTGCCTGTAATCGTCCACTTCGCGATCATAGAAATCCGTAATGTTTCCGTTCACATCGTAGATAGCGCCAGAATAGTTGAACCGGCGGTCTGTGTCCATCATTTGCTGATCAATGCCATACCAGGCCTGGTAGGTCTCCTCATGGCCGCCAAACATAATCCCCTTTATGATGGTCTTGCCGGCATAGTAGCCACCGCTGATGTAGTAAGAATTAAGGTCTGACGCAGCTCGTCGAATGTATCCGTCAGATTTTATGCTTGATAGTCTGGCGTCAAATGACCAGCGGTCTTTAATGAGTCCGGTACCTCCTTTGAGTGTGTAGCGGCGAGTATTGAAGGATCCGTATGAAGTTAATCCTTCAACGTAGGGCTCCCGGGTAAGAAGGTCGGTTTGAACGCTCACTGTCGCACCAAATGCACCTGCTCCATTAGTTGATGTACCGACGCCACGCTGAATTTGGATACTTTGGATGGACGAAGCGAGATCCGGTGTATTAACCCAAAAAACCCCTTGCGACTCGCTATCATTCAGCGCTATGCCGTTTATGGTCACATTAATCCGCGATGCGTCCGTTCCGCGTATACGCAATCCGGTATAACCCACGCCAGCTCCTGCATCTGATGTAGTTACCATCGATGGGGTCCAGTTCAGTAACATGGGTATGTCCTGACCAAAATTCTGCTTTTCAATTGATTGCTTATTAACGTGCGTAAATGTGGTGGGAGTTTTATCGTTTGCCCGCGTTGCGTAGACCACAACTTCTTCAGTCATTTGTATTGACGGTTCCATAACAATCTCCAGGTCGGTATTTCCATATAAGGATAAGACTTGTTTTTTTGGATTATAACCCAGGAATCTCGTTACAACGGTATAATTACCCGCACGAATTCCTTCGATTCTGAACCTTCCTTCATCATCAGTAATGGCAAAATGACTTGTGTTTTCGATTTGCACAGTGGCACCTGTCAGGATCTCCTTTTGATCGCTGTCGATGACTCTCCCGCCAAGAGTGAAGTTTTGCGCATATGCGTTAACGACCACCAGCATAGCTGCGGCGAAATAAACTGATTTCAACATTTTTTTAGTACATGGTTTAAACTCGCAGGGCACAGGGGAATGCTCCGCTTACGTTTAACCCCTGCCCTAGCCAGGCAGGTTGCCTTCCCTTCGGCCGCATTACCGGCATCAGGTTCTTTGGGTATAATCTCAGCCCGTTGTTTTATGGCACCCCTCGTCTTTTGGACACACAAAGTTATGTCCACATTTTTTACAATGACAAGTTTTTTAGGTAGTTTTTCCAGATGACCCTTTTTTATCGCACGATTTATTGTTCAATTTGGTAGAAGCAAACGAAACTGTATGATTTACCCGAAAGGCAAGAGCGATGTATAGAGCCACTGTAAACAAAAGGGGCTTCGAGATCACCTACCGAGACGACAAAATCATGATCGATGGAACTGCGCTTGATTGGGACGTCACCAAAATCTCGAACCAATATTTTCACATTCTGATCAAAAATGAAAGTTATCGCGCCGAGATCATTAAGGCAGATCCCGTAACCAAGTCATTTATTATTAAAATAAATGGTAAAGTGTATAGTGTGGATCTAAAGGACAAGTTTGATCTCCTTCTTGAAAAAATGGGATTGAATAATGGAGCAACCGGAAAAGCGAACAATGTCAAAGCTCCAATGCCCGGGCTGATCGTTGATCTTCGCGTAAAGGAAGGTGATAAAGTAAAAGCGGGTGATGCCCTTCTGATTCTTGAGGCAATGAAGATGGAAAACATGATCAAAGCATCAGCAGAAAGTATCGTCAAATCTGTAAAAGTGACGAAAGGTGAAAGCGTAGAAAAAAATCAGGTTCTAATTGAATTCTGAGAAAGGGCACAACGTACAGCGCAAACTTTTGACATTAACGCTTTTTAAACCTTGCCGCTTTCTCAATATATTGCGCCACCAAAATGTCATAAATGAAATATAAACGTATATTATTAAAGTTAAGTGGTGAGGCTCTTCAGGGTTCAACAAAAAGTACAAATATTGATCCGGCGGTATTGGAACAGTATTGTGCTGAAATAAGACAGGTTAAGGATGCCGGAATTGAATTAGCAATTGTTATTGGAGGAGGAAATATCTTCAGAGGTGGACAAGCTGAGGCGTTGGGTATAGATCGTGTGCAGGGTGACTATATGGGAATGCTTGCAACTGTAATAAATGCGATGGCCCTGCAAAGTGCATTAGAGCGACACGGTATGTACACACGGCTGATGGCAGGTATTAAGATGGAGCAAGTTTGCGAGCCCTTTATAAGACGACGGGCAATTCGCCATCTGGAGAAAGGAAGAATTGTGATCTTCGGCGCAGGGATTGGTAATCCATATTTCACGACTGACTCGACGGCAAGTCTCCGTGCAGTCGAATTACAGGCGGACGTAGTCCTCAAGGGCACAAGGGTTGATGGCGTTTACACCAAAGACCCTGAGAAATTCCCCGACGCGATGCGTTACAACAAACTGTCATTTCAGGAGGCTTATGAAAAAAACCTTAACATCATGGATATGACAGCCTTCACATTGTGCATGGAAAATAACCTTCCGATTATCGTATTCGACATGAACAAGAAGGGCAACTTATTAAAGGTTGCCAAAGGTGAAGAAGCCGGCACTTTAATAAGTTGACAGCGACTGAAATAATTATTACTTGATACGTATAATAAATTCTTTATGAAAGATGCTATAGACGAAATTGAGTTATACCTGGACGATGCAAAAGCCCAGATGAATAAAGCCTTGCAGCACGTAGGACATGAGTTAGGTAAAATCAGGGCCGGAAAGGCAAACCCTTCGATGCTGGATGGGATCATGGTGCCTTACTACGGTACCCATACGCCTCTTAATCAAGTGTCCTCGTTAACTACCCCTGACGCGCGAACCATTTTTATTAAGCCTTGGGAGAAAGGTATGATACCGGAAATTGAAAAAGCAATCCTGACCGCAAACCTTGGTTTGAATCCTCAAAACGACGGGCAGCAGGTGATCATAAATATACCCATGTTAACGGAAGAAAGAAGGAAGCAACTTGTTAGGCAAGTAGGACAGGAGTGTGAACATGGAAAGATCAGTATCCGCACCGTTAGGAAGGAAACCAACGAGGAACTTAAAGCAATTAAAGGGGTATCTGAAGATGATGTAAAAAATGCCGAAGCCAGGGTACAGGAGATGACCAATGAATTCATAGCCAAGATTGACGCAATCATGAAAAAGAAAGAGGGAGAAATTATGACGATCTGATTTCAGGTCACGTCAATTGGATCTCTTCACCTTCTTTATTTAGAAACTTGTATTCAATTATTGCCATTGAAGTGTCCTTCACCAGCGTAACCCATCGTTTATACTTGAAATACCAGCGCATCCTTTGTGAAATCAGTCCATGTGTAAAGTAGGCATGTAAATAAGGATGTACTGCCAATACCAGATTTCGCTCGTTTTGTTTGACCAGAAGGTGTTCGATATTTTTTTCAATCAGATCAGATACCAGAATTGAAGCCGTTATCTTGCCCGTGCCATTACATGTAGGGCATACTTCCTTTGTAGCGATGTTCATCTGCGGCCTTACGCGCTCGCGGGTGATTTGCATCAAACCAAATTTTGATAATGGAAGAACCGTGGATTTAGCCTTATCATCGGTCATCTCATCCTTCATGATTTTATAGATGAGTTTCTTGTTGTCAGGATTCTTCATATCAATGAAATCCACCACAATAATGCCTCCCATATCACGAAGCCTTAATTGTCGGGCGATTTCCTTTGCTGCTTCCATATTTACGGAAAGCGCCGTAGTTTCCTGATTCTCCTCGCGGTTGGACTTGTTTCCGCTATTAACATCGATCACATGGAGTGCCTCCGTGTGTTCGATGATCAAATAGCCTCCTGCCCGCAAGCTGACAGTTTGTCCAAAAGCGGACTTGATTTGGCGTTCTATACCATAATGTTCAAAAATTTTGGCCTTGCCGGAATAGAGCTTGACAATCTTTTCCTTATCCGGCGCAATGTTCCGAATGAAGCTTTTTACGTCCTCATAGATCTTCTTGTCGTCGACATGAACATTGTCAAAGGATTCATTGAGCATGTCACGCAACAACGATGAAGTCTTATCCAGTTCACCAATAATTTTGTCCCTGGGACTGGCAGTCGCCAGACGCGACATCCCCTCCTCCCAGGTCTTCACTACAGAACGCAGATCGCGGTCTAATTCTGCAACCTCCTTCCCTTCGGCAACGGTTCGGATAATCACACCAAAATTCTCCGGCTTTATGGATTGAATAAGGCGAAGCAGTCGCTTTCGCTCCTCGCTACTGGTAATTTTTTTAGACACGCTTACAGCATTGGAAAACGGTACCAACACCAGGTATCTTCCGGCTAAAGCTAACTCACAGGATAATCGTGGCCCTTTCGTTGAAATCGGTTCCTTAACAACCTGAACTGGCAGAAGCTGGCTCTTGGACAGTTGCTGGGTAATTTTCCCATGCTTGTCAATGTCTGCTTCCCCGTTGAACTTGTCAAGTTTACCAGCGTTGATCTTTTTGGCTCGGACCAGTTTCGTAAACTTCTGAAGTGAACTAAACTGTGGTCCAAGATCGAGGTAATGAAGGAAAGCATCTTTATCGTAGCCGACATCAATAAATGCTGCATTGAGGCCTGGAACAACTTTCTTAACGGTTCCGAGATAAATATCACCTACGGTAAACTTGCTGCCTTCTTCTTCATTATGGAATTCAACAAGCGTCTTATCTTTAAGAAGGGCTATACGACATCCGTCCTGAGTGGCACTAATTATTAGTTCATTACTCAAAACTTAAAAAGTTAATTAAATGATGTATGTATAGGCTGGATTGTATCCAGCAATCAACCACGCTAAGGCGTGGTTATCTCTTCTTATGCCTGTTTTTTCTCAGACGCTTTTTACGCTTGTGCGTGGCCATTTTGTGTTTCTTCCTTTTCTTTCCACTAGGCATAGTAATATGTTAAATTATTTTAAATCCTTCAGGTACGAATCTGCTGTGGCTTGTGCTGCAGGATCGCTCTCCATTTGTTTTACTTTTTCAAACTGCTGCTTTGCTCTTGCCCTCTGCCCTGTGTTCATCAATGCAATACCCAGCAACAAGTGCCCCTGCGTATGATTCGGGTTGACGTTCACAAGCTCTTCCAGGCGCTCTATTGCCCTCTCGTGTTGACCTGACTGAATTGAAAGCATACCCATGTTCAGCAGCGCCAACTCGTTTTTCGGATCCTCGGCCAACACTTCTCTCAACATCATAACACCTTGCATAGGGCTTGACGATAGGTACGTCATTGCCAACTTCGTCTTTACCTCCAGGTTCCTCGGATTTTCGTCTATTACCTTCTTAAAAAATTCCTGGGCCTTGGCGGCCAACTGATTTTGTTTGGCCTGTTCAATGGCAAAAGTGTAAGCCTGGTAATATTTATCGCCCGCCTTGATCCAACTTTCAGTCGTATTAAAGAACTTCGAAGACTCCTCAGCAAACCATGCCGCGCTGTCAAACTGGCCTGCCTCCTCATAGAGGTTCGCTAAAGAGTCGGCAAAGATAGCATTTTTTTCTTTTGGCACATCCCCAAGTGCCTGACGCCTCAGCCGCCGGATGGCCTCCAAGGTTGCCGGCGAAGCTTGCATATGTATCTCGGATGTTTCATTGCTTTCCACGGAATCCCTGGAATCTCCAGCCAATTCCGACTCGTTATTTACTACCACTTTTGGCAACAGGAAAATGAGCCAAATGATAATAGCACTACCTATAACTAACAGGATACGGGTTTTGAGCATTTAATGAGTGCTACTGCGAGTGAGGAAGGTCAAATCGATGTGATCAGCTCGTTGATTTTTCTTCCAATTGCTTTACCTTTTCACTATTCTTGATCTTATTAACAAAAATCTTGGCAGGTTTAAAGCTTGGAACAAAGTGCTCGTCGATAACCAATGCGGTGTTCCGTGAAATATTCCGCGCGATCTTCTTTTTGCGCTTCTTATTTATGAAACTACCAAAACCACGAATGTAAATGTTATTCCCATTTGACATGGAACTCTTAATAACGCTGAAGAAAGCTTCCACGGAAGCTGTTACGTCGGCTTTGTCAACCCCAGTCTTTTCTGCGATTTCATTGATAATGTCTGCTTTAGTCACTGTGTTATATTTTTGGTCTGAACTAGAATCGAAAATTTACGGGAGGGCAAATTTAAATGCCGCCTTCAGAATTAAAAATGAATATTGAAAAAATCTGATACTCAGGAGGATGGACAGCCGATATTTCTCTGATAAAGTCGTTGAATGGTATGTGCGGCACAAGCGGGACCTCCCATGGAGGGACACAACCGACCCCTACAAAGTCTGGTTATCTGAAATTATCCTGCAGCAAACACGTGTTAAGCAGGGCCTGCCCTATTATTTGGACTTTATTAAAATGTTCCCTACGGTCTGGGATCTTGCGTCAGCACCAGAACAACGAGTCCTCAGGTTGTGGCAGGGTCTGGGGTATTACACGCGTGCGCGGAATCTCCATAAATGCGCTAAGGTCATAGTGTCCTCATTCGATGGCCAATTCCCCAAATCCTATAAAGAACTACTGGAATTGCCCGGTATCGGAGATTATACCGCGGCAGCGATAGCGTCATTCTCATTCAAAGAACCTGTTGCTGTTGTGGATGGTAATGTTTTTAGGGTGTTATCGCGCGTCTTTGGAATCAAAGCGGAAATTAATAGTCCAGCCGGAAAAAGAATCTTCGCATCACTTGCCGAGGGCCTTCTCAACAAGGAAATGCCCGATTCCCATAATCAAGCCTTAATGGAATTCGGAGCATTAAACTGCATTCCGAAGAATCCACCTTGTTTAACATGTCACCTTCGACCTCATTGCTACGCAGCCCAGGAAGGGCTTCAGTCGATCCTACCAATGAAGGTGAAATCGAAACCGCCTCGCAGCCGATACTTATATTACCTTGTTGTCCGGAGAAGGAAATCTTTGCTGATGCGAAAACGCAATGATAGAGACATCTGGCATGGATTGTTCGATTTTTATTCCATTGAAAGCTTCCAGCCCATCAGCAGGGGAAGCTTGCAGGCGAAGATAAGACAAGCCCTTGGCGAGAATGTACGTTTGGATGACGTCTCAATTTCAGCCAGCTATAAACATATCCTAACGCACCAGGTTATTCATGCGAGGTTTGTTCTAATAACCGGAAAGTTAGATCACTCCGAGGATAAAAATTTGAAATTCTATACATTCGAAAGAATTAACGACTTGCCGAAGCCCGTGCTGATAACTCGGTTTTTATCTGACCATAAAAGCTTTTATAGTTGAGTGAAGAATGGTACTTTTACCAAGTCGTTATGTATCACTTTAAACAATTATTAGTATGTCAGGAGTAAATAAAGTTATTCTGGTCGGCCGGTTAGGCAAAGACCCAGAAGTTAGAAATCTCGAAAATGGCGCAACTGTCGCTAATTTCACAGTAGCAACCTCAGAGAGCTACAAAGACAAAACAACAGGTGAGAAGAAAGAGGTCACGGAATGGCACAACATCGTGCTATGGCGCGGGCTTGCTGAAATTGCTCAAAAATATCTGCACAAAGGTGACATGATATACATAGAAGGGAAGCTCAGAACACGTTCCTGGGAAAAAGAAGGCGTAACCCGCTATACTACAGAAGTAATAGCAGACAATATGACCATGCTTTCAACTAAGGGAAGCAGTTCTAGCTCGAATGCCGGCTATAGTCCAGTGGAATCGACAGCAGATAGCTACCGTGCCCACGCGCCAGTTGATAATAGTACGGACGATTTGCCGTTCTAATGTCTCACCAACGTAACCCCTGAGTGAAAGAGCCTCCCAGTTTTGTTTTACTGTTTGATATTCTTTCAAGTCAGGGGTTATTTTTTTCTTTAAGCTTAGCCGGTATTGTATTCCTACTGTTTTTATCGGCTATCATCTCCGCCTCGGAAGCTGCTTTTTTTTCATTTGGCTCCCGTCATCTGGACCGGTTTAGAAGCAGTTCCAATAGACGCAATCAATTGATTGCCGACTTGTTGGCAAGGCCGCGTCTCCTTCTTGTCTCATTTATTATACTTAACACTTTTGTAAACGTTAGCATCATCACCCTCTCAACTTCATTGGTATGGGATATCGTCAGCACTATGAAGTTTAAAGTGGGAATTATTATGTTGGCACTCTCGCTTTGCGTTCTGGCTATTGCTGTCGTTGGCGAATTTATTCCCAGAATCTATGGTGTAAAGCATAACATTCTCTTGGCGCAACGTACCTCCTACCTGTGGAAAGTCTGGATTGAAGTATTAAAGCCATTTTCCATTTTCATTATCAAAATGGGACACCTCGTCGAAAAACGGTTTGAAAAAAGTGGTCATCAATCAAAGGCGGATGAACTAAGCCATGTGCTGGAGCTAGCTGCTGAGAACACGCTTGAAGAAGGTGGCGACAGACTTTTTTTACAACGACTTTTAAACTTTGGAACTCTAACAGTGAAGGAAGTCATGCGCCGCAGACAAGAAATCTCCGCCATCAGGACGGAGATGAGTTTTCAGGAGTTGGTGAATTATATAAGCAAGACCGGCTTTGCAAGAATTCCTGTCTATCGAAAGGGCATCGATAACATCGTAGGAGTGCTATATCCAAAGGATTTGTTGCCGTTTATCGAGGAAAAAAATTATCCATGGCAAAATCTCATACGGCCTGGATTCTTTGTAAATGAGACAATCAAGATAAGTTCTCTTCTGAAGGATTTCCAGGAAAAACATGTTCACATGGCTATTGCAGTCAATGACGCGAGGTCTACAGTGGGATTGATAACACTCGAGGATATTGTACAGGAGATTATTGGCGATGTTAAAGAGATCGAAACGGGCTAATGATTTAAAATTTATTAAGGAATTTAAGGACTTTTGATATTGTTACAATACAAGAATGGCCGCTTACATTTGCAATAACTGGAGGGGAAATGCATTTAATCCGATCTGTACTAGAACGCTTTATTCTGAAAGTCTTAGCAGTGGTCCTCGCGTTGTCATGTGGTTTGCTCACTTCGTGCCAACAAGCGTATTCACCAAAACCACTGGGATATAATCGATTGAATCTGCCTCCTCCGGCGTATAGACCGCTGGCAGATTCCTTGCCTTACAACTTCGAGTATTCAGTACATGCGAAATTGTTAGACGATACTTCGGCAATCAGCGAACGCTTCTGGATCGAAATCTACTATCCTGACATTAAAGCAAACGTGCATATTACCTATAAAACCATCAGGAATGAGAAGCTACTAAAAGAATTCCTCGATGACGCGTATACACTTACATCCAAACATCAAATCAAAGCTTACGCCATTAATGAAGTAATTTCAAAGACCCCAAGTGGAAAAACAGCTGTAATTGCCGAACTGGAGGGAGAGGTACCCAGCCAGTTTCAGTTCACAATGACTGATTCTTCCAGGAATTTTATGCGGGGGGCACTGTACTTCAACACAAAGGTTGCAAATGATTCCTTGTCGCCAGCAATTGAATATATGAAAGCCGATATCATGCATATAATAAACACGCTGGAATGGAAAAACTAATGAGTTCCAACCCTATTTTGGTCCGTTCTGAATGAGTCGCTATGAAAAAGTATATTCTCTTCAATCTTTGTTTGTTGACAATGGTTGCTGGTAGTTGCCAGCAACAAGGGTCTAAAAGTCAAAGGGCATACGAGCGCGAAAACTTTAAACGATACTGGTATGCAGGAACGGCCGAGATTAACACTTACCAGCTTATCCAATCTAGATATGGGGAGCCGCGGCAGGGAAAGGCCGTATTGATCTTTGTGACAGAAGATTTCTCAAAGTCGAAGCAAGTGAAGCTTGATGACCCTTCCGAAGCAGGTAAGGACAAGGTGAGTGTATTAAAATTAAATGCCACTAAAAATTTTATTACCGGCATTTATCCCTATTCCATGATGCAATCTGTATTTACACCTGTGAATCGCAATGAAGCACCTAACAGCCTGAAAACATCCATGTCATCTCAAGAATGGTGCGGACATGTCTTCACACAACTGAACCTGCGCGGAAATCAATTCGATGTAAGTTCATTTTCCTATTTCGAACAGGAAAGCGACGACAGCTATTCTGTAAAGACAACATTGTTGGAAGATGAGATCTGGAACATTATTAGGCTTGAGCATACCGCTTTGCCTACGGGCAATTTTGAAATAATCCCGGGTCTCTTTTTCACCCGACTGAGTCATACTGATCTGAAACCCCAACCTGCTAGTGCCACCAAGTCAGAATCCGCTTCTGTCATTACGTACTCCGTAACCGTACATGATCAAAGCCGGTCGCTGTCTGTTCAGTTTGAAAAGGATTTTCCACATAAAATTCTAGGGTGGGAAGAAAAATTCATGGAGCGTGGTGTTCAACAAGTGACGAAAGCATCCCTTGATAAGACATTGGTCACAGATTACTGGACAAAAAATAAAAACGAATTTCAATATCTTCGAGATTCGCTTAATTTATCTACTACACATTAAGCTAATGTTTTCAATATTACTCATGACGTTAAATTGCCGCTTATGATTAAAGAATATATATCAAGAAATCAGGATCGCTTTCTAAGTGAACTATTTGATTGGCTCAGGATCCCCTCTATAAGCGCTGACAGTAATTACAAGCGCGACGTGAGATCAGCGGCGGAATTCCTAAGGGATAAGTTGACCGACGCAGGCGCAGACAGTGTTGAGATTTGCGAAACAGAGGGAAATCCCATCGTGTATGCAGAAAAGGTGATTGATCCATCCCTGCCAACAGTTCTCGTCTACGGGCACTATGATGTACAGCCTCCTGATCCAGTTAACTTGTGGAATTCTCCTCCCTTTGAGCCCGTGATCAAAGATGGAAAAATCTATGCACGGGGCGCATGCGACGACAAAGGCCAGGCATATATGCATGTGAAAGCCTTTGAAGCCATGAGCCAACTGAAGTTGTTGAACTGCAACTTGAAGTTTATGGTGGAAGGCGAGGAGGAAATCGGATCAGATAACCTTGGGATCTTTGTCGCTAAGAACAAAGATAAATTGAGAGCTGATGTTATTTTGATCTCGGATACCGGAATGATATCACTCGAAAATCCGTCCATCACCACTGGTCTTCGGGGCTTGAGTTACGTTGAAGTGGAGGTCACAGGCCCAAACAGGGATCTTCATTCTGGTGTATATGGCGGGGCTGTTGCGAACCCTGTTAATGCGCTCTGCCAGATGATCGCATCCTTTCATGATGAAAATGGCCGTGTTACAATTCCAGGCTTTTACGACAAAGTTGAAGAACTCACTGCCTCGGAGCGCGCAGCAATCAATAAGGCTCCTTTTGATATCAATGCATACAAGCGCGAATTGGGCATTAAGGAATTAAAGGGCGAAAAAGATTTTTCGACACTCGAGCGAACTGGCATAAGACCGACCCTTGATGTCAATGGAATCTGGGGTGGCTACACAGGAGAAGGAGCGAAGACCGTATTGCCTGCAAAAGCCTTCGCCAAGATTTCTATGCGCTTGGTACCAAATCAGGTCAGCACAGAAATTACAGCGTTGTTCACAAAACACTTCCTTTCCATTATACCGCCCTACGTGACGGCAAGAGTAACTCCGCTTCACGGCGGAGAGCCGGCCGTTACATCCACTGATTCGGCAGCCTATAAAGCGGCAAGCAAGGCGTTCGAAGAAATATTTGGCAAGACACCCATTCCCATGCGCGATGGAGGAAGCATACCTATCGTTGCTTTATTCAAAAAGGAACTGGGGCTTGACACCGTACTAATGGGTTTTGGATTTGATACAGACGCCATTCATTCACCCAACGAACATTTTGGAGTGAAGAATTTTTTCCTTGGGATCGAGACCATCGTCGCCTTTTACAAACACTTCGGAAAGAAGTAAACTGTTCAAAACAAGTTCAGATTTCCACCCCTTCTGAATTTTGTCAGGTCTAGCGGCGGCATGGAACGTCCTTGGAAATATTTTTTCTTTGATGACTGAAAAAGTTGTTGAACTGCTTCCGCATAGTTGCCTTCTCCTGTCATACGACGCCCAAAAATTGAATCGTTTACATGACCGCCGTGAACAGCGCAAATCTGATTCCAGACCTTTTCAAAACGGTCGGGGAAATTCTTTCGGAGCCAATCCTCAAAAATTTTTCCGATGGCACCATTTAGACGTACAATTGTCATTCCTGCACCCATCGCGCCGTGGTCGGAAGCCGCCTTGAGAATATTGGGGATTTCGTGGTGGTTCAATCCTGGAATTACGGGTGCGTTCATTATTCCGATCGGAATGCCCGCGTTCGCTAAAGCCTCGACTGTAAGCAACCTTTTCTTGGCACTTGCTGTTCGAGGCTCCATCACCCTTCTCAAATCCTCATTCAACGTAGTGATCGATATATGGACATGTATGAGATTTTCCTTTGCAAGGTCACTTAAAATATCAAGATCGCGGGTTATCAGGCTGTTCTTTGATATCATCCCAACGGGGTGCCTATACTTTAAAAATATCATAAGCAACTTACGCGTAATCTCAAACTTCCTTTCCAAGGGCTGATAACAATCCGTGTTGCCTGATACCATTATAGGGGCGGCATGCCATTCAGGATGGAGCAAAAATTTTTCTAACAAGTCAGGAGCGTTCTGTTTCACGATGATCTTGCTCTCAAAATCCAGCCCCGCACTAAAACCCCAATACTCATGAGTGTTGCGTGCATAACAGTAGATGCAGCCATGCTCACAGCCCTGATAAGGATTTATAGAATACATTCCGTGCAGATCAGGGCTTTCTATTTTATTAACAATTTTTTTTGCACTCTCATAAAACACCTGAGTAGTAGGCGACGACAATAGTGGCTCATCAAGGCCTTCAATATGATCAGTTACGTATTCAGCCTTTAAGAATTTGTTTCCCGTCTTGATCTGGGCGCCCCTGCCTTTCAAATAATCTTCCTGCTCTTCATTCATACACCTAATTATTTTAGTGATTATACTAACAATATTAGTAGTTCTTGATAGCCAAATCCAATGTTTTTCAAGAATTTTTAAGATTAAATTTCAGAAAATAATCATGCTCAAATACGAACAAACGCCTATTCAAGAGGTTTTGGACCATCAGACGGAAAAGGCAGGTGTCCACTTGCTGGTAAAAAGGGAGGATTTGAACCATCCCTTGGTATCGGGCAATAAGTGGTGGAAATTAAAATACAATCTGGAAGAAGCCGTGCGCAAAAATTCAAAGGTATTACTCACTTACGGTGGTGCGTTTTCAAATCACATATTTGCAACGGCAGCAGCAGCTTCAGAGCTTGGGCTCAAAAGCATTGGTATCATACGTGGCGAGCAAAAGCTGCCACTTAATCCGGTGCTGGCCTTTGCATTATCCAGAGGTATGGAATTACACTATGTATCACGAAGTGCCTACCGGACAAAATCCGAGACAGATAATTATCTTGAACGATTTGAGAATTTTTACTGGATTCCTGAAGGGGGCAGCAATTTGCTGGCTGTTAAGGGCGTCATGGAATTTGCAGCAGCAATTAGCATTCCATACGACTACCTTTGTTGTCCGGTCGGTACGGGAGGCACGTTGAGTGGTTTTGTAGAAGGAGCGGCAGCCGACAAAAAAATTATCGGGTTTGCCGTACTGAAAGGGGCGGAATTCCTTGACGAGGAAATTCACAAGTTAAGCAAGAAGAGCAGGAACTCGTCAAGTTGGCGGATTGTTCATGATTATCACTTTGGAGGCTATGCAAAAAGTGACCTTAAACTTGGCCGGTTTATGGAAGAATTTACAACGGCTCACGTCATTCCCCTGGATCCTATCTATACTGGCAAAATGATGGCAGGGATTTACGATCTGTTGTCAAAAGGATTTTTTGCACGCGGTTCAACAATACTTGCCATACATACCGGTGGCCTACAGACCAATCGTTACATCAATTGTTGAGTAGCTTAATAAATAAGTATCCTCAGTTTTCCCGACAACGATTGACCAAAAATCATTGCCTCTCCAGGAGGTTTTCTCAAGTTTGCACAGCATTACTTTTTTCCCGAAGTTCAAATTCCTGAAAGACTTCCCAAACTGAACCAGAATGTTTAAGGAGCGCTATTTTATCCGCAAGAAAATTTGCCTGATATTCTTTTCCAACGAATTCTTCCAATGCCCTTTGATAGTTGGGTTTTTTCAGGTCACGGAAAGCAAGCGTTAGGTGCGGATGGAATGGCAGGTCTTTATATTTTGCATTAAACAAATTTAGCCGTCTTTTAAAGTATCGCTCCAGATTCTTTTGTAGCCTTTCCAATTCAGGGGTGATCTCGACGTTGATAAAAATGACACGTGGGGGAAAGGACGAAAATCCATTCAATTTGATCCGGACTGCCGCATTTTTTTCAGCAAATGCCTTCAAGTGGTTCGCCAGATCCTGCTCGTCCTTTTCCACCCATTTGAACGGCATATGCAGCGTTATATGAGGCGGAGAATTTAACGAAGCCTTGCTATTATATTTTGTTTTAAAATACACCTTCTGATTAAAGGCCTCCTCATATATGGGTGATGGTGGCACAATAGCAACAAAATAAAGCCTTTCAACTATTGCTTTTTGCGATGCCCTTGCCCCCTTCATATTGCAATAAATACACGGCTAACCCCAAATCCAACAGCTATTACATTTATGTTTATGCTATCATCGCCTAAATTTTTGCATCCTTTCATTTTATCGTTTTATATTTTTACGAACAAATCTAATAATCATGAGCTATCGCATAGAAAGAGACACCATCGGTGAAGTGCAGGTACCAGCCGACAGATATTGGGGGGCGCAGACGGAAAGATCAAGAAACAATTTCAAGATCGGACCTGAAGCAAGCATGCCAAAAGAAATTATCTACGCATTTGCGTACCTGAAAAAAGCTGCAGCACAAGCAAACCACGAGTTGGGAGTCTTAACAGAACAAAAGAAAAAGCTAATTGAACAAATATGCGATGAGATTCTGGCAGGCAAACTTGACGAAGAGTTTCCTCTCGTTATCTGGCAAACCGGTTCGGGCACGCAAAGCAATATGAACGTCAACGAGGTCATTGCCTATCGGGCGCACGTGCTGCAAGGAGGCAAACTTGACGATGAAAAAAAAATCCTGCATCCGAATGACGACGTCAACAAATCACAATCCTCAAATGACACCTTTCCAACCGCTATGCACATCGCTGCATACAAGCAGGTGGTTGAAATTACATTGCCTGGGATTGATAAACTTCGCCAGACCCTTGCAGCAAAATCTGCTGCTTATAAGAATATTGTCAAGACCGGCAGAACCCATTTTATGGACGCAACTCCACTTACTCTCGGGCAGGCTTTTTCTGGATTCGTTCATCAACTTGATCAAAGTATCCGGGCCATTAAAAATGCGCTGGATGTCGTACGAGAATTAGCGCTCGGAGGCACGGCGGTCGGCACAGGACTGAATGCACCAAAAGGATATGATGTGCTCGTCGCCAAAAAAATTGCTGATCTGACGGGATACCCTTTTATCACTGCACCTAATAAATTTGAGGCACTCTCTGCTCATGACGCCATGGTTGAACTTTCTGGTGCGTTAAAAAGGACGGCAGTCTCACTGATGAAAATTGGTAACGATATTAGGATGCTAAGTTCTGGTCCGAGATGTGGTATCGGCGAAATTATCATTCCTGATAATGAACCTGGATCTTCTATTATGCCGGGCAAAGTTAACCCCACCCAGCCCGAGGCTCTCACCATGGTATGTGCGCAAGTAATGGGTAATGATATTGCTGTTTCTATTGGAGGGGCTACTGGACATTTCGAACTAAATGTCTTCAAGCCGCTAATCGCCAGCAACGTATTACAGTCGGCACGACTGCTAGGCGATGCATGTACATCGTTTAACGATAAGTGCGCTTTAGGCATTGAGCCGAATCATGAAGTAATTAAAAAGCATTTGGAGAATTCGCTCATGCTGGTTACGGCACTGAATACACATATAGGTTATGAACAGGCAGCTAAGATTGCAAAGACCGCGCACAAGGATAACAAAACGTTGCGCGAAGTAGCGGTGGGGCTGGGAATAGTAACCGCCGAACAGTTCGACGCTTGGGTCAGACCCGAAAAGATGGTGGGGAATATGGACTAGTTGAGCATATTAATAAAATTTGTACCTTTAATTCAAATTTTTTAACCTAACAGAATGAAAAAGAGTATCATAGCATTCTTCTGCCTTGCGTTGATCCTTACAGCCACGCAAAGCTTTGCTCAGCTTTCCAAGAAAGAAAAGAAAGAGTGGAAGAAAAAAGCCAAAGAGTACGCGAAAAATCCCGCTAACTTAAAGCAGTTTACCGACGACAAGCAGGCGGCAGACAACACAGTCACAACGTTGAATCAAAAAGTCTCCCAATTACAATCCTCAATGAGTGAAAAGGATTCAAAAATCGCTAGCCTTGAAGATCAGCTTACAGAATTGCGTGGTCAGCTTACGTCAGCAAATGCTGAACTAACTGCGCTCAAGGAAAACCCTTCCAACTCAATGGACTTCTCGAAAGGCGTGGTATTCAAGGTTCAAATTGGTGCATTTAAGAATAAGAACCTGGCAAAATACTTTGAAAACAATCCCAATTTTGGGGGCGAAGCTAAGGACAATGAGCCTCAAAAACTTACCATCGGCGTGTTCCGCGATTATTGGGAAGCCGATACATTTAAAAAATATATGCGTGAAATGGGAGTAAAGGATGCATGGATCGTCCCATATCAAGATGGACAACGCGTAGAAATCAAAGACGTGCTTGAAGGGGTTGTTGCCGATAAACCTGATTCCAGCTCAAAATAACTTTTATAGAGAAACATAGGATCAAAGCAGTTGCTTACGCACCTGCTTTCTTTTTTTATATGTGGCACGCGGGTTGTAAGGAAAATATATTTTCTAAAATGAATACTTGGCTATTTTTATCGGATGACCAATTTTAAAGTTCTTTTATATCTCTTATTTTTATCCAACTCATTATTGGGTCAAGTCAGGGTAAGCAAATTGGTCATCAAATCGCATGAAGCTTACACGTTGTCTGAAACAGATATTTTAGTAGCCGATACCTTAATTATGATGGATTCCTCGAGACTTATTTTGAATAAACTCAAGCCAGATAACTTCATTCGCACAAAAGTTGTCATCGTTGGCAGCTATTGTGTGATCGATGGCAAAGGCCTTCCAGGCAATCCCGGACGGCAGGGTAGACACGGGCTTTCCTATAACTCGCCATGCAGAGACGGATTGCCCGGCGGTCCGGGCTCCCGCGGCCTCGATGGCCGACCGGGGATAAATTTATCATTCTATTTCAATCATATCACTGTCAGAGGACCGTGGATCATAGACGTTTCAGGCGGTGACGGAGGACAGGGGGGCCCAGGCGGAAGCGGAGGCGGCGGAAGTCCCGGTACCCTTCATTGCAACGGAGGAAATGGTGCGAACGGGGGAGATGGTGCTCCGGGAGGAAATGGGGCGCGAGGCGGAAATTTGCTTCTTTCGGGTCCAAAAAGCCAGACTGTAATTAATTGGATTGGAACCAAGATATTAGTTAGGACCAGTGGAGGAAATCCTGGCGATGGTGGGCGCGCGGGATATCACGGTGGTGCTGGTCTCGGCCCACGAGGCAAGAACGGAAAGAATGGAGAGCCTGGGGCTGAAGGTAAAAGCGGTACGTCGGGTGTTGATGGCAGTTTAAAATTTGAATCTGACTGATTATGAATAAACGTTGGATTCTAAAGGATTTGCCTCCGCAGAAACGCATTGAAGAGCTTTGCCAAGCCATCAACATAAATTCATTTCTCGCATCGATCTTACTTCAACGAGGCATCAATGATTTTGAAGCCGCTAGAAATTATTTTCGACCATCCCTTGAGCAATTGCACAACCCTTTTTTAATGAAGGGCATGGAACGCGCTGTGATGCGGTTGAAACGAGCAATTGACGGAGGCGAAAAAATACTTATCTATGGAGATTATGACGTTGATGGCACAACGGCGGTTGCCCTTGTCTATAGTTACCTCACGAAATTTTATACACGCTGTGAAATTTATGTGCCTGACCGTTACGCCGAGGGATACGGAATTTCGCTCGCAGGAATAGAGTATGCTGAACAGCACGAGTTCTCCCTTATCATAGCTTTGGATTGTGGCATTAAGTCCTCGGAATTGGTTGAACTCGCGACGCTAAAAGGAATAGATTTCATTATCTGCGATCACCACCTGCCCGATGACGATATCCCCAATGCCGTTGCTGTCCTTGATCCTAAGCAGGAGAATTGTGAATACCCTTACCAGGATCTGAGCGGCTGCGGGCTGGGGTTCAAATTCATGCAAGGATTTGCTCAGAAATACCGGGACCAGCGAGAACTTTATGAATACCTCGATCTCGTCGCTGTTAGTATTGCTTCAGACATCGTACCCATTACGGGGGAAAATAGAATTCTAACCTACTTTGGACTGATAAAATTGAACGAGAATCCAAGCCCTGGATTAAAGGCGTTGAAAGAAATCTCAGGAATAAAGAGCGAATTAGATGTTTCCGGAGTTGTTTTTTCGCTCGGTCCACGAATAAATGCTGCGGGGAGAGTTGCGCACGCCAGGGCAGCCGTTGATCTTCTCGTTTCTAAGACTGAGCTTGAAGCGAACCAATTGGCGGAAAGGTTGAATCTAAAAAATGAAATTCGAAAACAGTTTGACTCTGATATAACGGTGGAGGCACTGGCCATGATCGAGGGCAATGATTTGTTGCGTACTGCTAAATCGACCGTGCTCTTTAAAAATACGTGGCACAAAGGTGTCATCGGTATTGTGGCAGCTCGTTGCGTGGAAAAATATTATCGTCCGACGGTAATACTCACGGAATCCAATAATAAAATTACAGGTTCAGCAAGAAGTGTAAGCGGCTTTGATTTGTATGGTGCCATTTTAGAATGCAGTGATTTATTGGAAAAATTTGGTGGTCATAAGTACGCCGCTGGGCTGACGTTAGATATGAATAATCTTGAGCTCTTCCAGCAAAAATTTGAACAGGTGGTTTCTTCTACCATAACGGAGGCGATGCTTATCCCCCTCGTTGAAATTGATATGGCAATTCATTTCGATGCCATAACACCTAAATTCTTGAGAATTTTGAAACAGATGGCCCCCTTTGGTCCTGAAAATCCGCGTCCCTTGTTTGAAGCAACCAATGTCCAAGTGTTCAATTCACTTTCAAGTTTCAAAGACAAACACATTCGCTTCCTGGCCAGGCAACATAATAACGAAAAGATTTTCCAGGTCCTGGGATTTGATATGGCGGAATACTACGACCAGCTTGCTGCGGGTGATTCATTTAAAATGGCATTTACGATTGAGGAAAATACATTCAATAATTCTACGAGTGTTCAATTGAGAATCAAGGACCTCAAATTTTATTGACATGATTTTACGCGCTGAACATCTTATAAAGAAATACAAGACCCGGACCGTGGTGAATGATGTTTCAGTGCAGGTACAGCAGGGCGAAATCGTAGGTTTGCTGGGGCCGAACGGCGCCGGAAAGACAACCTCATTCTATATGATAGTCGGGCTTATTAAACCCAATGAAGGGCGAATCTTTCTGGACGATGAGGAAATCACACCATTGCCTATGTACCAGCGAGCCCGGAAAGGACTTGGATATCTGGCACAGGAAGCTTCTGTTTTCCGAAAATTGACCGTGGAAGAAAATTTGATGTCCGTGTTAGAGCTGCGTTCTTATACCAAGCAGCAACGCAAGGAAAAAGTGGACATGCTAATTGAGGAATTCAGTCTGCAAAAAGTCCGGAAAAATTTAGGTATGTCGCTGTCGGGTGGCGAAAGGCGACGAACTGAAATAGCCCGTGCTTTGGCAGTAGACCCAAGCTTTGTACTGCTGGATGAACCTTTTGCGGGCGTCGATCCGATCGCCGTGGAGGAAATCCAGTCGATTGTATCCAGACTCAAGCAAAAGAATATTGGCATCTTAATTACAGATCACAACGTCGACGAGACGCTTTCCATTACCGACCGGGCATATTTGATGGTCGATGGGAAGTTATTTAAAGCGGGCACGGCGCAAGAATTAGCAAGCGACCCGCAGGTACGGAAAGTATACCTGGGGCAGAATTTTGAATTGCGAAGAGCGAAAGTTGTGCAACAAAATGATAATTGGACCGATCCCTCTGAAGCGCTGGAGTAAGTTTATTTCTTCGATCCTCCAACTGCGACAATCATAACAAGTTTAGTATTTTTGAAGTTAATCTAAACTGTTATGGGACTGATAAATTCAATTTTGACATGGGTGATGCAGAAACGCATCCATCAAATTGAGCTTTTCATAAAGTATCCCCATGAGGTTCAGGAGGAATTATTTAAAAAACTCATTCAAACTGCAAAACACACGGAATTTGGAATGCAGTTTGACTTTTCCTCAATCCATTCGTACGAGCAATTCAGGGGGCGGGTGCCCATCCACACCTACGAAAAAACGTTCACGTATATCGACCGTCTAATGAAGGGCGAGCAAAATATTTTGTGGCCCTCGGAAATTAAATGGTTTTCGAAATCATCCGGCACCACCAACGCCAGGAGTAAATTCATTCCTGTATCCCAAGAAGCATTGGAGGATTGCCATTTTAAGGGCGGCAAAGACCTATTGTCTATATATGTCAACAACTACCCAGACACTAAGCTATTTGATGGCAAAGGACTGGCGGTTGGTGGAAGCCATCAGATCAATGAACTTGATCCTACTGCCTCCTCTTACTATGGCGATGTATCTGCCGTCATTATGCAGAATTTGCCCCCATGGGCCCAGTTCATCAGAACCCCCAGCCTAGAGACTGCCCTTATGGGTAATTGGGAAGAGAAGATCGAAAAACTGGCCCGTGAAACAATTAAGGAAAACGTAACAAACATAGCAGGTGTGCCTACGTGGACTGTATTGCTGATCCAAAGAGTTACGGATATCGCGATGAAAAAAAATATCCTTGAAGTCTGGCCAAACCTGGAGGTATTCTTTCATGGCGCCGTAGCATTCGCACCCTACAGGACGCTATTTCAGTCTATCATACCTTCGGATAAAATGCGATACTGGGAAACCTATAACGCAAGCGAGGGCTTCTTCGGAATCCAGGACCAGAAGAATTCAGAAGAATTATTGCTTATGCTTGACTACGGAATCTTTTATGAATTTATTCCAATGGATGAAGTCGAAAAGGAAGATCCAGTGGCCATACCGTTAAGTGAAGTAGAACTGGAAAAGAATTACGCGATGGTAATCTCAACCAATTCCGGCCTCTGGCGATACAATATCGGTGATACCGTCAAATTCACTTCCAAGTATCCGTACCGGATTAAGATATCCGGAAGAACAAAGCATTTTATGAATGCTTTTGGCGAGGAAATCATTGTAGAAAATGCAGAAGCTGCAATTACCAGAGCGTGCGAACTAACCGGGGCAGTGATCGACAACTTTACTGCAGCTCCCATCTATCTTAAAGAAGGTAACAAAGGGGGACACGAGTGGATTGTTGAATTCAAAGTACAACCTGCAGACCAGGAGGAATTCGCCCGGATTTTAGACGAGTCCCTCCGTGCCATTAATTCGGATTATGACGCCAAGCGCGCACAAAACCTTGCGCTTATCGCGCCTAAGGTTCACAGTGCCGGCGAGGGCACTTTCTATAATTGGATGAAACGAAGGGGCAAACTCGGTGGCCAAAATAAAGTGCCTCGCCTTGCGAATTCCCGCGAATATGTTGATGAGATTCTGAAAATAATGGAAGGTGCGTAACTCGGTTATTCCCTTCGGATGTTTCGCAGCCATGCCGACAACACATTCCATCGCGAGGACTGTTCTGCTATCGTTCCGATCTCGACGGCCCGGTTAACTTTTTCAACTGTATAGAAGGCTGTTGGCAGCATCTCTTTCAATTTATGTAGAAGCCCATCGAGATTTTCGCGTTCCAAAACGGTAAATACCAGATTTTCGTGACCATCCGGACCCTGGGCATTGACATGCGTATACCTAAACCGTTCCACATTCAGATATTGAATTAAGCCTGAAATTTCTTTTCGCGTGATTATTCTCACGATCACCTTTCCATAAGCAATTCGCTCTTCAATAATCATCCCTACAAAAATGCCAGTGGCAAAGCCTGCGGGATAGGCTATGTAACATATCCAGTTATCCAGATGCTCAAAGATCTGGCGTATCGCCATGAGCCAAATGAATGATTCAAAAAAACCCAGGAGCGTCGCGGTAAACCTCCGTCCTCCCAATACATAAATGATTCTAATAGTATTGATTGAAACATCTCCGATGCGGGCAAAAAAGATAAGTAATGGCAGGAGAATGTAGCTATATACATTTTGCGAAACACCTAAATTTTCAATAACAAAATTTTCCATTGGAAATGGGTTATTCAATGTTTGTTATCCGAACAAGTCTTGAAATACCTCGTGCAGTTGCCCAAACGCTTTTACATCAATTTTAAATTTTCGATAGTCAACGGACTTAGAGCTGTATTTTGAGATATAGATTTCATTAAAACCCAGTTTTTCAGCTTCCGAAATCCGCAAATCAATTTTGTTAACGGCGCGGAGTTCTCCACCGAGACCGATTTCCGCTGCGAAGCACGCCTTATCCGAAACGGGAATTTCCTCAAGCGACGAAATTATGGATATACAGGCCGCAAGATCTATCGCAGGATCTTCCACCCGTATACCTCCCGCGATATTCAGAAAAACGTCATGAATCCCCATTTTGAATCCACATCTTTTTTCCAACACTGCCAGCAACATGTTAAGCCGCTTATGATCAAACCCGGTAGGAGTACGCTGTGGCGTTCCAAAAGAAGCAGGGCATACGAGCGATTGAATTTCAATTAGCAACGGCCGGTTTCCCTCAAGCGTGGTTCCAATCGTCACTCCGCTGAGCGACCGGTCTTTCTGAGAAATCAATATCTCTGATGGATTAGACACTTCTCGCAATCCTGTACCCATCATCTCGTAAATACCGATTTCTGAAGTTGATCCAAATCTGTTTTTCGTCGTGCGAAGTATACGGTATGACAAATGCCTGTCTCCTTCAAATTGTAGCACGGTGTCAACCATGTGCTCAAGCACCTTAGGACCTGCCAGCAAGCCGTCCTTGGTGATATGACCGATCAGGAAAACCGGAGTGTCAGTTTCCTTGGCAAATTTCATAAGCTCAGCAGCGCACTGCCTTACCTGTCCGATACTTCCTGGCGAAGAATCAAGTTGACTGGATTGCAGGGTTTGAATCGAATCAATTACGACAATGGCGGGCTGGACCTCTTCAATAGCGAGGAATATGTTCTTCGTATTCGTTTCAGTGAGGATGTAAAAATTCTCGGAAGCGATTCCGAGCCGCTCAGCACGCATCTTGATCTGTTGTTCACTTTCTTCTCCCGATACATACAGTATCCGAATTTGACCTAACTGAAGGCCTACTTGCAAGAGCAAAGTGGATTTCCCAATTCCTGGCTCCCCGCCCACCAACACCAATGATCCCGGAACAATGCCACCTCCAAGAACCCTGTTTAATTCTTCATCTTTTGCAGAAAATCTTACATCATCTACAGCTTGAATTTCATGGAGAGACTTCGCCTTCACAACCTTTGACCTATTCGCTTCCTGACGCCATTCGTTTCGGGCATTATCCTCCTTCGACAGAATTTCTTCTACAAAAGTATTCCAGGAACCACAGGAAGGGCACTTCCCGAGCCATTTCGCGGACTCATAACCGCAGGACTGACAAAAGAATGATGTTTTGGTTTTTGCCAAGGCGCAAAGAATTCTAAATGACTAAGGTTACTATAATCTTACAAAGCCGATAAAGTTGCATCATTTTTTTATAACTTTTTATTAACCAAACCTTAAACCAGTTGTATGAAGCGCAAAGTTTCGGGGCTAATACTATGCCTCATCGTTAATTGTACCCTCGCCCAAAAGTCTCCTATCAAATTTGGAATAATCCCCATGGAAGATCTAAAGATGACACTTTATGAAAAAGACTCATCTGCTTCTGCGGTCATGCTCGTTGACTATGGAGAGGCCTACATCACCCTTAATGCACACGCTGCGTCTCTCAATTTTGATCGTCACGTACGGATTAAAATTCTAAACAAAGAGGGCCTGAAATGGGCCAATGCGGAAATTCCGCTTTTTCGTTCCGGATCCGACGAAGAGCGAGTGTTCAAACTAAAGGCTACAACGTACAATTTAGAGAATGGCAAGTTGGTTGAATCTCCAATGAATAAGGACGCTGTGTTCAAAGAGAAGTTCAACAGGGATTTTTACATTCAGAAGTTTACCCTTCCTAACGTGAAGGAAGGCTCTGTTATTGAATACAGTTACACCGTTAGCTCTGAGTTCTTAGCCAATTTCCCTAATTGGCAGTTCCAGTACGACATTCCTGTGAAATGGAGTGAATATTGGGCAATGTTTCCAGAGTTCTTCATTTTCGAAAAATACATGCAGGGGTACATTGCTCCGACTTCCTATGAAGTAAAGAATAAATCTGTTGGTGGATTTAATACGCAGGCTCACCACTGGATCTCAAAAGATGTGCCGGCCTTCAAGGCCGAACCATTCATGACCAGCGAAGATGATTACGTTTCCAAGATCAATTTAGCACTTGCTCGGATAAACTTTCCGGGCGAGATACCGCGTGAGATCATGGGTACTTGGTCGAAGTACAACGCTGAACTGCTAGAAAGTGAAGGTTTTGGCCGTGCCGTTACGGGATCGGGTTTTCTGAAAAAGAAGGCCGAAGAACTCACAGTAGGAATGACAGATCCATTACAAAAAGTAACGGCAATTTTTAATTATGTGCAATCTACTTTAGAATGGGACGGTACCAAGGACAAATATGTAGATAATCTGAAGGAGGTGATCGAAAAAAAGAAAGGAACCGCAGCTGATATTAACATCATCCTGGCTTCCATGCTGGAGAAGGTAAATGTTCCATCTGATATGGTATTACTTAGCACACGCGACCACGGATTTATCCGTGAACAGTATCCTATGGCGAGGCAGCTGAACTATGTGATTTGTCTTGTGAAGATCGGAGACAAAATGTTATTCCTTGATGCTACTGAAAAACTTCTACCTATGGGCATTTTGCCTGAACGATGCCTGAATGGCCAAGGTTTGGTGATTTCTAAGACAAATCATGGATGGATTGAAATTGTGCCAAAAGCAAAGGCACGTACTGTCGTAAACTCAGAAATTTCGCTCATGGAAACAGGTGAGATAAAAGGAAAAGTAAATCTTACCTGCGAGGGATATGATGCCTACAAGCTCCGCCACGATTATTACAAGAAGGGTGAGCCAGATTATGTTAAGGAGTTTCTCGCAGACAAGAACTGGGATATCGAGAAAAGCGAATTCCAGGATATTAAAGAAATTGACCGCAGTGCTCAACAGATTCACCAGTTTGCCATAAATGATTATGGTACCTTGGCAGGAAATGTTATTTACGTAAATCCTTTTGTCACTTCTCAAACAAAGGAAAACTTGTTTAAGTTACCGACTCGAGAGTACCCGGTAGACTTCGGAAGTCCGATTGAACGCGTATATATGTGCAAAATAAAATTGCCTGAAGGCTTTACCGTCGACGAGTTGCCGAAGCCCAAGGTAATTATCTTGCCGAACAACTCCGGAAAGTATACTTATAACGTTACCCTGATGGGTAATACATTAAATGTTGTAAGCATGTTACAAATCAATAAGAGTCTATTTATCCAGGATGAGTACCCGAACCTCCGTGAGTTTTACAATCAAATTGTGGCGAAACAAGCGGAACAAATCGTACTAAAGAAAAACTAAGCTATGAGAATTTATCTCCTTCTCGTTTGCTCGTTGTTGTCCAATTTTGTAATCAACGCGAAAGACGAGCCCCTTTACGCCGTCTCTTCAATTCCGGAAATTATGAAAACCGGTATGTATGCCGTGATACGAGAGCAGGAATTAAGATTTGAGATTAATTCTGAAAAAAACGCCACCACGTACGGGCGCGTTGTCATTACCATATTGAATCCCAATGCACTCAGCTACGCAAAAAAAATCCTGTTCTATGATAAATTCAACGTGGTACGATTGTTCAAGGGTGTGTCTTATGACGCCAACGGAGATGTTATTAAGAAACTAAAATCTTCTGAGATCTATGATCAAAGTGAATATGACGGGTCACTTTATAGTGACAACCGTTTAAAAATTGCTGACCTTTCCCATGGCACGTACCCCTACACCGTTGAGTTTGAGTACGAGATAGAACAAAAGGCGTTGCTACATGCCCCGGGATTTAGGCTATATATGGATGACGAAATTTCTATTCAAAAATCCAAGTATGTTCTGATATATCCGTTGGCGTTGAAGCCACGGTATAAATCGTTCAAAATCCAGAATCCCACAGTCGGTACATACAACAACAAGGAAATGCTTGAATGGAATTTCGAAAATGTGAGACCGGAAAAATTCGAAAAATTTAGCCCGCATTCTAATCAAATTATTCCAAACATTTCTGTGGCTCCCACGTCATTTGAATATGATAAATATTCGGGTAAAATGGATACTTGGGACAATTATGCGAAGTGGATAACCTTGTTGAACAAGGACAGAAGTGAATTGCCCGAACAATCAAAAAAATATATCCAGGACCTTACGAAAGATGCTAGATCAGCAAGTGAAAAAGTCCAGCTTCTATATGAGTACCTCCAATCTAAGACTCGGTATGTTGGAATTCAATTGGGCATCGGAGGGTATCAACCTTTTGAGGCTTCGGTCGTAGATCAAACCGGCTACGGCGACTGTAAGGCTTTATCAAACTACATGGTAAGCATGCTTAAGGAAGTGGGAATAAAAGCGAACTATACATTGATCAGAGCTGGAGAAAACGAGCCGGATATTGATGTTTCCTTCCCAAGTTCTCAGTTTAATCACGTTATCGTCGCTGTCCCAAACAATACGGATACGCTCTGGTTAGAATGTACCAGTCAGACCAATCCTTTCGGGTATTTGGGAGACTTTACAGGAGATAGGCACGCGCTGATGATTACAGATGATGGCGGGAAGATAGTAAAGACGCCATCGTACTCTGCCAAAGACAACATCCAGTCGCGTATTGCCGATGTTCTTGTAGAGTTAAGCGGAGACGCAACGGCCAAAGTTCAAACCACATACCGCGGGCTGCAATATGAGAGTAACGATCTGAACTTCATTCTTAACCATCAATATGATGATCAGAAAAAATGGATCCAAAAGAATGTAAGAATTCCCGCCTTTGATATTGCCAGCTTTAAAATGGTCAACCATAGAGGTGTCATTCCTTCAGCGATTGTTAATACCGAGTTGCATTTGAAACGATTTGCAACGGTGACGGGCAAGCGAATTTTTTTAACGCCCAATTTGATGAACAAATCTACTTACATGCCTGAGAAAGTGGATTCAAGAAGGGCAAACATCGTCTTACGCAAGCCATTTATTGAATTGGACACGATCCATTATCGTCTTCCTGAAGGTATTTATCCAGAATTTCTGCCGGAACCAATGAAAGTCAATTCACGATTTGGAGAATACGAATCTACTTTTTCGCTTGAGGAGGGGAAATTACTGTACATCAGAAAACTAAAAATGAATAAGGGTGAATATCCACCGGAAACGTATAGGGAATTTTCAGAATTTTTTAAAGGCATCAACAAAGCCGACAACACCAAAATCGTCTTCATGAGCAAGACATAACAATTTTACGATATTGGGGCATTCCGTTCCTTAGCCATAACGTTATAAACCATTCTATCTGCCAGTGACGGGAAAAATTTATTTAACAATATCGCAAACTTGCCTTGAGTAGTCAGCACCAGGCGTGCTTTCCGTTTCAACGTTGCTCTATAAATGTGACGAGCGCATTCTTCCGCCGACATCATCTGCTCCTCGACCCGCGGAGACTGTCCTTGCCTGGTTCCATCTTTTGTCAATGCATTTTTTCTGATGTTTGATGAGGTGAACCCAGGACAAGCCGTCAGCACATGAACACCGCGTTTTAAAAATTCTGTGCGCAACACTTCCAAGAATCCATTCAAGGCAAACTTAGATGCGGAGTATCCTGCACGGCCTGGTAATCCTCGGTATCCAGCGATCGATGAAATACCTACGATCGATCCCTTATTCTTGATGATTTCCGGCAGACAATATTTGGTGGCATATAGCGCCCCATAAAAATTGGTATCCATCACCTTCTTAATGACGTTCAGATCCACGTCTTCAAACAAAGCACGCATGGAAATTCCGGCATTATTAATCAGGATATCGATAGATCCGAATTTCATAATCGCCTCCCTTGCCATGTGTTGGTTATCATCCTCGATGCCTACATCGCTGACAAATCCTTCGATTACTATTCCCTTGCTTCTTAAGTCAGTAACGGCTCGCTCCAAATGTTCTTTATTCCTACCTGTAATTAGAATTTTGGATCCATGCAAGCCGAACTCCTGGGCAAGCGCTAGTCCGATTCCAGAGGAGCCACCCGTGATAATGACGACCTTATTCTTCATCCGCCAAAAGTAATAATACTTGCTTAACTTGCTGTTTGAAGGTCTTATATGTTTGCTATTAAACTCCTCTCAAGGTTGCCTTTCAGAGCCTTGTACGGCATTTCGGATCTGCTTTTCTTCCTCAGTTTCCATGTTGTTAAATATCGGCGAAAGCTCGTATTCAAAAATTTGAAGAATTCGTTTCCAGAAAAGTCGCATCCTGAACTAAGAAAAATTGAAAAGAGGTTTTATCAAAATCTCTGCGACTATGCCGTCGAGATGATAAAGCTACTTACAATTTCAAAGGAGGATCTTGAAAGCCGGGTGAAATTTGTCAATCCCGAGGTTTCAATTAGCCATCTCCGGAAGGGACAATCTCTCCTCAACCTGGCCTCTCACCAATTCAATTGGGAGTGGCTGCTTGCGGCCGGGTCATTTATGCTACCTGGACAAATGGATTTTGTGTACCAACCAGTCCACAACAAATTCTTCGACCAATTTTCTTACGCGTGCAGGACGAGGTTCGGCGCGTATGGAATTAAAAGAGATTCTGTGGCCCGCGAGGTAATTAAAAGAAGAGAGATTGTTAGAAACATTGCTATTGTAGGCGATCAGTATCCAGGATGGGGACATGACAAAAGATATCCAGCAACGTTTATGCATCAAGCTACAGTATTTTTCAATGGACCAAATCAACTGGCACAACTGACCCAATATCCTGTCATGTACTACGCGATGCGTAAAGTCAAACGAGGCTACTACGAAGCTACAATTATAGAAATTGCAGCACCACCATTTGATAAGGAAAATACTGATGTTCTTAAGAAATATATCGAGGAAATTGAAAGAGTGATCAATAACGATCCGGCTGGATGGCTTTGGTCACATAACCGGTGGAAAACCAGGCATCTTGACAAGAATTGATTTCATGTCAAAATTATCATAGCAGGATCTGATTGATATCCTCCCGGGTCAGTTGCTTCATAAAGCTTTCTTCCGTTGTAATCAACTCCGTTGTAAGTTTTAGTTTGCGTTGCTGGAGGGTAAGAATTTTTTCCTCCACTGTATTCCGTGTGATAAACTTATAGGTAAATACTTTTTTCTTCTGCCCGATCCGGTGTGCCCTGTCAACTGCCTGGGCTTCAACGGCAGGATTCCACCAAGGGTCCAGAATAAATACATAGTCTGCCTCTGTCAGATTCAATCCCAGTCCGCCGGCTTTGATAGAAATGAGAAACACTTTCAGATGGGGATCTTTGTTAAATCGTTCAACCTGCTCCTTTCGATCGGTGCTGGAGCCGTCCAGATAAGCAAAGTCGACCTTGTGCGTTTTTAAATATTGCCTGACTAATTCCAGGTGTTTCACAAACTGACTAAATATCAACACCTTGTGTCCTTCAGCAATTGCATTTTCCAGCATGTACGTAACGTCTTCCAGTTTTCCTGAATCACCTGTGTAGCCTTGTTCCACCATTCTCGGATGGTTGGCAAGCTGTCGAAGTTTTGTAAGGCCCTCCAGGATCATGAATCGGCTGTTTCCCAGTCCCTCCTGATCGATCAACTTAAATATTTTTTCCCTATAATATGTTTTGACTTCTTCGTAACGCTTCTCCTGGTCGTAGGACATGACACAGTATTGAATGTTCTCGACCTTCTCAGGCAGTTCGGTCGCTACTTGAGATTTATGCCGTCGCAGAATGAAAGGCTTAATGACGGCATGCAACTTTTTCGAGCGAGACTCATCATTTTTCTTTTCTATCGGCGATTGAAATTCATTCCTGAAATAAGTCTGCGTCCCTAAAATCCCGGGATTGATAAACGACATTTGAGACCAAAGGTCCATCGTTGTATTTTCAATTGGTGTACCCGTAAGCACTAACTTATGGCGTGATTTAAGTTCGCGCACTGCCTTAGCAATATTTGACGTCGGGTTCTTAATCACCTGCGATTCGTCCAAAATAATGTAGTTGAAGAAAAACCGCTGTAATAACTCTACGTCTAAGCGCGTAATACCATACGAGGTAAGGACCAGATCGTAATTCTCAAACCTTTTAATATCTTTATTCCGGAGCGTCCCGGTATAGTTCAGGATTCGAAGTTCCGGAGTGAACTTGTTTGCCTCCATCTCCCAGTTATAAATCAGAGAAGTGGGCATGACCAGTAAACTGGCTCCTGACCCTGAATCCTTTTCGGCCTGAAGCAGGGTTAAGGTTTGAACCGTTTTACCAAGACCCATATCATCCGCCAGACAGCCGCCGAGCTTGTACTCATTCAAAAATCTGAGCCAGTTGTATCCAGCCTTCTGATAAGGACGCAGCTCTCCTTTAAACCCCGGAGGCAGAGGATAATTCTTAATGCCGCTAAATGAATTTAACGATCTCAGCTTTTCGCTGAGATGAACTTTGGCCAGATTACCTTCTTCCAGTTCTTTAACGAGATTAAGATGATGCTTGCGAAGAACCGGTTTCTCATGTTCCCCATCTGTTTCACTCAATGCAAACAGATCGGCATACTTCGTGAGCCAGGCCTCCGGAATGATGGCAATTTCTCCGTTTGGGAGCTTAAACTCTACCTTCTTCCGCATGATAAGTTTTCGAAGCTCCTTGAAAGGTATTTCAAACTCGCCAAATCGAATCTTGGCATGTATATCGAACCAATCGATATTTTCTTTGACCTCGACTTCTATGACGGCTTTGCCGACAAAATACTTCTTATCACGGCTTTCCGGCTGGCTAACTTCAAATCCAAAGTTCAACAGATTCACCCTGTTTTCATTTAGCCATGAAAACGCCTCTGATTTTGGGATCGCAATTCTAAAACCCTTCATCGGCAATCCCAGTTTTTGAAGCGTGTGTAAATAGTTTTTTTCGTCCTCCGTGCGCCGGGTTATTCTGTGGAAAACATATCCCTCCCCTTGCTTCTCCAGCGTTACGCTTACGGGTCCGATGTTATCACCGCGAAACCTGTGTTTCCCATACTTGAAGGATAAATCAAAGACTATTTTACCTGCTTCATCGCTATGATCTTCCTTAGCAGATAAGCTATCGTCGAAGAGTGAACCTGCCTGTGAATTTTGTGCTGTATGCAATTCCGAAAGCGTCAATACGGGATGCGGGTCATATGTACTTTTATTTATCTCGAATCCACGCGCATCCACATCGTCAAACGACGCAATCAACGGTGCCACAAAACGGTTGTAGTAAGTCTCCTCCACATTCTTAGGAATCACTACATATTTCTTCGTGAAAAACGGAATTAATTTTTTCCCGTCAACATGCTTTTCAAAGCCATAGAGCTTTCCGTTCAATACCATCCAGGCCGGACTCTTACAAATGAGGTAAGCGGAAGAATTTGGAAGGTCGATTTTTTTGCCCTGGTAAAAGATTGTTGGATAATAGTTCGTATGCTCCTCCGTTCGCATAAAGTGGAATTGAATGGATGCCCTCTTATCCAGCACTTCGATCTTGCGCCAGGTAGGCTCACCGTCATTTCCCATTTCAAAAAGTATCTTGCCTTTCATCTTCTCCAATATCTTGGCGCGACGCTTTTCCATGTAATCTTCAATCTGCTCCTGGATTAATTCATTGCCCTTGGTCTTATCATAAGTCCTTGAGAAGAATTCTTCAGGCTTCATGAATTTTGCGGAAAACTTTTTGACGATTGATTCCTGTGCCATTGAATCCATGATCTCGATCAACTCGAAATCGCGGTCGTCAAGGCCTTTGGAAAATTCGCGAGCGTTTTTGGGAGAGATATTCTGGTGTTGATAAGTCAGCTTCCCCTTATCGTCAAGATGGATAATATAAGATTCAAACACGAATCCAAGGTACTCGTGTTGGTATAACGAATATATAATTTGAAACGGTTGTGAAGCAGAGACTTTCATTCGAGAACAACGCTTTGGTGCCCATAGAAACTTGAAAATTAGGCATAATCCGTCAAAAAAGGAGGGTTTTCTTTGAAAATTTGGTACACAGACTCATAAATTCTGGACAGATGCAAACCTGGCGGCCAACGATGCTGGCTTGGAGGAGATAAAAATGGTGACTGCGCTCATGGCCAGGAACACGTACACAAAATCAAAAAAAGCCAATTTTACAGGATATCCGTCGACCACTGACGAATTCATTCCCATGGATATGAGGCTGAATTGTTGTTGAAGCAAGACGATGCCGGCGCCGAAGAGCAGACCCGCGCAGGTACCGATGGCAGCTATCAGGAGGCCTTCCGTGACGAATACTTTCTTCAAAAGCGTGCTATCGGCCCCCATCGAAGCTAAGATTGTAATATCTCTTTTTTTATCTAGCGCCAACATCATAAGATTAAAATAGATGTTGATCGAGCCGATTATCAGCAACAGCACGGCAGCGATGAACGCAAACAACTTTTCGAGTTTCAAAACACGATAAACATCCTGATGCTGCTCTTCAGAATTCAACACATTGAATTCTGAACCGAGGACGCTTTGTATTTCCTTTTCCACGTAATCTTTGTTCGCATCTGATGCGATTCTCAATTCCAGCGAAGTTCTTTTGTTCTCATAGCTCAACAGCTCTTGCGCAAAATCGAGGGGAACGATAACATAGTTTTCATCAAAATTTTGAATGATAGAGAACACTCCCCCAGGTAAAATTCCTTTTTGCGCATATAACTTTGAAGGGTCAAGCACACCGCTCTTGACGTTTTTCACATAATATAATTGCAACAGATGGAAATCTTCCTCCAGCGAAATAGAAAGCGTATTTCTTACGCCGTAACCGATTAACGCACGGGGCATACCATTCTTTTTCAGCATCAATTCGCCTTCCACTATGCTCTGCTTAGGGATTCGCTGTTGATCGATAAAATTATCACTTACCCCCTTGATGATTACGAGTTGATTGGCATTATTATATTTGGCGTACGCATAATCTTCGATTACCTCGGTTACAACTTCAACCCCTGGCACTGATTGAATTTTTGTCAGCAGCAACGGGGTCACAGGAAAGGATTTTCCCTTCGCCGCTTCTATTTTAATTTCAGGGTCGAAGGAATTGTTCAATGAGTGGATCAAATCGCCTAACCCGTTAAAAATTGAAAGTACGATGATGATTGCCGCCGTAATGATGGCAACGGCGATTACAGAGATAATGGAAATAACATTGATGAAGTTCTTCTTCCGCTTGGATATTAAATAACGCTGTGCAATAAAAAGGGAGAGATTCAAGACATTTAAATTTTAGTCGCCTTTCCTTTCAGGCGGGATGTTCAGATTCTTGATAAGCTCCTCAATCCGGCTTGCGTTCTCCTCTACCTCGTCCTTAAAAAAGATCAATTCAGGAATGATTCGGACCTGCTTGCCAATGCGGTTGCCCAACGCCTTTCGTATCTCAGATTTGTGGTCATTGATATTGTCGAGAATTCTGTCTTTTTCCTTTGCCAGCAGCATACTTATATAAACCCGGGCAACGCTGAGGTCAGGGCTCATGCGTACATCCGCGATCGTAATAAATGCATTATCCAAAATTCCCCGCTTATCGCGTAAAAAAATTTCGCTTAACTCTTTTTGTACGAGCTTTGAATACTTCTGTTGCCTGGTTGTTTCTGCCATAGTACAAATATCTCTCATGATTTAACAATTACCAATGAACCATTGGCAATTATAAAAACCTGGTCTAATTTGCCATTCAAAGCAATTTTTTATTTTGTTACGATACTTTCGCATTAACGATCCATATCGGCTGCTCGGTTTGCTGGTCATCTTAGTCATTATCTATCTCCCCTTATTTGTAGATATGCCAGAAATGACTTATCCTGAATTAAAAAGTCTTGTTATTGGCGAAAAAGTTCAAGAAGGTCGAACTCTTTATGCCGAAATTGTAGACTCGAGCGGTCCATTGGCCGCCTGGTTTAATGGATTTATAGATCTACTGTTTGGCAGATCTATGATGGCAAGACATATCCTGGCTTTTATTGTTTTATTTTTTCAGGCAGCGTTCGTGGGTATTATGTTCGCTGATAAAAAGGCCTTTTCTGAGAATACCTATATCCCCTCTCTTATTTACGCGATACTTATCTTCTTTTCTTTTGATACGCTCTCTCTTACACCGGAGTTACTAGGCACGGGCTTCATCTTACTGGCGTTAAATAATCTATTTAAGGAAATTGAATTCCGGGAACAACGGAACGAATCGATCTTTAATCTCGGCTTATATATAAGCCTGGCATCCTTGTTTTCTTTTTCGCTTTTTTTATATCTGCCGGGGGCGTTAATAATCCTGATTATTTTTACCCGCCATCCTCCCAGAAAATATTTTCTCTTGATCTGTGGATTTATAATACCCCATCTGTTGCTGATGAGCATATTTTACCTACAGGATTCCTTTTCTGAGATGTGGATGTACTACTACGTCCCTAATCTCAGCTTAAATGTCACCCGGTATATTTCCGCAGGCAGTCTGTGGTGGCTCGGAGCACTTCCTCTGTTCTTTCTACTTGTTTCGCTTTTTATGCTTAATCGGGAAGCAAGACTTACCAAATATCAAACCCAGCTGGTCCAAAGTATGTTTTTCTGGATGGTGTTTTCATTTCTTCATCTGTTTTTTTCAAAGGACATCAGGCCTCAAAGCTTCATTACCGTGATTCCAAGCCTGAGCTTTTTTATTACTCACGCTCTCCTGGTAATTCATAAGAAGAAGGTTGCAGAGATTAGTGTATGGATCTTACTCCTTACAACGGTATGCATAAGCTATTTGGCGCGGTATGGGGCAATTGGTGTCGATTATGGTAAACTTATAGTGAAAGAGGATAAAGCCACCGAGGGTGTTCAAAAGGCTTTAGCACTCGACAATGACATAAGCATTTATAAGAATCATTCGTTGGCCTCTCCTTTTTTTAACTGGGACCTATCCATGGAAATATTTTCGACGCCTGACTATTATGAAAGCGTCATTAAAGTGTATCAAGGGATCATTAATGACCCCCCCGATGTAATACGCGACCGTGACGACAAATTAAAGCCGTTCCTTGAACGCATTCCGGATCTTAAGAGGATGTATGTAAGGAATGATATATTCTATGTAAAGAAAAAGGCTAACAACTGATCTTGTTGACCCTTGTTGAATGGCGGCCTCCCTCAAAGTCCGTTGTTATGAATTGGTGTACGATCTTTTCTGCAAGCTCGTAATCTATGAACCGCGCAGGTAAGCAAAGAATGTTCGCGTCGTTATGTTTGCGTGCCAATGACGCGAGCTCTTCATTCCAGCAAATTGCAGCTCTAATGCCCTGATGTTTATTAGCCGTAATAGCAACTCCATTTGCACTTCCACAAACCAATATGCCCAAGTCGAAATCGTTCTTCTCAACTGCAATAGAAACGGGATGTGCAAAATCGGGATAGTCTGCGGAATCTTTGGAATAGGTGCCAAAATCTTCCAATTCAAACTTATTAGCAAGATGCGTCTTCAATTTTTCCTTGTAATCAAATCCGGCGTGGTCGCTTCCAATGGCTAGTCTCATCTGATCCGTACGCGATGCGTATATTTACATTGAACTCACGAAGGTGAAATCTTTTGTTCCCTTAATAATTCTTCGGCCTCTTCACGAGCCTTTCGTCTCGCAACTGATGCCGAAATAAGTATACTAACTTCAAAGAGAAGGTATAGCGGAATCGTTATCAACATTTGGCTCAGCGGATCCGGGGGTGTAACTACTGCTGCTACAACCAGGATTATAATGATAGAATGTTTCCGGTATTTGCGGAGAAATTCAGGCGTAACGATCCCAATCTTCGTTAGGAAATAAATCACGACAGGCAATTGAAAAAGCAACCCTGAACCCAATACAAGCATTACAACGGTAGAAACATACGAAGTGATGTCAAATTCGTTCACGATCATGTCGCTGATGCTATAGTTCGCCAGGAAGTATACCATCCAGGGCGCGATAACATAATACCCGAATGCCACACCGAAGAAGAATAAGATTGAGACTGAACCGACGGCACCACGTGAGTATCGTCTTTCATTTACCTGCAGCCCTGGTTTGATAAACCGCCAAAACTCCCAAACCACGTAGGGGAATGCGACCACTAGACCCAAGATAAAAGAGGACATCAGGTGCATGGTGAATTGACCCGTCATATTACGGCTTTGGATCTTAAAGGGGATTTCCTTTACACATAACCCTTCGTATCCGACAAAGTCACCAAACCCGCATAGGAACTTAAAGGTGGGAAAATCAACCCGGGCCGGGGCAAAGATTATATTTTCAAATACCCACGGGGCCATAATAAATGCAGCAATAGTGAATACAATAACTGCTGCAAGCGCCCTTATTACATGCCACCTTAATTCCTCGAGGTGTTCGAGGAAACTCATCTCCTTTTCTCCGCTGTCTTGATCTAATGGCATACTCTGGTGGATTGTCTCTTCGCTTGAATCAATTTCTTGCGCTTGGACTTATTTATAAAGTGGAAACTTTTGCATGAATCTATTCACCTTTTTCTTGACTGACTTCAAATGTCTCGTATCGTCGGGCTTTTGCAGCGCCTCGTCAATCAAGTCGACGACTTTAGCAATATCTTTCTCCTTCAAACCGCGGGTCGTTACCGCAGGTGTCCCTAATCTCATTCCCGATGTGACCATCGGAGATTGTGAATCGAAGGGCACCATATTTTTATTAATGGTGATGTCGGCCTGTATGAGCGCTTCCTCAGCTTGCTTTCCAGTCAAATTCTTTGACCTCAAGTCGATCAGCATAAGATGGTTATCTGTTCCGCCAGAAATGATCTTATATCCCTTGTCAAGAAAAGCCTGGGCCATTGTTTTGGCGTTCTTAGCCACCTGGACGACATATTCCATGTACTCATCCGACAACGCTTCGTGAAAAGAAACTGCTTTCGCTGCGATCACGTGCTCCAAAGGTCCGCCTTGGGTTCCAGGAAATACCCCTGAGTCAAGAACGGACGTAATCTTTCGAAGTTCGCCTTTAGGTGTCTTAAGACCCCAGGGGTTATCAAAATTTTTTCCAACCAGTATCATACCTCCGCGGGGGCCGCGCAGAGTCTTATGCGTTGTCGTAGTCACGATATGACAATATTCCATTGGATCGCTCAACAGACCCCTCGCTATAAGCCCAGCGGGGTGCGAAATATCGGCGAGCAAAAGTGCACCCACGCTATCAGCTGCCTCTCTTAACTTCTTATAGTCCCAATCCCGGCTATACGCAGATGCCCCGCAAATAATCATCTTCGGTTTTTCCTGTTCAGCCTTATTAATAACCTTATCAAAATCTATGGTTCCTGTTGCCTCCTCTACGCCATAAAACGCGGGCTGGTATAGCTTTCCTGAAAAATTTACGGGAGATCCATGAGTAAGATGTCCACCGTGCGACAGGTCAAAGCCAAGGATCTTGTCACCGGGCTTAAGACATGCCAACATCACCGCAGCGTTAGCCTGAGCTCCTGAATGCGGCTGGACGTTCGCCCAAACCGCTCCAAATAGTTTCTTTGCCCTGTCTATTGCTAATTGCTCAATTTCATCCACAACCTCGCATCCGCCATAATATCTTTTCCCGGGTAAGCCTTCCGCGTATTTGTTTGTGAGTACAGTGCCTTGAGCTTTCATCACCTGAAGCGATGTAAAATTCTCCGACGCTATTAATTCAATGCCGCTTTCCTGACGTTGCTTTTCCTTTTCTATAAGATCAAATATAGCTTTATCGCGTTTCATGTATCGAGGTTTAAAGAAGGGGCAAAAATAAGGGAGTGCTATGAGATGACATAATAACACCCTGAAAAAGAAGACCGCTAAAACGCAACTACGTCCTTCTTTAGAATTTCCTGCCGAATAGGATTACGATTTGGGATCCTGCTTTTGTATCCAATCGTTTACGATGTTTTCCAAAACGTTTAACGGCAGGCAGCCATATTTTAACACTTCATCATGAAACAGCGAGATATTGAACTTATCTCCCAGGATATCCTCCGCTTTCCTTCTGAGTTCTAAAATTTTAAGCTGACCCAATTTGTAGGAAAGTGCCTGTGCAGGGATCGCCATGTACCGTTCAATCTCAGCTGTAGCAGTTTCCGTACTTATTGCCTCGTTGTCGATCATATACTTTATGGCCTGTTCTCGCGACCACCCCTTCGCATGCATCCCCACGTCTACGACCAGACGGATAGCGCGATGTATTTCGTCGCCTAAATTTCCAAAGTATTGATATGGGTCGGTGTACAACCCTAATTCCTTGCCCAGCGCCTCGGTATATAAAGCCCAACCTTCGCCATATGCACCGTACCACAAGAATCTTCTGAACTTCGGAAGTTCTTCATTTTCATATTGCAACGAAATCTGATAGTGGTGGCCAGGGATTGCCTCATGGAGAAATAACGTCTCCATTCCTGTATAATTGTACTTGGACGCATCAAGGATGGGCACATAAAAAATTCCCGGCCGTGTTCCATCGGCAGTCCCAGGGTTGTACTCAGCACTGGCAGACGCTGCTCGGAAGGCCTCGGTTTGCCTTACCTCAAACCCTGTTTTAGGAACCATATTAAAAAGCTTTTTTAATTGTGGCTCCATCTTCTTATGGATTTCATGATATCCCGCGATAACATCCTGAGGCGTTTTGTACGGCATAAATTTTTTGTTTGTATTGACATAGTCAAAAAATGCTTTAAGATTCCCCTTAAAGCCAACCTGGTTCTTCACTTTTTCCATTTCGAGTCGAATCCGGGATACTTCACGCTGGCCGATTTCAAATATTTCATCCGCTGAAAGATCAGTCGTGGTCCAAAAATTTATGAGATGCTGATAATGCTCTTTGCCTCCTGGTAAATCAGAGAAACCTGCAGTGTTGCGAGCTTTCGGAATGTATTCGCGCTCAAGGAAGTCGTGAAGTTTCTGATAGCTGGAAATGATTTTGTTTCGAATGGATTCTTCATACGCGTTAGCCAGCCGGATGCTGTCAGCTTCGGTAATTCCGTCCGGCATATTTTTTATTGGTTCCCAAAATATACTTTCCTTGGCATCGGTCACTATCATATCCTTCGCCTGAGGCAGAACGCGTTCCATCAGAATTTTGGGGTACGTGTAACCGATAGTTAAACCTTTCCGCATGTTCACGATCGCGGTGTCTACCCAAATAGCAAAAGCATCGATCCTCTGCAGGAAATCATCATAATCTTTGGTTTTCTTAAATGGTTGATAACTCTTGCCGCTTCCAATCTGAGGAATAGTCAGCGTCATACCCCAGAACTGTTGGACCGGAATGTAGTGATCTTTGAAAGTCAGGCCCTTGATGCCAACATCCATCTCCCTCTTAAAAATATCATAGCTCACCTGTTCCTGGACGGATAGGGAGTCGCGTTGATAATGGTCGAGGTCAGATTTATAGCGGGTATACAAGTCGCGTAGGTCTGAGCGAAAACTCTCGCTAATATCATTCGGGAGTAAATTGTTATATCGATTGTCTCCGATTTGTGTTGCCTCTAAGGGATGATATCTCAATCTCTCCTCGTAGTAAGAGTCTAAAAATTCATTAAAGGATTTTTTCATTTCAGTTCCCTTGTTCTCCTTGTCGGCTGTGCACGACACCAATAACATAGCTATAACTATTGAATTGTGAAAAATATTCATGATCACTAGATTAATGAAACTACCAAGAACCGCTGGCACCGCCACCGCCGAAACTGCCACCTCCTCCGGAGAAACCACCCGACGATCTACCCCCACCGCTACCCGCAGACCACCCCGAACCAGTTGACCAACCGCGGCCGCCACGACTGCCAGCACTTGCCATCTTTTTTGCCATTCGTTTACCCCAGTCTGTATTCCCCAACGTCAATTTCAAAATCGGAAATCCAACAACATAGCATGCGAGTATCGCCAGTCCCCCAGTCGTACCAAGCACAATCAAGGGAAATGCGGCATAAAAAGGGATCAAAAAAGCATATAAAAACCATCCGGAGCAACCTGGAAGGAACAGTCCCAACAGGGTGAATATCCCAAGTATGACAAAAATAAATAGTCCAACCAGGAGGCGCGCCTTCAAATCCAGTTCCGGCATCCCATCCTCGCCATCATCGGCCGTGTATTCGCCGCTGATCGTTTGCATGATCGCATTTACTCCTTTTGTAACGCCTTCGTCAAACTGGTTTTGCCGAAAGGCAGGCGCCACTTCGTTCCGAATGATACGGCTGGATATGGCGTCGGTCAATACTCCTTCCAAGCCGTATCCGGACTCTATGCGCATTTTATGGTCGTCGACAACGATCAAAAAAAGCACGCCATTATCTTTCCCTTTCTGTCCAAGCTTCCATTCTTCTGCCACACGCAAGGCGTAGTCCTCCAGCGCATCTCCTTCGAGGGACGAAATGATTAACACAGCGATCTGGTTAGAGGTAGAATCCTCAAAAGCTATCAATTGACTTTCCAACCTATCCACTGCAGGTTGTGACAGAACATGGGCTTCATCATGGATATGCGTACCCCAAAGAGCTGGGATAGATTTTTGTGCTTGTGCAATGGTAAAAATAAAACTCAGCAAAAATGTAGCACAGACAGTACGTGGGTATTGTTCATATCCGCATAGCCTCACCGATACAATCATATTTCTGTAAACTTTACACTAGTTTCATCACCATCATCCGTCTACCATGATCCACTAGAGCCACCTCCGCCAAATCCGCCGCCGCCACCAAAGCTTCCGCCTCCGAAACCGCCGCCAGAGCCCCAGCCACTACCTCCCAATCCCCCTATCGGTCCTATCCAACCGCGTCCCGAACTCCAATGACCGCCGCCGCCTCCTCCTCTCCTTCTCCGGGACGCAATGAGGATAATGATAATGATAATAATAATGGTGGCCAAGGGCGACTTTTTTGTATTGCGTTTTTGGGGTACGGGGTCTTCGTTCACGTATTCGCCCGCAATAGCCTGCATTATTGCCATGACTCCCGCCTCCACACCCCCGTCAAAATCCCCGGCACGGAATCTCGGCGCAATTTCGTTCCTGATTATGCGGCTGCTCATGGCGTCGGTCAAGGATCCTTCCAAGCCATACCCGACCTCAATGCGCATTTGTCTGTCTTCGATCGATATCAACAGTAAGACGCCGTTATCCTTTTCCTTCTGACCGGGTTGCCACGCTTCAGCTACACGCAATGAATATTCTTCGAGCGAGCCGCCCTCCAGCGAAGGAATAATTAAAACGGCAATTTGATTTGAAGTAGAATCGCGTTCTGCCTGAAGAATGGCTTCCAGCCTGGACTTAGCACCGGCAGAAAGAATATTTGCTTCATCATGCACCCATATGCCGCCGTGGTCTGGAATCCGCAATTGGCCATACGCGATTCCTGCGAGAAGGAGCAGCAACGCACTTAGGTATCTCCTCATGCTAAAATTCATTAGCACCAAGAAAAAAGAATAGCTGAGAATATATTGAATTATACCCGTAGCTCATCGTGAAGTTCATTCGTATCGTCACCGGTTTTTCGAAATCCCTTTTCAAGCAAGATATCTCCGCACTGCCTTATCCCGCTTTCCAACGCCTCAACTATTTGCCCATTGCGAATGCTCTTGATAATCTCATAAACGATCTGATCCCATTGCTTCTGCTCAACAACTTTGTTAATTCCCTGATCTGCCATCACAATAACCTCATGTTCGAAGAAGGAAACGAAAATCATTATCCCGGTCCGTTGTCGAGTATTAAATACCTCCTCCTCAAGAAAAGCATTTTCTGCACACTGACGCGTCATCAGATCTTGGTATCTGCGCGAGATTAAGAGCCTCTTGATCACATCAGAAAAATTGGGAATTGCAGCTCCGATGACTCCACCAAGAATGACAACGAGAAATATGAAAGCCGGATCATAAAATAACGTATTGGTGGCTTCCTCAAGGATATAGCGATCCAGGATGATCATGATTATGAACGCCAGGGATGCCCCTATTAAACTTCCCTTATAATTTGCGATAGAATACTCTGCGCTTCTTTCAACAATCACGGGCACGATCTCACCTGAAATTTTTTCCTCTGCAGCACTTACGGCCATCTTAATGCGATGGAGGTCGTTTTCAGTAAATTTCTGTCTTAAGTTCATCACAGGATGGTTTGCTTCAAAGATAGGAAGCTACCTTGTATTCAGGTGAAAAATTTGGTCGCCCGGTTCAATTCCCTCAAATACAGTTGAATTGTGTTTTCCAAACCATAGTATAATGCGTCACATATCAGCGCGTGCCCAATGGACACTTCATCCAGATGAGGAATGTTCTGGGAAAAAAAATTCAGGTTCTCCAAGGACAGGTCATGGCCTGCGTTGATCCCCAAGCCCACCTCATGGGCAACTCTGGCGCTCTCTTTATATGGCTTAATTGCAACGTCTCTTTGGACCGTAAATTCACGCGCATATGGTTCGGTATAAAGCTCAATCCGATCAGCATCGACCTTCTTTGCTCCCTCAACCATTTTAGGCACGGGATCGACGAAGATAGAAACTCGAACTCCGTATGATTTTATTTCCTGCGCAACTTCCCGAAGAAAGATCTCATTCTCCACTGTGTTCCAGCCCGCATTGGAAGTTATGGCATCCGGCGGATCGGGCACAAGAGTCGCTTGCGCTGGTTTTATTTGCGCGATAATTCTTCGATACCGTTCGTCAGGATAGCCTTCTATATTAAACTCCGTTTTCACCACTCCCTTCAAAGCAACAACATCACTGAACCGAATGTGCCGTTCATCCTGTCGGGGATGTACAGTAATACCCTGTGCTCCATACCGCTCACAATCTTGGGCAACTTTTACAACGTCCGGATTATTTCCCCCTCTGGCATTTCGGAGTGTGGCAATTTTATTAATATTGACACTAAGTCTTGTCATGGTGTGAATAAAGATTCTGAGTGATATGCGATATAACTGATGAAATGAAAGATTCGTTGCGAAATTTACACTAACTAATCCTATTATGAGCCTCAAACAACAAATTGACAATGATATAAAAAATGCAATGCTAGCAAAGAACAAGGAGGAGCTTGAAGCGCTGCGGGCGATTAAATCATTGATTCTTCTCGCGGAGACAGACAAGGGTGCATCTGGTGAAATTTCCGCAGATACCGAAAACAAACTTTTGCAAAAAGCAGTCAAGCAGCGAAAAGAATCCGCCGACATTTTTCAACAGCAGGGTCGTCAGGAATTAGCTGATAAAGAAACCTTTCAGCTAGAGATCATAAGTCGCTATTTGCCAAAACAACTCTCAGAAGACGAAATTGCGAATGAACTCAAGAAGATTATTCAGCAGATAGGAGCAAAAGGTCCCCAAGATATGGGAAAGGTAATGGGTGCTGCAACGAAAGCATTGTCGGGAAAAGCCGATGGCAAACAGATTTCTGAATTAGTAAAAAAACTTTTGAATCCGTGAGTCCTGTAGACATTGTTCTTGTAATAATCATAATCGTTGGCGGGTTTGTCGGCTATAAGGAGGGATTCATTGTTTCACTGTTTTCCTTAGTGGCCATCGTGTTGGGAGTGCTTGGCGGATTTAAGCTGATGGGCGCCATCATGGTTATGATGGGCCGTAATTATAAGGTAGACGAATCCCTTCTACCCTATGTGGCTTTCGGTATTGCGTTCGTCGTCATTACGATCGTCGTGGGTCTTCTTGGAAAAATTGTTAAGGCTGCTGCGCAGATCCCTTGGCTTGGTCCTTTGGATCCGGCTCTCGGATCTCTGTTTGGATTAGCTCGGGCCACTTTTATGGTGAGTATTCTTCTTTGGATTATTGATTCTCTAAGAGTTAAACTGCCCGATCATTGGAAGGAAGATTCATGGCTACAACCCATCATATCAGATTTTGCCTTAAAAATCACAAATTGGCTTAGCGCGTATTTACCATTTCTTCGTGCCAGCTCTTAGCATGGGAAAGCAGGACAAATTTTTTGGTTCTGAATATTTTCCTTTATTTATCCACGAAATTCTTTATGGCTATCAAGGTTAAGGAAGAGAAGGGGCTCAGATTTGTTGATGAGGGTCAGGGGCAGGTCCTGTTTCTGCTGCATGGACTATTCGGGGCACTTAGCAATTGGGAGGGCGTGGTGAATAGGTTTTCAAGAAATTACAGGGTAGTGATTCCGATGCTTCCCATTTACGAGATGCCGATCAGGGAAGCGGGTCTTGATGGGCTCCGGCAATTTGTAGAAGATTTTGTCGCGCAAAGAAACCTCAATAATATGATCATTATGGGGAACAGCCTGGGTGGTCATGTTGCGCTGATGTATTGTCTAAAAAATGCATCTAAGGTCAATAAGCTTATTCTTACGGGCAGCTCCGGTCTGTTCGAGGATTCCATGGGAGGATCTTATCCTAAAAGGGGAAATTATCAGTACATTAAAGAGCGCGTTTCTTACACGTTCTATAACCCGGATGTGGCTACAAAGGAATTGATTGATGAGATCTTTGAAGTTACCAACAGCATACCAAAGTGCCTTAGAATTGTGGCTATTGCGAAATCTGCCCAACGCAATAACATGGCTGACGAGATTCCCAATATTAGAATTCCCACTTTATTAGTATGGGGATTAAACGACACCATTACACCTGCAATGGTTGCCCATGAATTTAATCGTTTGATTCCAAATTCACAGCTTAAATTTATCGACAAATGTTGCCACGCTCCCATGATGGAGCATCCTGAAACCTTTAATGAAATTGTGGAAGATTTTTTGCTTAACACAAATGAAATAAAATGAACATAATCTTTCAATGATCGCTGAAGACTTAATCAACCACATGTTGCCTCCCCTAAAAGGTACGGACGATGCACATAAAGCCATCGTCTGGATGGAGGAGTTTCGTTGTGCTTATATGCCGGTGGTTGAAAATGAGAAACTGCTCGGATTCATTTCAGAAGAGATAATTTTGGAAACCAATGAAATTGAAAAGCAGGTGAAGGATTTCGACCTGGTAGGTCAGAATTGTTATGTGCATTTGGATACCCATTTCTATGATATCTTAAAGATTGCCGCCAACAATAAGCTCCAAATGGTAGCAGTTCTGAACCAGGATCAGAACTATTGTGGCGTAATAACCATTCAGGACACGTTGACCTCATTTGCCCAAACTGCGGCCGTCCAGCTGCCAGGGGGCATCCTGGTGTTATCAATGAATCACACAGATTATTCGTTGTCTGAGATCAGCCGACTTATCGAAGAAAATCACGCAAAGGTTTTAAGCAGTATCGTTAAAGAGGATCCCCTAGATACTGTAAAAATGAGATTGACGTTAAAAATAAACCAGCTCGATCTTTCGCGGATCGTGGCTACCTTGGAAAGATTTGGTTACAAAGTTATCGGTCGTTATCACGAGACTAAGCCTATGGGGGACGACAGGGAGCGTATCGATATGCTACTACGCTATCTCGACATATAGGCAAACATGCTTTTCTGTTGATTCTGTCGCCGATCTATAAATTTATTATAGATTTGGATTCCCAATGCTATACTTGAAATGAAAATAGCGATTCATGGAAAAGAATTCAACCGTGCGACCGCGCCATTAATTGCCCGAATATTTGAAATCCTTATCCAGCATAAAGCTACTCTCTACGTTTCGTCAAAATTCAGTCAATACCTCAAGGCTCCCTTAACCAGAGATCACTATCACGTTTACAACCCTGGCGACGATTTAAGAGATGTACAGGTTTTTATAAGCATTGGTGGCGATGGAACGTTGCTCGAGTCCGTTACACATATTGGAAAATTGGAGGTCCCTATTCTAGGTATCAATACTGGCAGACTAGGATTTCTTGCCACCATAAGCAAAGACCAGACGGAGGCGGCGTTACAGAAATTTTTTCAAGGTGCCTTCACGCTCGACAAAAGGGCTGTGCTGAAACTGGAAACCAACAAAGACATTTTTGGACATTTCAACTTTGCCTTGAACGACTTCACAGTAGTAAAAAAAGACTCGTCAGCGATGATCACTATCCACACATATATCGACGGCGAGTTTCTGAACTCATATTGGGCAGACGGTATTATCGTAGCTACTCCCACAGGTTCTACGGGATATTCGTTAAGCTGTGGCGGACCACTTATATTTCCGCGCTCTGGAAACTTCGTTATAACCCCTGTTAGTCCCCATAATCTGACCGTGCGACCGATAGTCGTTTCCGACGCCGCCGAAATTAGCTTCCAGGTAGAGGGGAGAAGCAAGCGCTATTTGGTGTCGCTCGATTCAAGGATGGCTTCCGTTGATTCTTCCGTACAACTCAAAGTCTCGAAAGCGGACTTCAGAGTCAATTTGGTACAGCTGGAGGGAACGCATTATTTTAAGACATTGCGTCAGAAGTTAAATTGGGGCCTTGACGTCCGAAACTGAATTGTTAGGTTACCATTGTATGGTATTTGCTGATAAAGAATGATTTAAGTGGCAGTCATTTTTTAAACTTTCGTTTTTTTACAGCAAATGAGAAAGTATATCTGCATTATCTCCACAATCCTCTTCATCTGTGCGCTATCCGAATCATCTTCAGCCCAAATGAAGCGCAGATCCATTAAGAAGAATAACAAAAGAATTTCCAATTATCGAGGCAAAAAAGAGTGGTTTGCAAAGGAGAAGCGTTATAATACGTTTGGAATCGCATTGAATGCCTTGAACTATTACGGCGACTTGGCACCAAAACCCAGCCGATTCAGCACGGATATTAGTTTTACCCGACCAGCTGTTGCGATTGGTCTCTCCCATAGGTTTGGACCCAGATATTCCATTAGTGGCTCGTTCATGTACGGCACATTGAAGGGCAGTGATAGTAAGTCTGCAGACCCTGGAGACAGCGAAAATGCAGTTTATCGCTATCAACGCAATTTGTCATTTAGAAATAGGATCATGGAACTGTCGGTAGTGGCAAATTTTGATCTCTATCCTAACATGGCGACATATATCAGTAGAGTGAAATGGACACCTTATTGTTTTGTGGATGTCGCGGCCTTTTTACATAATCCTCAGGCGAAGGCGCCTGCAACCGACCTCCATGGCGACCCATTACCTGAGGCTGGGAAATGGGTGGACTTGCAGCAGTTGGGTACGGAGGGTCAGAAGGCTACACTTCTTGAAACTGATGTGAATAGCGGTATTAAAGGGTACAAAAAGTTCCAGCCCGCGATACCATTTGGGATTGGGGCTCGTTTCAGATTAAATGAAGTGCTAGATTTGTCAGCTGAATTAGGCTTTCGATATCTGTTTACTGACTATATTGACGACGTAAGTCAGAATTATGTGGACCTGGGCGTTTTTGGTGACAATGAGCTGGCAAAGGCGATGTCATACCGATCAAATGAAATAGTCGATCCAGGTTTGTTAGTCCCCAGGGGAACCAGAAATGGCGAAACTTACAACCTGTTGAACGGGTATGGACAGGAATACATTGATAACAAGAGGGGAAGCAAAAGCGACAAGGACACCTACATGGTGACCACAATTAGGCTGACATATATTTTAGGCAAGACTTTCAATCGGGCTAAATTCAGATAATGCATTGTGTACTTATAAAACCACTCTCGTTCGTCATCGCACTAGTTATTGTTTCGTTCCCTTCACTTGCCCAACGTTCTGAGATCGGTTTTGGAATAGGAACCTTCAATTACACCGGTGATCTGGTAAGAACCTATGATTTTAAGTACTCAAAGCCCGCGGGGACTGTTTTCTATCGCTCCAACCTCAGTAAAGTAGTTAGTTTTCGCGCCGCTATCACCGCCGGCAAAATCGGCGCGAGCGAAAAACCCATTGACCCCTTCGCCGTAAATCGCAATGCCTCTTTTGACCTTTTCATGCTTGAGGCATCCACGGTGATGGAATATCACTTTTTGAATTGGAGAGAAACAAAAAGATTTGTCAGATTCACTCCGTATCTCTTCGTCGGGCTTGGATTGTTTGGCATATCAGGTGATGTGCAGAAAACACAAGAGTATAGTAACGTGCAGGGATCAGTTCCATTCGGCGCAGGCATAAAATATATCTATAACCCCAAGTGGTATATTTCGCTTGAGTTTGGAATAAGAAAAACCTTCTTTGACTACTTGGACAATATTTCAAAGGGTGATCCGCGCGATAAGAATTATCAATACGGCAATCCAAACGACAATGACAACTATTACTTTTTGGGTGTCACCTTGACGCGAACCTTTTACACTATACCCTGTCCCACAAATCCTTATAAGTAGTTCAATTTCATTTATCCTTTCTTGGGCCCATCCGTGAATACCGATATCTTTTATTAATTTTGGACCCCTGTGAAGTCCTACAAGGAACATATCGACTTTAATAATTTGCCCAGACACATTGCCGTTATCATGGATGGCAATGGCCGATGGGCAAAAAAAAAAGGCGCTATGCGTATTTTTGGACATAAAAATGCTGTGCAGGCAGTCAAGGATGTGACAGAGGGATGTGGCGAGCTAGGAATTAAGTATCTTACCTTGTACGCCTTTTCAACTGAGAATTGGAACAGGCCCAAAGCCGAAATAGACGGCCTGATGGAGTTATTGGTGAGTACTCTCAAGCAGGAAATCAAGACCTTGATGGACAACCAGGTGAAACTGATAACCATCGGTGAAACCTCCAACCTGCCTCAAGAATGTCAGAAGAACCTCGAATGGGCAATTGCCCAGACTAAAAATAACAGCGGCCTAACTTTGGTGCTTGCATTGAGTTACAGCGGTCGATGGGAGATCACAAAAGCCGCAAAGGCCCTGGCCATGGACATAGAGCAAGGGAAAGTCAAGGCAAATGAAATAAATGAACATCTCTTCGAAAACTATTTGCAGACCTCAGGCATCCCAGATCCTGAGCTTCTCATTCGCACCAGCGGCGAGCTTAGAGTAAGTAATTTTCTATTGTGGCAAATTGCTTATACCGAGTTGTACATCACACCCACACTCTGGCCGGATTTCAGAAAGGATCACCTGTACGAGGCAATCTGGTCGTATCAGCAGCGTGAACGGAGGTTTGGAAAGACAAGCGAACAATTGAATCCTGTAAGTTAAATGAAGAGAGTTTTATTTCTGGCCATCATTTTAAGTGTTGCCCTTGATAGCTTGGCCCAATTTCGGAGAAGTCGTGCAGAGCGGCCAGGAGCTCAACCCGAGAATAACTTAAGCTATACAAACCCCAAAGAATATACGATTGGAGGGATTGAAGTCACTGGTTTGACGGTTCTCGATAAAAATGCAATGGTATCCCTGACAGGATTAAAGGTCGGCGATAAGGTAAAAATACCCGGTGATGCAATATCAAATGCTATCAGAAACCTCTGGAAGCACGGGCTCGTCGGAGATGTCACGATCAAGGTCGATAGGATCGAAGGGCAGAATGTTTTTCTAAACATCAACCTGGCGGAAAGACCTCGCCTGACAGGGTTTTATTTTACTGGAATTTCGAATGCACAAGAAAGCGGTCTCAAGGAAGATCTGAATCTAATCCGCGGAAAGATTGTGACCGACGCGATGGTCCGGAACACCGAAACAGGTGTGAAAAAATATTTTGTAAAGAAGGGATTTCTAAACGCAGAGGTAAAAATTGTTCAGGAAAGAGATACACTTAATAAGGATGGAATACGACTTCGGATCAACGTCAATCCCAAATCAAAAGTGAAGATCAACCAAATATCATTTGTCGGGAATGACGCGATTTCCGACGCAAAGCTGAGAAAGAGGATGAAAAAAACCCACGAGCGTCCAAAGTTCTCTATTCATCGCGCTATCCTCAATGAAATTTTCCACCTGAATCCAAAAGAGTTTATTGACTCAAGCTATGCCGTTGGACCTACGGAACTCAATGAATTCATAAACAATAATATTAAGTTGAATCTCTTTAGTGGGTCGAAATTTATTAAGACCGACTATGAGGATGATAAGAAGAAGGTCATAGACTATTATAATACCAAAGGCTACCGCGATGCAGAAATTCTGGTTGATACTGTGTATGCTAATGATCCTAACACGATCAACGTTGACTTTAAAGTGTACGAAGGTCCGAAGTATTACTTCAGAAATATCATCTGGACCGGAAACTATATTTACACCGACAGGCAATTGAGCACGGTGCTTGCCATCAATAAGGGGGACATCTATAACAAGGAAGTCTTGGAAAAGAAGCTTCAGTTCAATCCAAAAGGAATAGATATAAGCGGCTTATACATGGATGATGGATATTTGTTTTACCGCGGAAATGCGGTAGAAGTTGCTGTGGAAGGAGATTCAATCGATATAGAGGTGCGGATTTTCGAGGGAGACCAGGCAACTATCAATGAAGTGACGATTTCGGGTAACAGCAGAACCAGCGATCACGTCATACGAAGGGAACTTAGCACCGTTCCTGGTCAGAAATTCAGACGATCCGACATCATCCGAACCCAGCAGCGTCTCGGGCAGCTAGGCCACTTTAACCCCGCTACGATCAACCAAAACTTGGTTCCTAATCCAGCAAAAGGCACCGTCGACATTGAGTGGCAAGTAGAGGAACAATCCAATGATCAGGTAGAACTATCGGGAGGATGGGGGGGCTACTACGGGTTTGTAGGAACGCTGGGTCTAACATTTAATAATTTTTCCTTGCGCAATGTTCCTAATCTGAAGGAGTGGAACCCGCTGCCACGGGGCGACGGCCAGCGCTTGTCGCTGCGGCTGCAAGCCAATGGGCGATCCTTTCAGAGTTATAGTTTTTCATTTTCTGAACCGTGGCTTGGTGGAAGAAAACCGCATTCACTCAGCGTGAGCTTTGTGCATTCTCAATCACGATACGCAGGGGTGGGAGCCACAAGTTATAATGATTTGAACTCGACACTGAAAGCCGATAACATCTCAGTTGGACTGGGACGGGCATTAGAGTGGCCAGACAATTACTTTACACTCACCAATTCACTTGGATATGCTGTTTATACGCTCAAAAATATCGACTACGGATTGGGCTGTACAGATTGCTCATCCTATGCTCTGACTTTCAATACCACGTTATCAAGGAATAGCATCGACAATCAAATGTACCCGTCTCAGGGCTCAAATATTTCGTTAAGTGTAACACTGACACCCCCATATTCAGCGTTCAATGATCTAGACTATTCCACTGCGACCCCCGAGGAAAAGAATAAACTACAGGAATATCACAAATGGATGTTCGACGTCAGCCAATACCTGCCTTTAGATAATAAGAAGAAGTTGGTGCTCGAGGCAAGAGCGCATTTTGGCTTCCTGGGCGCATATAACAAGGGAAAGACGGGAATTGGGCCATTTGAGCGCTTTGTTTTGGGCGGTAGTGGTCTGGCCGGAGGTTTTAACTCGTTTGTGTTAGGAAAAGAGATCATCGGGCTTCGCGGGTATGAGGATAATCAGATAACGCCCCCGACCTACAGCACAGGAAATAGTACATCACAACAAGGGGGGATTGTCTATGAAAAGTTGAGTCTTGAGTTGCGGTATCCGGTTACAACCGGTAATGCGGCAACCATTTATGGCTTTCTATTCACTGAAGCCGGCAACAACTGGGGCCAATATGAAGATTTCAATCCATTTGACTTGTATAAGTCAGCCGGGATTGGCGCAAGAATTTTTATGCCCGCGTTTGGGTTAATAGGGCTGAATTGGGCATATGGTTTTGATAGGGTACCTGGAAATGCCGACGTGAGCGGGTCTCAGTTCCATTTTACGATTGGTAATCAAATCAGATAAATATGAGGATTTGTTTAATTACAATATTTTTTCTCATTTTCGGCCTGAATTTTGTCAACGCTCAGAGGTTCGGCTACATTGACACCGATTTCATTCTTAACAAAATGCCTGAGTATAAAAAGGCACAGGATGAGATAAACCAGCTTTCCCAGGCATGGGAAAAGGAAGTAACGGAGATGGATAAAAAAATTGAGGGCATGTATAGCGCCCTCCAGGCTGAACAGGTGCTGTTGACGGAGGAAATGAAAAAAGAACGTACCGACGCAATTCAGAAAAAAGAAGCTGAATTGAAGGAATATCAAAAGAAGGTCTTCGGTTTTGGCGGTTTATTCTTTCTTAAAAAACAGGAGCTCATCAAACCTATTCAGGACAAAGTATGGGATGCTGTTGATAAAGTTTGCAAGGAAAACAGCCTCGCTATCATGTTCGACAAAGCTGGGGAACTTGTGATGATATATACAGATCCACGGTACGACTATACTGATTTTGTATTAGACCAACTGGGTCTGGGTGACCCAAATGATAAGATTAAAAACTAAATTTGATTTACGAGATGAGAAAACTTGTTTTACTTGCGGTGTTGGGAATGGCGGCAATCGTATCCCATGCACAAACTGCCTCTACAAAAATTGGCTACGCAGATGTGGATTATATTTTCAACCAAATGCCCGAGTCTAAGCAAATAGATTCCGAGCTTAAGTCGCTCCAAACTCAGCTCAAAAACCAGATTGACACAAAATATCAGGAGTTCCAAAAGAAATTTCAGGAATACAACCAGAATCTTAACAACATGATTGATGCCGTGAAGGCGAATACCGAGCGCGAACTTCAACAGATGCAGCAAAACATTGAAAAATTGCAACAAGATGCTCAGACTACCGTGCAGAATAAACAAACTCAACTGATGGAGCCTGTCTTTAAAAAAGTAGGAAAGGCAATCGAAGATGTCGCCAAAGAAAATGGATATTCCTTTATTCTTAGCCAGCAAATTGGCGGTCTTGATGTAATCCTGTATGGTGATGAAAAAATGGACGTGTCAGACCTTGTATTAAAAAAATTGGGTGTTACACCCAAACCTGCAACGCCTGCGCCAGCTCCTAAATAAATAACATTTTTGTATGATTCAAGAAAGCCTTCTGTGTCACAGAAGGCTTTTTTAATGCCGATGCCCTATTCATAAATTCAATTATTTTTAACGCATGGTAAGCCCTCCATTATTACAGTCGGGAGATAAGATAGGAATCGTAGCAACAGGTCGGAGAGTCTGCGCCCAGGATATCGAGTCGGCCTGCAGGACTTTTGTCGACTGGGGACTAGATGTTATATGCGCGCCAAACCTTCACAGCAACGATCATTCCTACTTAGCCGGGTCAGATGAGCAGCGTATGTCCGATTTACAGGAACTTCTAAATAGTTCTGAGATCAGGGCTATCATCTGCGCACGGGGGGGATACGGTACCACAAGGATTGTGGATGACCTTGATTTTTCTGCATTGATAACAAATCCGAAATGGATTGTTGGATTTAGTGACGTTACGGCACTTCACCTTAGACTTCATAAGCTGGGCATAAAAAGCATTCACAGCACGATGCCTATCTTTTTCTCCAGATCCGACAGCGGTCCCTCTGTTGAAAGCTTAAGACAAACACTTTTTGCCGGGATCAATACAATCTCCGCGGAACACAACAGCAGCAATAGATACGGGAAGGCTACTGGCCCGGTCATCGGTGGCAATCTCAGCTTGATCGCCGATGCTATCGGAACTTCAGACGATCCTGACACAGCTGGAAAAATCTTAATTCTGGAGGAAGTGGATGAATATAGTTACAGGATCGACCGCATGTTAATGCACCTCAAACGAGCGGGAAAACTTGATGGCCTCGCTGGCCTGGTTATCGGTCACATGACTGACATTAAGGAACCTGAACTCGCATTTGGAGAAACGATTGAAAATATTGTTTTGAACAAAACACTGCAACTCAATTATCCGATAGCCTTTAACTTTCCCATCGGACATGAGAATCCAAATCTTGCCTGGGTTCACGGGTCTCTCATGACACTGGATGTGACGGCGACAGGCGCGCAGCTCCTGCGTTCCTAATCGCATGAAGCAATTGCAGTTGCCGCAATGTAGGCGGTGGTCCATGCACTCTGAAAATTAAATCCGCCGGTCTCTCCATCAATATTCAATACTTCGCCAGCAAAGTAAATATTCTTTACCCTGTTGCTTTCCATCGTTGTAAGATCAACCTCCTCCAGTTCGACGCCACCACAGGTTACGAATTCTTCTTTGAATGTGGTTTTGCCCTTGATGTCAAAAGGACATCGAATGAGAAGTTCCACAAGTTTGTTTATTTTCTTTTGCGTTAATTCAGACCAGGTCTTTGAAACATCGACCTCGGCCAGCTCACATAGCCGTTGACTCAACCTTTGCGGAAGTGAGAACAAACTATCCGACAAAATTTTTTGTCTTGATCTCAAGGACTTATACTCAACCAGACGAAGTCTGACCTGCTCTTCGCCAAGACCGCCCGTCCAATCTACGAGTACTATAAAGTTATAACTTACGGCATGAAGATACTCCGCTGCCCACGCTGAAAGCTTAATGACGGCTGGCCCACTTAATCCCCAGTGCGTCAGCAAAACCGGGCCGCGCTGCAAAAGTTTTGTTCCCTGAATCCTGACCTCGGCATGAGGTACTGAGACGCCCATTAAGTCTTTGAATTTTTTATCGGCGTCATTGAATGTGAACAAAGACGGTATGGGTTCCTTGACAGCATGATTTAGACGGGCTATCCAGTCATACGCTGAATGCTTCGCGTTTCCGCCTGAGGCTATTAGAATTTTTTTTGCTTTATAAATCTGACCATCAGAAGTCCTAACATTAAATCCCGCTAACGCCCGGTCTATCTGGCACACGTCCTTGGCTGTTTCAATCCGGATACCTAACCGCTGAACTTCTTTATTGAAGCAGTCAATAATAGTTTGAGACGAATTTGTGGTAGGGAATATTCTCCCGTCACTTTCAGATTTCAACGGTACGCCTCTCGAGGCAAACCATTGCACCACGTGTTCCGCGTGATAAATCTTGAACAATTTCTTGAGTGCCTTCTCACCACGTGGATAATGCCGGGCCAAAATAAAAGGATTAAAATCATGATGTGTAACGTTGCAGCGTCCGCCACCGGAAATCCTGACCTTTGAGAGAACTTTCGTTGATTTTTCAAGTATGATGGTCTTTAGGTCAGGCTTTTTTTGAACTGCTTGAATCGCTCCGAAAAATCCTGCAGCACCGCCGCCTACAACGATTAGGTCAAATTGCATTTGACAGTTACTTATTTATTGCGTTTTATCAAAGTTAAAAACTGTCAATTCAAACAGGTACAAAGACATTGTTTAATTTTGATCCGCGCTAACTGGAAATCGCTTGATCAACTTCTTACTTTCTGCTCGGGCTCAGTCATTCATTGAAGAACATTATCACGATGACCCTACCCAGCTTCTTTTGAAATACAAATCTGTTTTTGATATCCCTACCTCGGCAATCGTTGATCAGATCGTCGGAAGAAAAAAAGCGAAAGATAAGCTCCCATCCTGGTACGCTGAAAAAAAGATAATATATCCCCGAGGACTACATATTGAACAGGCCTCCTCAGAAAGGGCGGCCCTGAACAAGGTCGAGCTGGTCAAGAAAGAATTAGGGGCCGACATGCATAAGAAAACTTTGGTTGATCTGACCGGCGGGTTCGGAATCGACAGCTTCTTTTTCAGTCGGCGCTTTAGGGAGGTCAACTTTGTTGAGCCTGATACAATACTGCTTGAGATTGCAAAACATAACCATGCCGTGTTGGGAGCCTCTAATATCAGGTATTATAACATGACATCGGAGGACTTCTTAAGATCATCACCCATTGATGATAGATGTGACTTGATTTATATCGACCCATCCAGGAGGAGGAAGGGTGATCGAAAAGTGTTTTCCTTTGATCAGTGTGAACCTGACGTGGTTGCACTTCAACCGCAGATTTGGCGCACATGTAATAATCTTTTAGTAAAATCATCTCCTCTTCTTGACATTCAAAAGGGACTAAATGAATTACGGGGTGTTAAAAAAATATTTATCGTTTCCATACACGGAGAGTGTAAAGAACTATTGTTCTATTGTGAAAAATCTTTTCAGTCGGAGCCTCTTCTGGTAGCAATTAATCTAAACGACGAAAGTTCTGAGTTTTCATTTTTAGCTTCGGAAGAACGCAAGGCGGAAATCTCCTATCATGATCCGCTGATATATCTATATGAACCTAATTCATCCCTCTTAAAGAGCGGATGTTTTAAATTAATTGGCTCCCGTTTCAAATTATTCAAACTCCATCCAAACACACATCTCTACACCTCAGAAAGTTTCATTAAAGATTTTCCAGGAAGGATTTTTCAAATCACATCATACATGAAATTCGACCCTAAAAAAATACTGACTTCTTTTGAGGAAGGAAAAGCAAATATTTTAACACGAAATTATCCATTACGTGTCGACGAAATCCGTAAGCAGACTGGCTTGAAGGATGGCGGGCCAAGATTTCTCATTGGATGCACGGGAATGAGTAAGAAATTTCTGATGGTCGCGTTTAGCGTCAAATAGCCTGGAGAATCGTTTCTATAGCTACCTCGCCATTAAATTTCTTCACAAGTTTCTGATCAGAATAAATGTAAACAGATGGCGCCGGTATGGGACCAAAATTTTTGATAACATCATCCACAGTGGTGGATGCAAACTTGACATTGCCATGACCCAGTAAGTCATATGATTTTCCAAATGCCTCGATAGAGGGCAGTTGATCTGATGATATAAAGTACAATGAATAGTCTTTGAATTCATCCAGGTGCTGCCGGATTTCTCTGGCCTCGCGTTGACAATGATCGCAATCCGGCTGAAAAAGTATAAGAATTGCCTTTCCTTTCAGCTGACTCAGATTTATGTGAGTTCTGTCAGGAGTCAATACGGTCATTTTTGGCAAGTCATTCGTCGTGGTCGAGACGAGTTCTTCGGTGACTTTGTTTTTTGAAGGTCCTGAGCAGGATAATAACATAATTGTCAAAACCAAACTCGACAGTAGACAAAGTCTCATATAGAAATCAATCGGATTAACGAATATAGAAAAATACATAAGATAGCGCCTGTGCCATATAGCTTTATTACCATTCGGCGGTTTTGCACCTCTTGCCACCACAGCATCCTATGAGGTGTGATAAGCCCTATTATAAGCAACGAAAATAATACCGTTCCAGTCCATAAAAAGATGGTTTGAAGATTATCCACCTTCTAAAATTAATAGAAATCCACCCACTCTTGGAGAACGAAGATTGTAAATATTATCTTTGCACCCTTTCCTTAAATTAGTGAAGTGAGGGTGAGCGATTTTTTGAATTATTACAAGGCAGATGGTTTCATCAAGACCGTAGCTGCGGAGATTGCTTTGCTTTCCAATACGAAAATTCAGTTGAAAGGCCTCTCCGGCAGTCTCGATGCCGTGATACTCTCTTCGATTTTTAAAATTCACCCCCAGGACTATATCGTTGTTTTACATGACAGAGACGAGGCCTCTTACTTCCAAAATGACTTACAGAATTTATTATCGCGAGAAATTCTGTTGTTCCCGCTTTCCTACAAACGTCCATACGAGTTTGATGAAATAGAAAATGCAAACGTGCTTATGCGCACTGAAGTTCTGAATCGCCTCTCGAACAAAACAACAGCAGAGATCATTGTTACGTACCCTGAAGCCCTCGCAGAAAAAGTCATCAATAAGAGATCATTGGCCAAGAATACTTTCTCAGTTAAGCTAAAGGAAAAACTGGACTTGAACTTTCTGGAGGAGTTCCTGCATACTTACGACTTTGAAAAGACGGATTTTGTCTATGAAGCAGGTCAATTTGCCATTCGGGGGGGTATAATAGATATCTTCTCATTCGCCTATGAGTATCCGTATCGAATAGAATTGTTTGGTAACGAAGTTGATAGTATCAGGACATTTGATCCTGGATCACAGCTGTCAGTAGAAGCTTTGCAGACAGTGAATATCATTCCAAATATTCAATCAAAGCTGATGAATGATGAACGTCAATCCTTTTTTGAGTTCATTCCAGTAGACACACGGTTATGGTTCAAGGACTATCTGCTCACACGCGATGTGGTTCAAAAAAGCTTTGACAAGGTTGACGAGTCTTTCAACAAAATAATTCATACCAGTGCAACTCAAGTCATTTCGTCACCGGAAAGGCTAGTGGATGATGGTGCCGCGTTCGCCCGCCATACTGCAAATTTTAAATGGATTGAGTTTGGCAACCGTTTCATGGCATTCGCATCAAGAGTGTTCGAGTTCCAATCATCATCGCAGCCATCCTTCAATAAGAATTTTGAAATGCTAGCGGGGGATCTCTACGATCACCAAAATCAAGGGTTCAAAAATTTCATCACCGCCGATGTCCCTCGGCAAAATGAACGACTTAAAGGAATTTTTGAAGAGATCAATCCTCATTTGAATTTTGAGCCGCTTGATTTTTCGCTGCGACAAGGGTACGTGGATTCTCTCCTCCGTATTGTTTGCTATACCGATCATCAGATCTTTGAGCGCTTTCACAGGTATAGGGCAAAAGAGAAATTTTCAAAATCGAAGGCCTTAACCCTTCGCGAGCTCCAGACGCTTCAACCGGGAGATTTCGTCACGCACATCGATTTTGGCATCGCCAAGTTTGCAGGCCTTGAGAAAAAAGAAACGAACGGACATGAGCAGGAGGCGATACGGCTAGTCTACAAAGACGATGATCTATTATATGTAAGCATTCACTCACTGCACAAGATCTCTAAGTATTCGGGTAAGGAGGGAGCGCCGCCCATTATCAGCAAACTCGGTTCACAGGAGTGGGAAAATAAAAAAGCTAAAGCGAAAAAACGAGTCAAGGATATTGCGAAGGAATTGATTGAACTTTATGCCAAGAGAAAATCCGCGCCGGGTTTTGCTTATGCTCCAGACGGATTTTTGCAAGCTGAACTTGAGTCGTCATTCATGTACGAGGATACACCGGATCAGGCCAGAGCTACCGAGGACGTAAAGAAGGATATGGAACAGCCGCATCCCATGGATCGACTAGTCTGCGGCGATGTGGGCTTTGGTAAAACAGAAGTAGCTATAAGAGCTGCTTTCAAGGCAGCAACAGAAGGAAAGCAAGTTGCTGTACTGGTACCGACGACAATTCTGGCTATGCAACACTTCCGGACCTTTAGTGAAAGGTTATCTAATTTTCCTATCACGATAGAATACATTTCCAGGTTCAAGACAGACAAAGAAATCAAACAGATCCTGGAATCAGTCAGAGAAGGAAAAGTCAACATCTTGATCGGCACTCACAGGGTTGTCAGCACTGATGTAAATTTCAAGAACCTTGGCTTGCTAGTCATTGACGAAGAGCAGAAATTCGGTGTAAAAGTTAAGGATCGTTTAAAGGAATTGAAGGTTAACGTTGACGTACTGACATTGACGGCAACGCCTATTCCCCGCACACTTCATTTCTCTCTTATGGGTGCGCGTGATCTAAGCATCATATCCACCCCTCCGCCAAACCGGCAGCCGGTCACAACCGAGCTTCACACGTTCAACGAGGTGGTTATACGCGATGCTATTAGTTACGAATTAAAAAGAGGGGGCCAGGTGTTCTTTGTACACAATCGCGTGAGTGACATAGAATCCATGGCCAATAATATTTATAAGCTAGTGCCGGATTCGCGAATTGGCATCGCGCATGGCCAAATGGACGGAGACAAGCTTGAGAAAGTAATGGTTAAGTTCATAGATGGTGAATATGATGTGCTCGTGTCAACGAATATCATAGAGTCAGGTCTTGATATCCCAAATGCCAACACAATCATGATAAATCAGGCCCATATGTTTGGAATGTCAGACTTGCATCAGATGCGCGGGCGCGTGGGACGTTCGAATAAGAAGGCTTTCTGCTACTTGTTGACTCCACCCGCGTCGCTCCTGACTGCGGACTCAAGAAAGAGACTGGCTGCGTTAGAGGAGTTCTCAGAGTTGGGAGATGGGTTTAAGGTGGCGATGCGCGATCTGGACATTCGTGGTGCAGGAAATCTTTTAGGAGGAGAGCAAAGCGGATTTATCACGGATCTCGGATTCGATACTTATCATAAGATTTTGGATGATGCCATTCAGGAACTGAAGGAGACCGATTTCAAAGATCTTTTCAAGGAAGAACTTCATGAAAAAGCGAAGTATGTGGTTCAGGATTGTGTTATTGAAACCGACCTTGAGATCCTGATACCTGATGTCTATGTCAATAATATCAGTGAACGACTGCAACTGTATTCGAGGCTTGACAACATCAAGGACGAGGGGCAGCTGTCAGAATTTACAAATGAGATCCGTGATCGATTTGGCCCTCTGCCAACGCCCGTACTCGAGCTTGTAAGTACCGTCCGGCTGCGCTGGTTAGGCGAACTCTTGGGATTTGAAAAATTATCGCTGAAGAATGAGACTCTGCGCGCCTATTTTATCACCAATAACGATAATTATTTTAGTTCGGAAATTTTTGGGAAAATCCTTTCCTATGTTCAGCAGCATCCCCGACAATTTAAGATGAGGGATACGGCCGGTAAGGCTATGCTTTTGATGAATCAAATTAAAACTGTAGATGCGGCCATTGAATTGTTAAGCCGACTTGCCGATCAGCCTATCAAATCGGCAAGTGAGATCTTATCTAAATAAGGCTCTAAGCCAATCGCTTTATCAAAAGCATTAATCATAAGCACCTTTTGATACTTGGGCGAATAAAAAACCTCAATAAAGAAGCCCTCGGTATGGTAGAGGAAAACCTTGCAATCAGCGCAATTTCTTTGGGCCAAATAATTGCCATAAAAGGTAATAACATCACATTTCCTTTCGAACGGCATTACTCTGAAATTTTGAAGGGTAACCATATCGGTCATTTTTTATGACCTCTATTCAAAATTCTGTGCCACCCTGCTTAACGGCTCAAAATGTTAATTAATCTACCTTATCATAATCCTGACTTCCCAAAAATGGATTAGTTATTCCCGAAACAATAGATTAGTATTCTTTGCGTTCATAAAGAGCTACTCACATTCTATTACTGATTGACGAGAAAACTTGCACCAACTTGGAAAACATGCTTTTATGGCGTTATTTAGCATTCATTAAACTCTAAAAATAAAATGAAGTACTCTTTCAAGGTTGTCTTGTATGTGCTGGGTGGATCGGTAGTTTTATCTGCCTGTTCACTGTTCGGCGGAAAAGGCGGAAAGCCGACAGCTCAGAATCCCGGTCAAGTAAGTACGGCCACTGGGTTGGCGTACAATGACGAAGATCAGGGAGGTTTTATGGTGAATCCATACGAAGGACAGCCGGATGCCCCCAATATGGTATTCATCGAAGGTGGACGAGCAGTGATGGGCTCATTTGAGGAAGACGTTATGTCTTACCGTGACAATATTGAAAGAACAGTTTCTGTGGCCTCCTTCTACATGGATGAAACGGAAATTGCCAACGTGCACTGGTTAGAGTATATGCACTACCTTGCTAAAGACTCGTCTCAAGAGGCATATCAGGATGCCCTACCCGACACTACTGTATGGGTTGGGAAACTTGCATTCAATGACCCTTATGTGGAGCATTACTTAAGATATCCCGGGTTCCGCTATTTCCCTGTGGTTGGTATCACTTGGAATCAGGCAAGCAAGTTTGCTGTCTGGAGGACCCGTGCCGTTAATATAAAGCTGGCTGAGGACGCCGGCGAGGAATATGCGGAGAGTGACGGACGTATTCCACTTGAGTCAGGAATAGTTGTTCCTGCCTACAGGCTTCCTACCGAAGCGGAATGGGAATACGCCGCGCAGGCATTGATAGGTACACAGTGGTTGGAGGAATTGCAAACGCACCAACGCATTTACCCCTGGGATGGACATGCAGTTCGAAATCCGTACGGAAAGCAAATGGGATTCATGCTTGCAAATTTTAAACGCGGCCGCGGTGACTACGCTGGTATTGCGGGCCGCCTGAACGACGGCGCATTGATCACTTCGTATATATATGAGTACCCTCCCAATGACTATGGACTGTATAACATGGCAGGAAATGTTAGTGAATGGGTTCAAGATATTTACCGCCCCATGTCATACCAGGATTTTGACGATCTGAACCCAATCCGCAGAGATGGGTTCCTGGACCCTGCTTCTGGTGCAAATTCCGGCTATAACAGTGACTTTGAGAAGAACCCACAATCATTCACATCCTTGATTACAGATCGCGCTCGTGTTTACAAAGGGGGATCCTGGAAGGATGTGGCTTACTGGATGTCGCCAGGAACAAGAAGGTACCTTGATCAGGACTCTGCTACTGCTACCATCGGATTTCGTTGCGCTATGATCCGTGCGGGTTCCAACTACTAAGGAAACGAATACATCAAGTCTAAAAACCCTGGACAACAGGGTTTTTTTATGCCTCAGCGATGCACGCTATGCTCAATGAACGACACCCTGCCTGAATCAGGAAGTTGCCACAGGCCTCGAGGGTGGCACCAGTAGTTATTACATCGTCAACAAGCAGAATATTTTTGTTTTGGAGCGCCTTTTCATCTCTTACACGGAAAACTTCTGTCACATTTTGCCACCGGCTTAACTTGCTTTTCCGAGTTTGTGTCTCTGTTTTTATTGTCCTTTCCAACAAGTCGTCGGAGAATGGAATTCTCAATTTTTGGGAGAGACCCTCGGCAAATTTTGCGCTTTGGTTGTATCCCCTTTTTCTCTTTCTTGATTTGTGCAAGGGCACCGGCAGGATCAATTCAAATTGCCCGCACAGACCCGCGGCTGTCATACGATCTCCATAAACATTCCCCAACAGGATCCCGAGCGCGGGCTCGTTCTTATATTTAAGGGCGTGTAAAACTGACTGTACCTTCCCGCTTTTGCTGAACTTAAGGAAGGCCATTGCATAGCGCAGAGGGATGCGGTTTGAAAGACGAGCCTTAAGGGGATTGTCCTCATCGAGATGATAATTCGTTTGAGGCATTTGCAGGATGCATCTTGTGCATATGAGTTTCTCACCCTTTACGAGGGAATTTTTACAAGCGAGACAGTAGTCTGGAAAAATTAGTGTGACAAAATCCCTGATCAATGCGGGAAGTATTGAATTGGCCATTTCGGAATATATTTGCAGTCAACGGTGTTGGTTAAATATATGCAAAACGTTCCCACATTTCAACATTCAAAAAATAGAAATCGTGTATAAACGAGACCTCGAACTTGAAAGAACTTGGACTTCACTGTTACTTAGCCTTGAGTCTATGATCGGAAGGAAGCCAAAGGATCTGAACGCCGTATTATTCCTAATAGGTGTTCATGAATTAGGTAGAGGCAGCCAATTGTTCAGCAAGGAGGAAAAGCAGGATCTGATGCACATAGGTATCTGCAAAGTCTTGAGCCTATCTGGCTATTACGAGCTGGAGGGCTTGGATCGCGACGGTTGGCCTCACTGGAAGATGGTGAAGAAACTTCCGCATTTTGACTTGCTGGAGCAAGAACGTCTGTTAAAGATGCATGTTATCGAGTATTTTGAGAAGGAGTTTGATTGGATTTCACCGAATTCTTCCCCTGGCAGTGTATCGTCCTGAAGTATTTTGCCTATGTGCGATTAAGGGGTTATCTTGGTGTAGTTCAACTTTCTTTATGATGTTGCGTTTTCATAATTAATGGTTTTGGTATGGGAGCAGGATTAGATCGCATTCAGAAAAAGATTAAGTCATTCAACAGAAAATATTACCTCAATATTTTTGTTCGTGGAATCATTCTCTCATTATCAATTCTTTTCTCCTACTACCTGCTGGCTGCTATTCTCGAGCATAATTTATGGCTGGGACCAGTGGCCCGGCTTCTTATACTGGTGACATTCGTAGGCGTGGCGATTTTTTGTATTATCAAATTTTTGAAGGATCCACTGCAGTGGTGGCTCATTAATCGAGGACTTAGTGAGGAGCAAAGCGCAAAAGTAATTGGGGCTTATGTACCCACTGTGAAAGACAGGCTACTAAATCTCATTCAGTTGGCGGCTTCTGGTAAAAACTCTGCACTTATCTATGCGAGCATTGACCAGAGGTCAAAGGAGTTTGATCCTGTGCCCTTTGATAATTTTATTGATCTGAATGAAAACAGGAAGTATGTTAAATTTCTTCTCATACCCGTCGTCGTCATCATTGCTATTTTCTTATTCAATCGAAGCATACTGACCCAGAGCACAGATCGCATTGTCCATTTTACACGCAAGTATTCGCCCAAGGCACCTTTTAATTTTTCGATTTCAAAATCTCTGACTGGATTTTATAACGAGGATTTTACACTAGAGGTACAGTTGACAGGAGAGGCACTACCGCGTGATCTGTACCTCATCAATGGCAATCAGCGTCTCAAGTTTGATAGGATTGCGGAAGGAAACATATTCTCTTACACTTTCGAAAATTTGCAAAGTGGGTTTGACTTCCAGTTGGAAGCGGCAGGGTTTTTTTCAGATGTATATCGCGTAACAATCGTCAATAGACCGGAGTTATCAGGGTTTAATGTTGATCTCCATTTCCCCAGATACATCGGCCGAAAAAATGAGACCTTGATGAATGCGGGGAATTTGGAAATACCTGAAGGGACAGTTGTGAATTGGAGGCTGTCCACTCAGAATGCTGACAGAGCTGCTATACTTTTTAACAGTGATGATTCCAAGAGCGCATTTCAATCGACGGATGGTGATGTATTTACATTCAAAAAAGCATTTCAAAATCCGGATCATTACGAAATTGTTTTAGAAAATGATAAAAGTTCAAATAAGGAGAAGATATCTTATCAAATTGATGTCATTAAAGACCAATACCCAAAGATTGCCGTCAACAACTTCAAGGACTCTGTATTGTATAAGATGGTTGTGCTAAGCGGCATTATCGGAGATGACTACGGTGTTACGAAACTCGCACTCCACTTTAAAATACGCGACGAAGATCGAAAGGAAACCTTAAGGCGAACGTTAAATATTCCCATCTCAGGTAATCAAATTCAACAAACATTTTTCTATCCATGGACCTTGGACTCATTGAAACTGAATCCGGGAGAGCAGCTCGAGTATTTCTTGGAAGTATGGGATAACGATGGAGTTAACGGAAGAAAGTCCACCAAGAGCGCCAATTACACTTTCTTCGTTCCTACTGAAGATAATCTGGTTGCAGAGATTAATCGCTCACAAGCAAAGACTCAGGAGAAAATTGATCAAAGCGTGGGCAAGGCGAATAAACTCCAGGAGAAAATTGAGCAGGCCAACCAAAAATTGAAGGGTAAGCAATCGCTTGACTGGCAGGATAAAAAGATGCTGGAAGATATCATTCAGCAGAAACAGGGACTGGACCAGATCATTGAGCAATTAAAGGAACAGAACAAATTGCTGGAAGAGAAGAAAGAGGCATTTACGGAACAGGATGAGCGGATACGTCAGAAGGCGGAACAGATTCAAAAGTTGATGGAAGAACTTTTGGATGAGGAGACAAAAAAGCTCTTCGAGGAATTGCAAAGATTATTGAAAGAAAATTCTGATATGTCGCAGCTGCAAAAGCTTCTGGACAAGCTCAATCAGAACACGAACAACCTGGAAAAGGAGTTGGAACGTACTTTGGAACTGTTCAAGCAGTTACAGTATGAAACAAAGGTTGAGAAGATTGCGCAGGATCTGAAAGAACAAATCGAGCGTCAGAAGTCGCTTTTAGAAGACACAGAATCGCTGGAAAAAAAGAATGAGGGGAAAGAGAGCAAGAACAACAAGTCGGAAGGCAAGAAGGAGGGTGACGATAAAAAAGAAGGCGACAATAAATCCGATACAACCAGTGAAGAATTGGCAAAGGAGCAGGAATCGTTGAAAGAAGAAACCCAAAAAACAGCCGAAGAGTTGGAGCAGCTAAAGAAGTTAGCTGAAGAGATTCAGCAGGACGATGAGTTGCCTTCGGAGGAAAACTCACAGGAGATAGAGGAGCAGCAGGGAGAAAGTCAGGAGATGTTAGAGCAAAATAGTCCGTCGAAATCAAAAGGAGCTCAACAAAAGGCGCTCCAGAAAATGCAAAAGATGCAGCAGCAGATGGAGGATGCTCAAAGTGCTATGACTATGGAGATGGATATGCAGAACCTTGAAAGTCTTCGCGAGATCATTCACGGCCTTGTTAAGTTGTCGTTTGACCAAGAAAATCTGATGAAGGGATTTAATGAGCTTAATCAGAATGATCCTCGGTTCAATACAATCGCTCAACAGCAATTAAAGCTTAAGGATGATGCTAAAGTGCTGGAGGACAGCCTGTTAGCTCTTGGTAAGCGCGATCCGTTCATGGGATCGATTGTGACTAAGGAAGTTGGCGAGTTAAATGACCACCTCGACAAGGTCATAGAGGCTAACCGGGAGCGAAGAAAACCGAAAGCATCGAGCGAAATGCAAATGACGATGACATCCATCAATAACCTTGCGCTCATGTTGGATGACCACTTCGATATGATGATGCAAATGATGGCTAATGCTCAGCCCTCGATGGGTAAATCTAAGAAGAAAGGGCAAAAGCCCAGTTTAAGCCAAATGCAACAGCAGCTCAACGAGAAGATTCAGGAGTTAAAGGGTAGCGATAAATCAGGGCGAGAGTTGTCGGAGGAATTGGCAGAAATGGCTGCAGAGCAAGAACGTATCAGAAGAGCTTTGAAGGAAATGGAGGAGAGAATGAAGGACGGACAAATGCCGGGAGGCGATCTGCCTTCTAAGATGGAGCAAACGGAGATGGATTTAGTGAACAAACAGTTGACGGACCAATTAATCAAACGTCAGCAGGAAATACTCACCAGGTTATTAGAAACTGAAAAGTCAGCACGAGAGCAGGATATGGATGACGAGCGGAAGGGCGAAACGGCCAAAGAGTATGATAAAGAAATTCCAAGAGCCTTTGAAGATTATTTGCGACTAAAGGAAAAAGAAGTAGAATTGCTGAAGACAGTGCCCCCAAAGCTTTACCCTTACTACAAGAAAGAGGTGAGCGAGTACTTTAAGAGAATGGGGAATTAAAATATAGAGCACAATACATGAACACTATTAGCATACAGGTTCCGTCCATCGCGGAGAATATTCGAATGATTGAAAGTTTTATAGACAATGCGAAAGAACGGTTCCAGCTTGATGATGACATTTATGGCAACATCATGATAGCCGTTACGGAGGCTGTAAACAACGCGATCAAACACGGTAACGCCAATGATAAAGCTAAGAATGTTTATTTGGCCCTTTCTCTCGATGATAGTATGATTCGATTCGTCGTTAAAGATGAAGGTGAAGGTTTTGATTATGAAAACCTTCCTGACCCAACGGCGCCAGAAAACATTGAAAAGCTGGGTGGACGCGGGATTTTTTTAATGAAACACCTTTCCGATGAGGTAGATTTTAAGGAGAAGGGCAGCGTCGTTGAACTATCCTTTTACATCAATGTATAAATGCGTTCCCGCATTTATTTTTTTTCCGAAGACATCAAGTTTTGTCCCCCAGCCATTCGAAAGACAAGAGCCTGGTTAAGGCACGTCGTCGCAGCTGAGAACAAATCCCTTGTTGAGCTAACCTATATCTTTTGCTCGGACAGCTATCTGTTGGGCATCAATATCGAATATCTACGTCACGATACGCTAACAGACATCATAACTTTCAATACCTCGGAAAACGAGGCCGGAATTAGTGGTGACATCTATATTAGCATTGAGCGTGTTTCGGAAAACGCGGCCAAATACCAAGTCAGCTTTGCGGAAGAACTACACAGAGTTATGGTGCATGGGTTATTGCACCTGCTGGGTTATAACGACAAGTCAGCTGGGGAGAAAAAGATCATGCGCGAAAAAGAATTTGCCTACCTATCTTTGAGAGATTTTTAATGGAGGTTTGTTTCACGTGGAACGAATTGTGGAAATGTGGATGAATTTTGTGGGTAAGTCCGTTTCACGTGGAACCTCGCTGACAGAATATGTTTAAACAATATGATGTAATTGTAATTGGGGCCGGACATGCAGGCTGTGAAGCCGCAAATGCAGCCGCATCAATGGGGTCATCGGTTCTCCTCGTGACGATGAATATGAACACCATTGCCCAAATGTCCTGCAACCCTGCAATGGGTGGCGTGGCCAAGGGTCAAATAGTTCGCGAGATTGACGCCCTGGGCGGATTGTCCGGAATTGTTTCAGACAAATCAATGATTCAATTCAGAATGTTAAATCTGTCAAAGGGGCCGGCCATGTGGAGCCCGCGTACTCAAAATGACAGAATGCGTTTCTCGGAGGAATGGCGCTTAGCTCTTGAGAGAAATCCAAACATTGACTTCTGGCAAGAAATGGTGAAAGGCCTCCTAATTGAAAATGGGAAGGTGACCGGAATTACTACGAATCTGGGCCTAAAGATCATGGCCAAGGCCGTGATATTAACCAATGGAACATTCCTTAATGGCAAAATACATATCGGCGAAAAAAACTTCGGCGGCGGACGAGCCGCCGAAAATGCGGCCTTCGGAATAACCGAACAACTTGTGCAACTAGGCTTCGACTCGGGCCGAATGAAAACCGGAACGCCTCCCCGCGTCGACGGGCGCAGCCTGAACTATGCGAAAATGGAGGAACAGCCCGGTGATGAAAACCCTGGTAAATTCTCATTCCTCCCTCAAACACGCCCGCTCCATAAACAGGTCAGCTGCTGGATTACCTATACAAACGAAAAGGTTCACGACGAACTTCGAAAGGGCTTTGATAAATCGCCAATGTTCCAGGGAAGAATCAAAGGGATAGGACCAAGATACTGCCCGTCTGTAGAAGATAAGATAAACCGTTTCGCTGAGAGAGAACGGCATCAAATCTTCGTTGAGCCGGAAGGGTGGAATACGATAGAAATTTATGTTAATGGGTTTTCAACGTCACTGCCTGAGGACGTTCAGTACAAAGCACTTACCAAAATACCAGGCTTCGAAAACGCCAGAATGTTTAGACCTGGCTATGCAATTGAATACGATTACTTTCCACCAACTCAACTTAAGTTAACCCTTGAAACGCAAGTTATTGATAATCTGTACTTTGCGGGCCAGATTAATGGCACGACCGGATATGAGGAAGCTGCGTGCCAGGGCTTGATGGCAGGCATCAACGCGCACAACAAGATTCACTCGAAAGAGCCGTTTGTATTAAAAAGGTCTGATGCCTATATCGGCGTCTTGATCGACGACCTCGTAAACAAAGGTACACTGGAGCCATACCGCATGTTCACTTCCCGCGCGGAGTATAGAATCCTTTTACGGCAGGACAACGCAGACCTTCGACTTACTGAAATTGGTTACCGACTGGGATTGGCATCACGCGAAAGGTTCGATGCTCTCCTGGCGAAGAAAATCGAAATCGCCCAGCTCGGAAGCGAACTGACGAAACTCAAATTAGATCCCGATACCGTTAATGATAGCCTTGTGGATTTAAATACCTCCGCATTAAAAGAAAAAATAAGTATCTCCCAACTACTAAAACGCCCGCAAATACAGATCACGGACCTCAAAAAAGTGAATTCTCAATTGGCGCAAGTAATTAACGCATACTCACCCGAAGTGCGGCAACAGGTCGAAATCAACATCAAGTATGAAAGCTACATCGCAAGGGAAGAAGTCTTGGCAAAAAAACTCGGAAATCTGGAAGGGTTCAGAATTTTGCCCGATTTTGATTACGACCGCGTTAAAGCTCTTTCCTCCGAAGCACGAGAAAAATTGAAGCGATTAAAGCCAGAAACCGTTGGCCAAGCTTCCCGAATCAGTGGAGTTTCCCCTGCTGATCTATCAGTCCTGACAATCTATATGGGGAAATGACCGAAATTACACAATGCCCCATTTGTAACGGCATCAGCTTTGCTCCATTCATTACTTGTATTGATCACGCCGTTTCACATGAAACTTTTCATTTGATCAAATGCACGGATTGTGAACTCGTCATCACAAGTCCACGCCCGACCACAGAACAAGGAAAACGATATTATGAATCTCCCGCCTATATATCACACAGTAATAAAGCGCAGACATTCATTGACAAGATCTATGTTACTGCTCGGACGTTCACATTAAAATGGAAGATGTCTATCGTAGATAAACATGCCGCACCTTCACGTCAAAAAGCCCTGCTTGACTTCGGAACTGGCGTCGGTCAATTTTTGAAGCTTGCCAAATCGAATGGATGGGATGTCGCTGGTGTCGAACCCTCAGAAATCGCCCGTCAGAAAGCACCAGATATTATTTCAAAAGATATCAGAGCTTCGCTAGATGAAATCACACACGGCAAACAAAGATTTGATGTTATCACAGCATGGCATGTGATGGAGCATGTTCACGAACTCAGCGCAACGATTGAGACCTTAAAAAAACTTCTTCGGGAAAACGGGACGCTCATCGTCGCGGTACCCAATCATCGCAGTTGGGATGCCCACCATTACAAACAAAATTGGGCAGCCTATGATGTCCCCAGACACCTTTGGCACTTTAGCGTGAAAAGCATGACCCGATTTCTCGAAAACCATTCGCTGAGAGTGACTGGCATAGTACCGATGCGGCTAGACGCATTTTATATTAGCCTGTTAAGCGAAAAATACCGCACCGGATCCTATACTATCCGAAGTGCAGCCACTAGTTTTACAAACGCCTTGCGCAGTAATCGCTATGCCAAAAAGTCAATGGAGTACTCCAGCTTAATATATATTGCTCATCGATGAATCTAGCACGTCACAGCTATCTGATTCTTTATTCGATATTCGCCCTTTCATGCGCACGACAAACTGCACCTACGGGTGGACCAAAGGATTCTATTCCTCCCACCCTTATTTCGTCACAACCACGTTCGAATGAACTTAACTTTAAAGGTAAGACAATTCAGCTAGCGTTCTCTGAACATATACTGCTCAATAATCCCAGAGATCAAATCATAATAACGCCAGACCTAGGCAAACCTGTTAATGCCACTTCCCGCAAAAATCAAGTGACCATCATCCTAGAAGATGATTTGAAACCCAACACTACCTACTCCATCAATTTCCGGGAGGCCATACAGGACATAACTGAAAAAAATCCTGCTGCCATGCTCAAACTAGCGTTCAGCACTGGCAGCTATATTGACTCGCTAGCAGTTGAAGGCAATGCTTTTGATCCACTAAGCGCCAAAGAAATTAAGGATGCTACGCTGGCGCTCTATGAAAACGATACATTCAATATATTTAAGCATAGACCAACTTACGTCACCAAGTCGGACGCCAAGGGGCTCTTCAAAATTGAAAATCTTAAACCGGGCAAATACTTTTTATACGGTTTCGAAGACAAGAACAAGAATCTCATTGTCGATAGCAAAACAGAATCTTATGGATTCTTACAAGAACCATTACAACTTGAAGAAAATATCCGCGGGCTGAAAGTCCCGCTCGTGCGCCTTGACGGCAGACCATTAAAGTTAACCAGCAGCAGGCCGTCCGGCACTTATTTTAACATAAAGGCCACGAAGAGTTTAAGCCACTACCAAATTACCACAACTGAACAAGAAACAATAATATCCTCCTTTGGCGAAGACCTTGCCAATATCCGCGTTTACAATACGTTCGAAGACAAAGATAGCGTCTCTATTCGCTTCACCGCCCTTGACAGCATCTCAAACACAATTGACACGACACTATACGTAAAATTCCTGAAACGGCAAGTGACTCCGGAGGGCTTCGAACTAAATCTCGATAAATTCGAAGTCATCGGCACCAAGGGCGTTATAAGGGGGCAAATTCAATTCAACAAGCCAGTGTTAGCTGTAAACTTCGATAGTATTTTCTATCGAATCGACTCCACCCAAGTCATTCCCTTCAACGCTCAAAATATTCGCTGGGATAGTCTACGCAATATTCTCTTCATTGAAAAAACTTTCGATAGAAATCTCCTTCCCAAAGAAACTCCATCAACCTCAACTTCGGAACAAAGAAGAAGTGTCGCCGCATCCCCAATTCGACCTGCCGCAAAAACCTCTAAGACCTCAAACAAGAATCAATTCTACATGGGTAATGCGGCATTCATAAGCATTGAACTCGATAGTTCAAAAAGGGCAGTCAATAGCTACCCACCAAGCAAGCTTGAAGACACAGGCATCATTCTCGTAGAAGTTCAAACGCAAGCACCACACTTCTTCGTCCAATTGTTGTCCAAGGATTTTCAGATGCTGCGCTCTGTGGCCAATTTGAGAAAATTCAATTTTGAGGACCTTAAACCCGGTGACTATCAATTGCGTTTAGTTATAGATGAAAACAACGATGGGCGGTGGGATCCTGGCAACTTTTATCTCAAGCGACAACCCGAGGAAATCCTTTTCTATAAGAACGAAAAGGGTTCTCCTTTGATAAATCTCAAGGCCAACTGGGAACTCGGCCCATTGTTAATAAAACACTGACAACGTGTTGATAGCTTCCGTAAACCAGGAGTTTCAACCGTTCATAATTTGATTGTAACGATTTCGTCATTATTGATGTTCACAAAACAAGCTTTACACACATCGGTTAACATTCGGTTCCATACACACAAATTCTATCCACACACTTACAGCAATGTTGAACAGTCACCAAACCATTGAAAATTAGTTACTTGTCACTCCATAGATATCCACATGAATTCAACGGGTAAAAGGCAGCCAACTAGTGAACATTTCAACATTGTTAACTATATTAATAACATATATATTAAATAATAGTAACAAGTACCAACTGCATGCGGATAACATTGATCCTCTTACTTTTAGCAACGCTAACCCAGGCTCAGAACCAGGATGATATCCAGCTGGCTAATGAATACCTATTAAAAGGCGATAAAAAGAAAGCACTGGAAATGTTTAAGGAGCTTGCTAAACAAGAAGCTAATCATCCATACATATATAACAACTACTTCAATTTGTTGCTCGATATTAGTGCATTTGATGAGGCGCAAAAATTTCTTCAAAAGCTTTCTAAGAAAGATCCTCTGAATATTCAATACAATTTGGACCATGGACTTATTTTCGTACGATCTGGAGAGCTATCTAAAGCTGACAGATATTACAAAGATCTGATATCCGAAAATAAGAGCAACGCACAGCGCATTAAGATGATGTCGGATTTCTTTATGGCAAGGTCGCTCGTCGATTATGGCATTCAGGCATTAAGCGATAGCAGGCAAGCCTTAGGAAATCCTTATTTGTTTTGTCTGGAGCTGGCCATGCTCCATCGCATCAAGGGAAATCAGGACAAAATGGTGCAGGAATATTTGAGCTACGTAACGCAGAGCTCTGCCAATATTCAATACGTTAAAAATGTTATGCAGGCGTTATTGACCAAACCTGAGGAATTAGAAAGCCTGGAAAAACTTCTTTATGAAAAAATTCAGGCTCATCCAGATGTAGAGGTCTACTCAGACTTATTGATCTGGGTAACGATGCAACAAAAAAACTTTTATGCTTCATTCATACAGGCGCGTGCGTACGACAAGCGATATAGGAGGGAAGGAGAAAAATCCATGGAGGTTGCACGTGTTGCCTTGGACAATGAAGATTACGACAATGCCTTAAAGGTATATCGTTATGTTATTCGTGAATTTCCCAATACACAAACCTACTTGCTGGCAAGACTGGGCCTCATCCGAACACGCGAAGCACGGGTTAAAAAATCTTTTCCTGTAAATAAAGATTCGGTCCAAATTCTTATTGACGATTATAGAGACTTCACAAATCAATATCCGGACAACGTTAACTCACTGGAGGCAGCCAGAAGCGAGGCGCTGCTCTTTGCCAACTATCTGGATCAAAAAGATTCTGCTATCCACATCATCAGCAAACTTCTTTTGAATCCAAGAACATCGCTTCATCTGAAATCAAAAGCTAAGCTTGATTTGGGTGATATATACTTGCTAAAAGGAGAACCATGGGAATCAACTTTGCTGTATTCGCAGGTTGAGAAAGTGCAAAAGGAAAATCCTATCGGATATGAGGCCAAACTCAAAAATGCGAAGTTATCGTATTACAAAGGTGATTTTCGTCTTGCTCAGGAACACCTGGACATATTAAAGCAGGCCACAACAAGGGAAATAGCGAATGATGCACTAGACCTGAGTATGAGGATCAAGGAAAACATTGCTTTCGACTCTGTCGGCGAAGCATTGAAACAATATGCATCAATAGAATTACTGCTTTATCAAAATAAAAATGAAGAAGCCCTTAAACAGATTGAATTATTGAAAGAAGGCAGGGTACAAAAATCGCCAAATGTGAAAACTGGAGGCGCGATATTGTCGAACCAGACCGATTCTACCCTGAGCATTTCCAATCAGACCATATTGGATGATGTCTACTGGCTGGAGGCTAACATCAGAATGCGTCAAGGTGAGTTCGAAAAATCCATTGGCCTGTTGGAGAAGATCATTCAGGACTATGGCGATGACATACTGGCTGATGATGCGTATTTCCTGCGAGCTGAAATCTATGAACGTCAACTTTCTCAAAAGGACAAGGCAATGGAGATTTACAGGGAATTCCTGAATAAGTATCCAGGCAGCGTGTACGCAGCTGAGGCGCGTAAGAGATACAGATCATTACGAGGTGATTTTAATGGTCAAGAACAACCCCAAATGTAGAAAGGTGTGTACGTTGTCACATATTCCACCAGTAGGTAAATTTAATCACTAGTGCCCTGTTCTTCACGGCGAAATTATCGGGTAAATAATTATCAGTATAAACAATAAATAAGTCAGACGCAGGCTTATATCGCCATTGAAGTCGAGTATTTAAATTCACGTTGTTTTGTTGCTCGTTGTACTGCGCGAAGGCTGTAAAAAATAGTTTATTGGTAAGCGTCACGTCAAGGCGCGGCCCGATGAGCCAGAAAGTCTTTGTATTCCAGGGGGAGGGCAAACGAATGTCGTTGTAATTGAAACCTAGCGCAAAGCTTAGGTATGGTTGAAAACGATACCCTAGTTCACCACCTAGGTTTAGCCTCTTTCCGTCTGCATAGTAACCGCCACCACGAGTTGAAAAAGAATAAGTAAAAATGCTTTGCGGCTTTGACACGAAGTCCACGCCGAAGGAATTCCAACGATGCTCGGTGCCCGCTTCCAAATAAGCAAGTCCCGAGTTTGTTGGATCAAAAGGTTGAAGAAGCAAAACATAGTTGTGCGCTACCCACCCCGTTAGAACGCTCTGCTTTCTGAACGTTACTGTATATGACACGAATGATTCATTATCGGTCTGGGCAAATGAGTCGTTAAAAAAATAGGTTGAACTTGCTTTGGGTCCATGACTCAGTACGTTTTTGCTTTTTGGAAAAAATAAATAAGCGACCTGTGGATTGATTTTGATGAAGTTTTTTCTCGGAACATATCCAACCTCAGCGTTGTAATTTTCACCAACATATTCATGTTGCCAGCTTACCGTTAGCCGCCTGCTCGAATATTGCAAGTTGGCAGCATGTGTCCATTCGTTTTCTTTCTTCTCAGGATTAAATGATTTTAGAACGAGTGCCTTACCGGTCCATAAATTATTGGAAGAGGCAAGGTTGTACTCAAGCCCGAGATTCCTATTGAACTCCGAAAAAACCGGCGAGGAAGGATCGTCGCTGGGAGTGTAGTTCATGGATTCCTTGTTAATAAAAATTACACCGACGTTCGATCGGGAAAAAATTCGTCGTTGCAAAGCAAAGACTGTAAAATTTTGACGTGGTAATGAAATGTCCGAGACTTCGGCGGTCTGCATATTCATCGCACCGATTCTCCAATTCTTATCCAGCTTGCCGCTAAAGCGCGCTCCGTATTCGATGGGTATCTGATACGAAGTATCCTTCCGGCTTAGGTTTCCCAGACTGTCTGTTCGCTCAATGGAAGTGCCAAGTCCAATCCGCCGTGAAAAAAAAGGACGTATCGTGGCATAACCAAAATTTGCAAAGAGGTCGGCATTCTCTAGAAAGAACTGTCTTCGCTCCGGAAAAAACAATTCAAACCGATCCAGGTTTGTTACCTGACGATCGACCTCGACTTGAGAAAAGTCGGGGTTAATTGTTAGATCAAGATTCAGAGAAGAGGTCACTGCAATTTTAGCATCTAGTCCGATTTCCTTCCTATAAGAGCGGTCTGTCTCTCTTTCATAGTCTTTCGAAGTGCCTCCTAATACGTAGGGTATTATGGAAATGTTTGAACCCGCCGGCGGCGGGGGCTTATCCCACACCAAGATACCGGTGTAGGCTAGGGATGCCGTTGGAAACTGCCGGGGGACTGGCGCCCAGCTGGACTTTTCAGTTGTTTTCAGATCCATTCTGCTAAAATTTATGCCCCATTTGGTAATTCCTTTTTTGTAACGAATTGTCTTGAATGGTATCGAGGCTTCGAAAATCCATTTATCATCATCTTTCTTAACAACCGATGTCCACTTGTTGTCCCAGCTTAGATCTACTTTTCCACCCTCATACATAAGACCGTCCCACTGCGCGCCAGCGGCATTTGCTCCAAAGGAAAAACCATTGGTTTGATCATCGAACGTGTCCATAAACAATAGGAAATTATCATTCTTGCCGAAGACAAAATCGCGCCTCAGGGACTCCACAAAATACCTGCCGGGCAACAGATGGAAACATGTCGCAATAAGATAGAGATTGTGTTCGTCGTAGGTCATGCGAACCTCTGTCCTAACACGGGCCATACTGGTATCCATGGGAAGGACCATAAAAAAATCCGTGGCGACGTCGGCTTGAAGCCAACTTTCCTCATCCATGATGCCGTCGATCTTGATTTCACCTGAGGATGGTCTAATGTTAAGTTGGAAGGTCTCGTTTTTCTTCTGAGCTTTTAGATAAAAGCAAGGCGATATCAGAAGAACGACAATGAGGATAATTTGCATAAAGCAATTTCAACCTTGCAAATTAAATAATCTCTCACTTTTAGATGAGAGGTATAGAAAATAGAAAGGCAGAATGACAAATGCGATTATTAAATCGCAGAGTTTGGTGGTAGCACACAAACACAGTCGCCAATTGTAATTCTTCCAGATTGAAATACTTTTGCGGTTATCCCGCCGTGTCCTCTCATGGCATTATAGCCGCCTAATCCTAAGGATTTTTCCATACGAGAACAGGGATGACATTCGCCCGAATACTCAAGTATTGCTTCGCCTATCTTAAATTGCTTTCCTTTCAGCGCCAACAAATTCAGGCCACTAACAACTATGTTTCGCCTGGTGAGCGTCGCAGGAATCTCATCCAATCCAAGTAATGTTGCTATTGTCCTTAAATGCTCTGCCTGGATCAATGTTACTTGGCGATTACCGCCAGGATTGTCATAATGATCGCCCTGAAGGCCAAACCCTCTGATCGCTTGAACGGCAGGAACTGCTTCAGCCGGCGTCATTCGTTCACAGCGAATAGTTAGATATTCAATTCTACCGGTTCGGGGGTAGGTATTTTGTAGTTCTTGAAGCGTCATTTGAGTGTAAACGATAAGTTATAGACTAAAAAATTCATCCATTTTTATTTCATAGTATGCATGCATAACAAAATTTATTTACCTTCGTCCTCCTATGCGAAAAGAAGAGACTGTAGATCATAATATCAAGTCCGCATGGCATGCTATTGCCCGAATGTATAACCAGCAGGCAAGCAAATATGAAGTGACAACTTCAATAGGCTTCGTCCTATTAAACATTCATTCGGATGAAGGGACACCTGCCACCAAAATAGCTCCACTAATGGGCCTTGAGGCCAGAAGTCTCACCCGCATGTTAAAAACCATGGAGGAGAAGGGACTCATTTACCGGGTGCCTGATCTTGTCGATAAAAGATCCGTGAGAATTTACCTCACGGACTTGGGAAAACAAAAGAAGGAGCTTTCACGCGCTTCTGTCTTAATGTTTAACAACAGGGTCCGCGAAATTATTCCAGAGCATAAATTGAGGGTCTTCTTTGACGTAATTAATGAGATCAATCTGTTGGCGTCTAATGAAAAATTTGATCCCTCCATGTTCAAGTTGCCGAAGAATCACAAGGACGTTCCCCACAATTAAACAATATGAATCGTTCAATCCGTAAAGTCGCTGTGCTTGGTTCAGGTGTAATGGGATCCGCCATCGCCTGTCACTTTGCAAATATTGGCTGCCAGGTCATTCTCCTGGACATTGCGCCAAGCGAATTGACAGACGAGGAAAAAGAGAAAGGGCTGACGTTGGACAATAAAATAGTAAAGAACCGGATCGTTCAGAGTTCGTTTGATCGCGCGCTCAAATCGAATCCGGCACCCTTGTACAGTAAGCGATTTATCTCCAGAATAACATTGGGCAATTTCACCGACGACCTTGCCAAGATCAAGGATTGCGATTGGACTATCGAAGTTGTCGTCGAAAATCTCGACATCAAAAGGAAAGTTTATGAGGAAGTTGAAAAGCACAGAAAGCCTGGGACGCTTATCACGTCGAACACGTCCGGGATACCGATTCACCTGATGACCGAAGGCAGAAGTGAGGACTTTAAAAAGAACTTCTGCGGCACGCATTTCTTTAATCCACCGCGCTATCTCAGACTGCTGGAAATTATTCCCACTCCATTCACAGATCCTGCTACCACGAGTTTTCTGATGAACTACGGTGACCTGCATTTGGGGAAGACCACGGTGTTGTGTAAGGATACACCAGCCTTTATAGCGAATCGCATCGGTGTGTACAGTATTATGAAGGTGCTGGACTCGATGCGGAAACTTGGATTGAACATTGATGAAGTTGACCGACTAACGGGTCCAGTGCTCGGGAGGCCGAAATCGGCAACCTTCAGAACAACGGATCTGGTCGGCCTTGACACCATGATCAAAGTAGCTACTAACCTTCATAAGGCGTTGCCAAATGATGAAGAGCGCGACAGGTTCGTGGTGCCCGAATCATTAGTGAAAATGGAACAGCAAAAGTGGCTTGGCGATAAAACAGGTCAGGGGTTCTATAAAAAGACGAAGACCGCCAAAGGTGAAACTGAAATTCTCACGTTGGATTTAAATACGTTAGAATATGGACCTAAGGCTAAAGCGAAATTTGCGACGCTTGAAAGCACGAAGTCAATCGATAATTTGAAACAACGCCTCCCCGTTTTATTAACAGGTAGTGATAAGGCAGGGGAGTTTTACAGGGATTCACTATATGCAATTTTCAGTTACGTTTCCAATCGAATACCCGAAATAGCAGATGAATTGTATAAAATAGATGATGCGGTATGCGCGGGCTTTGGTTGGGAGTTAGGACCCTTTGAAACGTGGGATGCCGTGGGTGTTGAAAAAAGCATGAAAGCGATTGAGGCATCTGGAAAGAAAGCCAATGATTGGGTATATGAGATGATATCTTCCGGAAAGAAGTCTTTTTACACCATCGAAAACGGTCAGAGAAAATATTACGACATCCCCTCTAAGTCTTACAAACTTATTCCAGGCAAAGAAGAATTTATCATCCTTGAAAATTTGGCGGAGAACGTAGTTTGGCAAAACGCTGAATCAAAAATAATTAACCTCGGTGACGGTGTCTTGAATTTTGGCTGGCATAGCAAGAGTTACACGTTAGGTAGTGCCGTAATTGAAGGACTTAACAAAGCAATTGACCTGGCAGAGAAAGATTATACTGGACTGGTCATTGGTCATCAGGGTGCAGATTTTTCCTTAGGTGCCAACCTTGGACTCGTTTTCATGTATGCTATCGAGCAAGAGTATGACGAGATTGATTTCATGGTACGTCAGTTTCAGAACACGGTAATGCGAATTCGCTACTCGTCAGTGCCTGTTATGGTGTGCCCACAGGGGAGGACTTTAGGGGGCGGTTGCGAGATGACCATGCATGCTGACATTGCGCAAGCTGCTGCGGAGACCTATATCGGACTAGTAGAGGTTGGCGTCGGATTGATACCCGCCGGCGGGGGCACCAAGGAATTTGTAAAGCGGGTGAGCGAATCGTTTGAAGAGGGAGATGTCGAATTAAATGCGGTGCAAAATGCGTTCATGACAATAGCGACGGCGAAGGTGGCAACCTCTGCCGAAGAGGCAAGAGAATTGGGAATACTTCGAAAGACAGATAGGGTATCCGTTAACAAGGATCGCCAGATCAAAGATGCGAAAACCGCTGTGATCGAATTGGCGGAGTCGGGGTACACGATGCCGGTCCAATCCAGGAATATTAAAGTTCAGGGACGCGCTGGGTTGGCGTTGTTCACGGCTGGGGTATACGGAATGCGAATGGGAAATTATATCTCGGACCACGACCAAAAAATTGCCTTAAAAATAGCGAACGTCATGTGCGGCGGTGATTTGACAGCACCCCAGGAGGTAAGTGAGCAGTATTTGTTGGACCTCGAACGTGAGGCTTTTGTTTCCCTCACCGGTGAAAAGAAAACATTGGAACGGATTCAGTCAATATTAACAGGTGGTAAGCCATTGAGAAATTAGTTATGGATGCATACATAGTTGCAGCAAAACGAACGGCAAACACTAGGGCAAAGCGGGGTGGATTTCGATTCACGCGCCCCGATGATTTTGCCAGCGAGATTATAAAAGGACTCGTGAAGTCCATTCCAGGACTGGAAAATAAAATGGTCGACGATCTGATCGTTGGAAACGCAGTACAAGAAGCGGAACAAGGAATGCAAATGGGTAGGATGATTGCCTTATCGGCACTGGGTATAGAAAACGCCGGGATGGTGATCAATCGTTACTGTGGATCCGGCGTAGAAGCAATTCACTTGGCGTCAGCTAAGATCCAAGCAGGTATGGCAGAATGCATTATCGCCGGTGGGACCGAATCAATGTCCCTTGTGCCTGTCATGGGTTGGAAGACAGCCTTGAACTATAAAATAGCCAAGGAGAATCCAACTTACTACACTAGCATGGGGCTCACGGCTGAAGAGGTTGCTAAGCAATACAAGGTTTCCCGTGAGGATCAGGACAAATTCGCGTATGAATCGCACATGAAGGCCCTGAGAGCCCAAGATCAGGGAATCTTCAAGGAGGAGATCCATCCAATCACAATACAGGAAGTTTATGTCGACGAAGATGGGAAGAAGAAAACGCGCGACTTTGTTGTAGACATGGATGAAGGACCACGCCGTGATACCAACCTGGAAGCTTTAGCCAAACTAAAACCTGTTTTTGCACTCGGAGGATCTGTTACTGCGGGTAACTCTTCGCCGACCACTGACGGCGCGGCATTCGCAGTGGTAATGTCAGAGAAGCTCATGAATCAGCTTCACTTAAAGCCTGTTGCAAGAATGCTTAGCTACGCCGTTGCAGGAGTTGACCCTAAAATAATGGGGATTGGTCCAGTCGCTGCGGTTCCAAAGGCGCTTAATAAGGCCGGAATGAAAATGAAAGACTTGGATCGCATTGAATTGAACGAAGCTTTTGCTGCTCAGTCTCTGGCAGTGGTGCGTGAATTAGACATTGATCCAGCGAGATTAAACGTTAACGGTGGGGCTATTGCCATCGGTCACCCCCTTGGAAGCTCTGGTGCAAGACTGTCTTTGACCTTGTTTAATGAATTAAGGAGAAGCCAAAAGAAATACGGAATGGTCACTGCATGTGTTGGTGGCGGACAAGGGGTTGCAGGTATCTATGAGTTATTGAATTGACCTGGGATTGATACATGAACGATAAATCCTATCGCATCTAATATAAAGTTATGAGCAAAGCAGTCGAGCAGTCGAAAGCAATTAAGGGTGGAGAATTCCTGATCAGAGAAACCCCAGCAAGTGACATATTCATTCCGGAGGAGTTCAACGAAGAACAAAGAATGATTCGTCAGCAATGCAGGGATTTCCTGGATAAGGAAGTGTTCAACAGGCTTGATGAAATTGATTCCATGAAAGATCCTAATCTGATGCCGTCATTGCTGGACAAAGCAGGTGAGCTCGGTCTGTTGGGCACTTCCGTTCCACCTGAATACGGAGGATTCGGCATGGACTTTAATACAACGATGTTAGTGGCTGAAGTTATCGGTGGGGGACATTCCCTGGCCGTAGCCCTTTCAGCGCATACAGGCATCGGTACGCTCCCCATACTGTACTATGGAAACGAAGAACAGAAGAAAAAGTACCTTCCGAAGCTTGCAACCGGCGAATGGAAAGCCGCATACTGTCTGACAGAACCCGACTCAGGATCTGATGCAAATTCAGGAAAAACCAAAGCAACCCCATCCGGGGATGGCAAGTATTATACCATCACCGGACAGAAGATGTGGATCACCAATGGAGGCTTTGCCGATGTATTTATTGTTTTTGCAAAAATTGAAAATGATAAGAATCTCAGTGCTTTCATCGTGGAGAAATCCTTTGGCGGAATTACGATGAATGAAGAGGAGCATAAGATGGGCATCAAGGGCTCATCCACGAGGCAGATATTTTTTAATGACTGCAAAGTTCCCGCGGAGAATCTACTCTCTGAAAGGGAGAATGGTTTTAAGATAGCAGTGAACATCCTAAACATAGGCCGCATCAAGTTAGGAGTAGCCGCCATAGGGGGATGCAAACGAACAATTTCGCTCGCAACGAATTACGCCAAAGAAAGAAAACAATTCGGCACTACTATATCAAATTTTGGAGCCATCAAGCATAAGCTCGCGGAAATGGTAACAAGGGTCTTTGCCTCGGAATCGGCCTGCTATCGCGCCGGACAAAATATCGATGATGCTTATAACGCTCTAGTAAATGCGGGTAAAGAGCCAGCACAGGCAAAACTAAAGTCCTTAGAAGAATTTGCCATTGAATGCGCTATACTAAAAGTGCATGGTTCTGAGGCGCTAGACTTCGTCGTAGATGAGGGTGTGCAGATCTATGGAGGTATGGGCTATTCGGCCGACGCTCCTATGGACCGCGCTTATCGGGATGCACGTATCAATCGAATTTTCGAGGGCACAAATGAAATAAACCGGATGCTTACCATCGATATGCTGGTAAAAAGGGCTATGAAGGGAAGCATCGATCTAATGGCTCCCGCCATGGCAGTGCAGAAGGAACTTATGGCGATACCGGATTTCAGCGCGTCAGCCGATGACGGAATTTTTAGTAAAGAAAAGATGGTCCTTTCCAATCTGAAAAAAGCAGGTCTAATGGTAGCAGGGGCGGCAGTTCAGAAATATATGACGAAACTTTCGGAGGAGCAGGAGGTGCTAATGAACCTGGCAGATATCCTTATCGAATGCTATGTAGCTGAGTCAGCTTTACTGCGCGTCGAGAAATTGATATCCATTCGTGGCGAACAAGCAGCCGAGATACAAAAACAAATGGTTCTAATATATCTGCATTCTGCAGTTGAGAGAGCGGCTAACGCAGCCAAGCATGCCATTCTTGCTTTTGCTGATGGTGATGAGTTAAGACTAATGCTATTGGGACTGAAGCGATTTACGAAGATCGACCCATATAACTTAAAGGAGGCCAGAAGACATGTAGCAAACTATGTTATCGAAAAAGGTGAGTATCCTTTCTGAAAGACGTTTATTAACCTAGACTGAGAAAGGTCGGTTCTGAATGCGGAGCTGGCCTTTTTTTATGTACGGATCCAGGTTTTCACTGTTCATTTTTCAACAGCGATATTCTAAAAAACTTAATTTCCGCACAAATACGCTGCATTTTAGCTGTTGCATGATATTTGGTATCCACTTCAAATCTATGCAACACAAAAACTCAACTTCTACTGTTCTCATCGTCCTGCTGATCGTTTTCACTTTTCCCATTTGGATTGGGATCGCAGGAGGTCTATTTGGAATTGTTGTGGGAATCTTTGGGGCAATTTTTGGTATTATTGCCGGGGTGTTTGGCGCGGTCTTCGGGACAATCGGCGGAGTGTTTGGATGGCTGTTTAATTGGGATTGGCCGTTTGGTGGATTTTTTCATTGGAATATCCTCACCATTCTTATTATTGCAGTGATCATTGTGCTGGTAAGCAGGTCGCGAAGAGCGTAGCTCAGGTAACGGGATGTTTGTTATACAAATTGTTATTCAAAAAATACTTTGAATACATCGGGTATTTGTTGACTTCGCGAAGTTCGGGCTTCGAACGATTCACAAACACAACCTTATATTGAAATTCATACCCCTTCTCAACACGTACATCTTTCTTCACGACATACCATTTTTTATCCCAGGGATTAAGAACTTTTACCTCCAAATGAAAAAGTCCGGGCGTGCTCCTCACTCTTAAATATTTGCCTGGTTGCTTACTATACAACTTACCATTAACGTAAACTTGCATGCTTGCACCCTTTTCGACTTGAACTGCGATACCGGAATCATATGCCCATAATTGGATGCTCATCATAAGCATAGCCACCGCCCCTAACATTTTCATAACAGAATTGTTTATGTTATTCAATGCAAGGTTTGTGCCACCGTTTCAACTAATCACTCAGCATTTTATCTTTTTATTACACCAAAAATGGGAGATTTCTCTCGGTAAAAAGCTGGCCGCGGCCTGGTTATCAGCCTACGGCATCAACAAAAATAGCCATAAGCCCTAACGACAAGGATGCACGGATTCTTTGTTAAACGGTGGCAGGCTACCGATAGTGCATTACAGGCTCTGGCAGAGAACCGAATCCCCAAGCCTATGAGTTTCTCCACTTTATAGTACACCCAATTGCCTTGGTATTGGTAGTGCCAATGGATTTACCTGCAAGCAACGCATCAACGGCTTCTTCGACATATTTCTTGGTGGCAGCGGAAGCATCGCGGCTGTTATTGTCAATGGTGCCTATGTAAGCTACTTCGAACTTGTCATCTGACTTTTGCAGCACAAACACATGGGGCGTGTTGGTTGCGCCAAATGACTTGGCAACGTTCTGGGATTCATCTATGAGATATGGGAAATCATAATTTTTGCGCTTTGCTTGCGAGGCCATCGCCTCAAATGAATCTCCCGGTGAGATTTGGGGGTCATTCGCATTAATCGTTATAACGGGAAAACCCTTTGCCGCATATTTCTTATTTAATGATATGATTCTGTCATTATAAGCCTTTGAGTAAGGACAAGTGTTGCAGTCAAAAATTACGATGACTCCTTTACCACTTTTGTAATCGGAAAGAGCAACCATCTTACCATCTACATTCTTCAATTTAAAGTCTGCTACCGCGTCCCCAACTTCATACTTGAAGGACTTAGCAGACAACAGTACCAACAGCAAGCCAACAAGTCCCAGAATCTTAACTTTTTTCATAGGGCATTAATTTGATTTTATATTGATCGTGTATACTAATTGAGGGAAGCAATAAGTTTTTCAATTTCACCCTCCTTCAATTCCTTTTCCACAAACTTTCGTTTGCCGGTTTTGGGATTGAATACAAGCGTCGCCGGAATCGCACCGCTCCATCCTCTGTCAACCTTGTCTATCCACGAATTATAGTCGATCTCATCAAGTAACAACACCTCCGACTTGATGTTCTTGCGGGCTATGAATTCATTGACTTTTTCCACTTTATCGGCATAGTCGAGGTTGATAAGAGTGATTTTAGCATTAAATCTATTTTCAGTATTTAGTTTTTCCAGGAGTGGAAGCTCTTTTATACAAGGCGCGCACCACAGTGCCCAAAAATTCAATACTTGGATTTGATCGGATTTCGTCTGCAAAATTTTCTGGAGCTCATCAAATCTTATCACCGTGGCACTTTGCGCCATAAGAGCCTTTTCGACAAAAAAGAACACGGTTACCGCCATTATTAATTTGCCCCAAACTCTCATTTTTGAATGCATAAGAATATCAGTTTTTTTAGAACATGAAGTGTCGTCAACCTTATATAAATCCATTATAATTCAAGTACTTAGAATTAAAAAAAAACAGTCAAAAAGAATTCCACAAATCTGAGCACTTATCCACATCAAGGGTGTATGAATCATTAACATCAACATTATCAATTAGTTATAAGGAATTTTTTCAATGGTTTCTTGTGGACAACTTGAAAAGGAGTTTTAGACATCGATATAAAGAAGAATATTTTACGGCTCAATGTAATGCTTTCATTTTGAACATATGAAACAAGAAAACAATCTAATCTGTCGCCTTTTTAATGTCGCCTTCCCGATCATTCAGGCAGGTATGGTTTGGTGCAGTGGGTGGAGGCTAGCCTCTGCGGTTAGCCGCGCGGGCGGATTGGGTCTAATTGGTTCAGGGTCCATGTATCCAGAAATTTTGCGTGAGAATATTCGGAAGCTTAGGAATTCCACGGAAAAACCATTCGGTGTAAACGTCCCATTGCTCTACCCAGAGATAGACAAGATTATGAGGGTGATCGAGGAGGAGGAAGTGAAAATTGTTTTTTCGTCAGCGGGGAACCCAGAAAAATGGACGGGATTTCTAAAGGATCGTGGTATCACGGTAATTCATGTTGTCTCGAGTGTTAAGTTTGCAAAAAAAGCCCAGGAGGCAGGAGTCGATGCTGTCGTTGCCGAAGGGTTTGAAGCCGGAGGGCATAACGGCAGAGAGGAAACTACAACCTTCGTTCTGTTGCCGATGGTGCGCGACGCGATCTCAATTCCTTTGATCGCTGCGGGGGGAATTGCAAGTGGCAGAGCCATGCTTGCGGCTGAAGTGCTGGGAGCGGATGGATTTCAGGTCGGGACGCGCTTCGCCGCTAGCGAGGAATCTTCTGCACATGTCAATTTTAAGAAACGCATCACAGAGCTGACTGAAGGTGACACCCTCCTAACGTTGAAACAACTTACTCCAGTAAGGCTGGTCAAAAACAAGTTTTTTAATCAGGTGCAGAACGCAGAGCAAAACGGTGCGTCTAGAGAGGAACTTAAATTGCTGTTGGGAAGAGGCCGATCTAAACTCGGAATGTTTGAGGGGGATCTCGAGGAAGGCGAATTGGAAATCGGACAAGTATCATCTATGATAAAAAAGATCCAACCAGCTGCTGAGATATTATCTGAAATGTGGAATGAATACAAAGCATTGAGAAAGTCCCTGTGTCACTGAACTTTACTAAAATCAAGGAAACCTGTCTCTATGTGCACGATCTTGAAAAGATTCGAGAATTCTATCATAATGTTTTAGAGCTTCCCATTATAAACTATGACCCGGGTAAACATATTTTTTTTAGACTGGGGAGTTCTGTCCTGTTGTGCTTTAACCCGGACGATTCCAAAAACAAGATTACTCCACCAGCGCATTTCGGAGGAGGTAAGCAGCATGTGGCATTTGAAGTTGCCCTTTCAGAATACTTCAATACAAAGGAGGAGCTACTCTCCAAGGGTATCAAGGTCACAGATGAAGTTGTATGGAAAAGCGGGGCGGAATCTTTCTACTTCGAGGATCCCGAGGGAAATATTCTTGAGATAGTACCTGACAAGGGAATCTGGGATTAAATCTGAATATTAGCCCTTACCTCGGTACCCCTGGTTTCGGGGATTTTATTATTCTCATTTTTCGTTGCCGGTCGGTAGGCATTATCATACCAGTCCTCATAGTCTTTGTATTGAAGGCAGCGCGGCATAAGCTTGCCATCCACTAGAATCTTGATCAGGAGATCAGGATTTATCGTTTCCATGAGTATTGTCTTCTGATCGCTTGGTAAAGTGGAGATCTCCACGAACTCGATACCTTTATAGATTGTCGAATTAACTTTCATAGTTTTGGCTTAGTACGGAAATATTCTATTTAACAGAATTTATGTCCTATGGTTTAATTCGCTGGCGAAGTTAATCAGAAATTTTTCTGACTATCATAGCTGTTAGAATAAATTTTAAACTTTTGATACTGCGGAGTATCGTGCATGGCAGCATTTTTTACTACATCGATTGAATTTCTCAAGGGTGTTGGCCCACAACGCGCTGCCTTGCTCAACAAGGAGTTATCGATCTCTACTTTTGCCGACCTGATTCAATATTATCCATTTCGATATGAAGATCGTACAAAGTTCTATAACATCACCGACATCCAAGATGAAATGCAGTATGTGCAGATCAAAGGATTCATTAAGAAAAAAGAAGTAATAGGAACAGGATTCAAGAAACGGCTGGTTGTTGTCGTTGGAGATCAAACCGGCGAAATTGAGTTGGTTTGGTTTCAGGGTATCAATTGGATAAGCGATAAGCTCAAACCAGGCATAGAGTATGTTGTGTTTGGCAAGCCGACACGCTTTGGCAGTAAATTTAATATAGCCCACCCGGAAGTAGATGTCGCACTGGAAAAAAACAGCCACACTGGATTCTTGCAACCGGTCTATTCAATACCTGAAAAGCTGCGGGTAAAGCACTTCGATAGCAAGGCGTTGTCCAAGTTCATTCAAGAGCTGTTGAAACATTCTTCTGAAAAGATCCGGGAAACATTACCGCCCTCCATCATAGTGTCTGAGCATCTTATTTCTAAGAGGGACGCCTTGTACAACATTCATATGCCTCAATCCCAAGAATGGCTTGCCAAGGCGCAGCATCGTTTGAAATTTGAGGAGCTGTTTTACGTACAACTGCGCCTCCTTAAAATGAAGTTGCTCAGGCAAAGCAAGTTTGGAGGGCAAATATTTCAGAATACAACCCTGTTAAATAAATTTTACAAAGAACAATTGCCATTCACGCTGACAGACGCACAGAAAAAGGTAATCAAAGAAATCTACCTTGACTTAAAATCGGGTAAACAAATGAATCGCCTTCTGCAGGGAGATGTAGGCAGCGGTAAGACAATCGTCAGCTTTATTTGTATGTTAATTGTACTGGGCGACGGGGCACAATGTGCGCTGATGGCTCCTACGGAAATATTGGCGCAGCAACATTTCAAAAACTTGAAAGATTTTGCGGACCGCATGCAGATTTCCATTTCGCTCCTAACAGGCTCAACAAAAAAATCTGAACGTAAATTAATTCATGAGAATTTACAAAACGGAAGTTTACAGATACTTGTGGGGACTCATGCTCTACTGGAGGAAGAAGTTAAGTTTCATAATTTAGGCCTTTCCATTATCGATGAGCAACATCGGTTTGGCGTGGCGCAGCGTTCGAAGTTGTGGCAAAAAAACAAAAACATTTATCCGCATATATTGGTGATGACCGCTACACCAATTCCACGAACATTAGCCATGACGTTATATGGAGATCTTGAGATTTCCGTAATAGATGAACTTCCCGTCGGACGAAAACCGATCAAAACAATCCACAAGTATGACGCACATCGTCTTCACGTAAACCAGTTTCTCAGGGACCAGCTAAGTATGGGCAGACAGATCTATTGCGTCTATCCCCTGATTGAAGAGTCCGAAAAATTAGACTTGAAGCATTTGATGGATGGATACGAAAGTATTGTTCGCGCTTTTCCGGATGTAGCGGTTGGAATCATCCATGGTAAGATGAAGCCGGAGGCCAAGCGTTATGAAATGAAGAGATTTTCGAGTGGCGAAACCAAGATCATGGTAGCTACTACAGTAATTGAGGTTGGTGTTGATGTACCGAATGCAAGTGTAATGGTGATAGAAAATGCTGAGCGCTTCGGACTGTCTCAACTACATCAATTAAGAGGCAGGGTCGGGAGGGGTGCCGAGCAATCCTATTGTATCCTTATGACAGATTATAAGCTGGGTGCAGATTCGAGATTAAGGATTGATACGATGGTTAGAACAAACAATGGCTTTGAAATTGCAGAAACGGATCTTAAACTTAGAGGGCCTGGCGACTTGCTGGGAACCCAGCAGAGCGGTGTCCTCGATCTGCTCATCGCAGACCTGAGCAAGGATGGAAAGCTCCTACAACGGGCACGTGAAAGAGCCATAGATGTTCTGGAGGATGATCCCGAACTTTCAAAGCGTGAAAATGAGGTAATTCGTGTACAGGTTGAATCCATGCGAAAATCCACCGTGAATTGGAGCAGAATAAGTTAATGGCCGACATTCGTGGTAATTTTCTTAATTTCAACCATTAACTCGACGTCATGAATCTTAGAAAGAAGATCTACCTATTTGCAATTGTTGTGTGCTTTGGAGGATGCAATAAAGCCAATGAAGACACGCTTTTTAATAATCCAGCTGCGGAAGGTTTTGACCTGGCGAATTCTGACCCTGCCGCTGTGGAACTTGCTGACAGTATTATGGAGGCAATGGGTGGATGGAAAAATTGGCAGAATACGAGATATATCTCATGGAATTTCTTTGGTAACCGAAATCTTGTCTGGGATAAAAAGGAGGAACGTGCGCGCATAGAATCCCTCAAGGATTCCATAACCTATGTAGTTGATTTAAAAACGCTAACGGGCAAGGTGTGGGTCAAAGGCCAACTAATTTCTGAACCTGACTCGTCGAATAGAATGCTTCAAAAAGCGAAAAGCATGTGGATCAACGATTCTTATTGGCTTGTCATGCCTTTCAAGCTGAAAGATACAGGAGTTACCTTAAAGTATCTGGGAGAGGATACGCTCAAAACAGGCGGCCGTTGCAACGTGCTTCAACTTACGTTTAACAATGTGGGCGATACGCCACAGAATAAATATCACATCTATGTTGATCTGGAGGATAACCTTGTAAAGCAGTGGGCATATTTTAATAATTCGACGCAGGATAGCGCCAACTTTGTTAGGCCTTGGGATAATTATAAGAAATATGGCAACATCTTGCTTTCGGCGGATCGTTCTGACAGCAGCGGGCCGAGAAACGTTGCAGTAGACCAGACGTTGAATGAGAAGATTTTCAGTGAGTTGAACTGACACAAGTCCAAGTAGTCTGATTCACATGCGTTTTACACGTATCACTCAAGACCAGTTAATCTTACAATTTCGTTCCGTCCGAACATGTGATACAACGTCGGGTGTTTTCATTTACGCGAAACTATTAATTTTAAAAGATGACACGAGCCGATCTTACTACCGTTCCCGATTTTCATAAACGTTACGTTGAACATGTAAAGGATTATGATATATTGGAAGCGTTAAAAATTTCTTCAAGTGAGACTTTGGAATTAGTAAAGTCAATCCCTGAGTCAAAAGGTGATTACCGGTATGCCCCCGGCAAGTGGAGCATAAAGGAATTGTTGTGCCATATGATGGATACCGAACGTATCTTGGCGTACCGTGCATTGCGTTTTGCACGAAATGATAAAACCCCGTTATCCGGATTTGAAGAAAATGATTACGCCCCTGAGGCAAATGCTCAAAATAGAAAAATCGGGATGATAGCGGATGAAATGCAACGATTGCGCCTCACAACGATCGACCTGTTTGCAAATTTTACAGGTGAAATGTTAAAACGGAAAGGACTTGCTAACAACCTTGAGCTTTCTGTGCTCAATTTGGGCTATATTATTTCAGGCCACGAATCCCATCATCGCAAAATCCTAAAAGAGCGGTACATGTCCCAGATTCAATGACGAGAGCCGTAGTCATTTTAGTGGTACTATCGTGGTGCTGTTCATGCTCACCACTTTCAAAAAAGTCTTTGTCCAAGACTTTTAGAATGACTGACGAAAAATTTCAGGACCACACCGGGTTTGCCTTATATGATCTTGAGAAGGAGAAGATGATATATGAGTACAAATCGGGTCACTATTTTACACCGGCGTCTAATACAAAGATCTTTACCCTATTCTCTTGTCTTTCCCTGTTAGGCGATTCAGTCCCTGGTCTTAAATACATTCAGACGAGTGACTCGCTTATTTTTTGGGGGACAGGCGATCCGTCATTCCTGTATAAGGAAGTGCATAATAATGATCGTATCTTTTCTTTTTTGAAATCGGCGACGCAACCACTCTATTTTTCTGAAAGCAATTTTCAAACAACCGGGTTTGGCTCAGGTTGGGCTTGGGACGACTACAACGATTATTATTCTGCAGAACGATCGGCATTTCCCATTTACGGCAATTTGGTATCAATAGATTCAAAACCTGGAGAACTGTTGGTGCAGCCTTCGTACTTCAAGAACTATATAAAGAGAGGGTCTCAAGAGGAAAAACCAAAACTAATACGAAGAGCGGAAAGCAATGAATTTACTTTCCACTCCGGTTTATCACAAAGGGAATTTCAGGCCGACGTTCCATTCAAGGTCGCTGGAGAGTTGACGGCAACGCTGCTTTCGGATACGTTGAACAAGATCGTGCGCCTTATTGAGAGACCAATACAAGAATCTACTCGTACTTTATATAGCCTTCCCGTTGATAGCCTCTACAAAATTATGATGCAGGAGAGTGACAATTTTATCGCGGAACAGTTGTTATTACTGTGTAGTCAGGCTATAAGTGATTCGTTGAAACCAGAAATCGCAATACGCTTTGTCAAAAAGACCTTTCTTAATGATTTAAAAGACGAGCCAAGATGGGTCGATGGCTCGGGCTTATCGCGTTATAATCTATTTACGCCCCGTTCTATCGTTCAAATGTGGGAAAGAATATATTCCCGGATGCCGCGCGAACGCCTTTTTGCGCTTTTGGCGACGGGAGGCCAATCTGGAACGATTAAACGTTGGTACAGTGCAGAACAGCCATATATCTTTGGCAAAACGGGCTCATTGAGCAATAATCATTGTTTAAGTGGGTTTCTAGTAACAAAAGAGGGGAAGACTCTGGTTTTTTCTTTTATGAACAACAATTTCACGACGTCCGTCAATGAGATCAGGAGTCATATGGAAAGTATTTTAAGAACCATCTATGAAAGGTATTAGGATCTATTTATTAATAGTTGCAATTGCTGGCAGTTCATTCCAAACGGAAGGTCAAGTTCTGGACAGCCTTGATATAAAAATCGGACAAATGATTTTGATTGGATTCCCAGGTCCGGCAGTTGATCATTACGTCTTAGAAGAGGTAAGGCACGGCAAAGTTGGTTCCATCATCATTTTTGAAAAAAATATTCCCCCAACTAACTCATTCGTAGGGCTAAAGAAAATGATTTGGACTTATCAACAGGCAGCACCGATTCCACTCTTTGTTAGCATTGATCAGGAAGGCGGCAGAGTGAATCGCTTAAAAGATAAATATGGTTTCCCCAGGTCAATTACGGCAGCTGCCATGGGCAAGTCACCCACACTTGATTCTGTCCGATTCTATTCTCAATCAACAGCCTCCACGTTGGCAGGACTAGGAATAAACATAAATTTTGGCCCCGTGGTGGATCTTGCATCGAATCCCAATAACCCCATTATTGCTAAGTATGGAAGGGCTTTTTCTGCGAATGAGGATTCAGTGACTCTTCTCGCCAAGGAGTTTATTAAAGAGCACCACCGATACAATGTGCTGACGGCACTAAAGCATTTTCCAGGTCACGGTAGTTCCAAAGATGACACCCACTTGGGTATTGCTGACGTGACAAATACATGGGAAGCACGCGAACTTAAACCCTATGAAGTTCTTATCGATTCAGGCTATGTCGATGCGGTTATGACTTCACACATTGTGAATAAAAAACTGGACAAACACGGCCACCCAGGTACACTTTCGACAAGCGTGCTGGACAGCATTCTTCGAAAGCAGTTGAAATTTAACGGCGTTATTTTCACTGATGATATGCAAATGCACGCCATCACCAAGCACTATGGCCTGGAAGAGGCAATCAAATTGGCAATTGTAGGCGGCGTGGACATCATGACGTTCTCGAATAACATCCAGGGGAGCGACCAGCGTACGGTCGACAAGGTACATTCAATCATCAAGGACATGGTCATCAAGGGTGTTATAAAAGAAGATAGAATAGACGAAAGCTTCCGACGAATAATGCAATTAAAGAACCGACTAGACCAGGGCAATGATGTTATTGAGTATCAACAGGCGTTGGAAAAAACAAATCGTGAACTGGAAGACGCGAGGAGACAGATTCAACTGGCAAAGGATTCGATATCGTCGGCCAGGGAAGAAGTAGCTCCGGAGGAACCCGCCAGCAAGAAAAAAAAGCGTAAGCGAAAGGATTAAGGGGTCTTGTTTTTTTGCTTCAAATTTGCATCAAATAGTTTAAGGATTCTTTTGTACTCGTCAGTCCAACTGCTGGGCTCGGAGAACGCATGGTCTTCCATAGGATAGATCGCGAGTTCCCAATTTTCCTTTCCGAGTTCTATCAACCGTTGTGATAGCCTGACAACATCTTGGAAATGCACATTGGTATCGACCATTCCATGACAGATCAACAACGCGCCCTTTAAACCGTCGGCATAATAAATTGGTGAGCTTTTCGCATAGGAGAGGCTGTCCTGGTAGGGCGTATTCAATATACATCCCGTGTAGGCGTGATTGTAGTGTGCCCAGTCCGTTACAGGCCTCAATGCTGCACCTGCGGCAAAGACATCCGGCGCGGTAAACATGGCCATTAGCGTGATAAATCCTCCGTAAGAACCACCGTAAATCCCTATTCTTTTCGGATCAATACCGTATTCATCAACAAGTAGTTTAGCAGCATCAATATTGTCCGTCAGATCTTTTCCGCCCATACGCCGATAAATGCCCGTGCGCCAATCACGACCGTAACCTGCACTTGCGCGGTAATCGATATCAAGGACTGTATAGCCGCGGTCGACCAAAAGATTGTGGAACATGTATTCTTTGTAGTAATTGCTCCACCATTTATGTGCATTTTGGAGGTAGCCTGCCCCATGTACAAATAGTATGGCGGCGCCGTTGGGTTGTTGGGGCTGATATAGGCGACCATATACTTCAGCATTGTCCCTTGCTTTAAATGTAATGATCTTAGGATCTCGCCACTGATAAGATTTGAATTCGGATGTGAGCGAGTTAGTAATTTGTCTCGCTTTCGCACCCGGTTTGTTCTCCATCAGAAATAATTCCCAGGGCTTATTGCTGTACGAGTAACGAAATGCAATTGTTTTTTCGTCAGGAGAGATCTCTACCTCATGGGCGCCCGGCATGGTCGTAAGCTGTTCAGCCTTACCCCCATTTACCGGTATACGATATAAGTGTTTCTCACCAGGGTGAACTTCATTCGTGATCACATAAAAATATTTCCTGCTTTTCGAAAGATTAACCTGCTGTACTTCATACTTTCCCGAGGTAAGAGCCTGTTTCTTCTTTGTGGTGACGTCAATTGTATATAAATGAGAATAGCCCGTTTCCTCGGAGGTGAACCAGATCGTCTTATTATCCGCGAGCCATCCCATCGGCGACAGCTCGCCAAATCCCTTGCTTGTTGGGCCGCCGACCCATGCAGAATCATGTTGCCTGTCTAGCAGCGACAGGGTTTGCGTATGCGGATCCAGCAGCATGATCCAGCAGTCTTTGAAGTCCAATGAACGTATGACTACCACGCAATTCTTCCCATTACCCGACCAGCTAATCACGGAAAAATTGATGGGTCGCTGGGTGGCTCTGGTACTGGCTGAGCGCTTAACGGCATAGTCGTTTTCATATTCCAAAGGATCGGTTATACCAGGTATATTATCGGTCCTGACCTTATAAACTGTGTCCTTTGGGACATGATAAATGAAAAGTTCGCTGGATGAGAGCGGTTCACCAACCTTCGTCCTTGAGTTAATATTTTCTGTAAATCCAGATGCAGTTACATAATTTGGAACAATAGTCTTCTTGGGACTGGAATTCTTAGATACCTCATAGAGGACAAACTGCTCATCGGGGCTTAGCTGTACCATGTCGACGAGTTTGTCGTCAAGGTAAATTGGCTTTGGCTTTTTAGGCTGCTCGATTTGCTTATTCTTTTTTTTCAGTTCATGTCTGGCAGTCCTTTCTCTCAATACCTGAAAGTGGGCAAGTTGGTCATCTTTTAACCATTTCTCCTGGTCGGATAACTGCGACGATGGTTTCGACCCTTTTTCAAAATTTGTAAACTGAGTAAACTGTCCACTTTTTGAATCCCAACCATAGGCATCGTGTCCGATTGTAAAAATGACTTTGTTTTCATCGCCCGAAAAATAAGGACCGAATTCCTTAGCAATTGTATTTGTGATCTGAGAGATTTTTCCGGTAGAGACATCATACAAGAATATGTCTCCATGCTTTTCATACGTCATTTTAGTATAGGCGCGATTGAAACATCCATATCGTGCCGGCAAATTCTGTCTCTCCAGCCGGGAAAGTTTGTGAGGAACCGGATTTTGAATTGTAACCGAATAAAGAGAATCAGAAAGTGCGCCTTCAGGATTCCAGTAGAAATTGATCGTTTTACTGTCCGGAGACCAAAAAATATTATTAGGTGCTATTCCAATCCACCTAGGATGACGCATTATTTTCTCTACGGTCAGCTCGTTGAGAGATTGTGCTTTCAGGGAGGTCGTGAATAACAAAAGGATGAAGCACCAACGAATCATGAAAGAAGAAGAATTAATGGCCAAGATAACTTAAAAGAGATTATATGCTACAAGCGGATATGTGCATCATTGGTATTATTACTCGGATGGCTTAATAAAAAAATGCCCGGTATGTACTCAGGCATAGGCGATCAATTGGTCATTGAGAGCAATCAGAAGTCTATCTTCTGCAGGTAGTCGAAGTCATACTTCATGCTTTCAAGGGCCGTACTGGCGTACTCCTCCTGTTCAACAAAAATGTGCTTGACACCCGATTTTTTTGAGTTCTTGAGGATTTCCGCAACTTTAATTTGTCCCTTCCCGAATTCGGTGCTTTGTTTCTTGACTGGGTCCATGTCTTTCAGGTGCCAAAGCGCAAAGCGGCCTGGAAACCTATTAAAATACGCCAGGGGGTCATTTCCCGAAGCAACAACCCATCCCAGATCCAACTCCATTGTCACCAGTTTAGGGTCGGTGTTTTCCAACAAAACTTCATACAGCACCTGACCGTTTTCTTTCTCAAATTCATACTCATGGTTATGGTAACCGAATATGATACCTGATTTCTTACTATCCTCGGCAGCCTTCGAAAAGGTTTCCGCGACTTTTTTGTAGTTATCAACGGTCTGGCCTTTTGAAGGTAAAGACGAGCATATGAGATAATCTTGGCCGGCTTCCGCGGCGGCGTCAATAGAACGTTGCCAATCCTTATCAATGTGTACATGTCCGCTTCGCAAAGTCATACCCAAGTCGGAGGCGACCTTTTTTATTTCCTTCGGCTGGAGGCCGTAATAATTTCCTTTCTCACTTCGCGCAGATTCAAGTTCTTTATAACCTATTTTGGCCAGGGCCTTCAATGTCCCCACGGCATCCTCCAGCATTTCCTTCCGAACGCTGTAGAGTTGGATTCCAACATTTCTTAGCTTCTCGCCTTTTGTCATGGTCGGTAAAAGAAACGCACCAGCTGCCACTCCACACGTTACCTTTAGAAATTCTCGTCTCGTCTTCATTTCATTAAATAATGTTAACTCACCACATGTAAATTATAATATTTTTAGCTGTCGTTCACGGTAGTTCCGAAAAGGTACCACTTTGCCCTCTATCTCAGAATGAAATATTACAGAAGGAGAAACGGGGTGATCAAACTATTATTTCTTGTGCATACTCATATAGTCCAGGGTCACATTTAGCATCGCTCTTAACCCGATGAGCATGCCTCGTTCGTCGATCATAAAATCTGGCGTGTGATGGGCGGGAACGGTTCTCGGGTCCTGATCAGGAACCATTGCTCCGACGAAGAAAAAAAGCCCGGGAACTTTTTGTTGGAAAAAAGCGAAGTCCTCGGCTCCCGTTACCGCATTAATGCGAAGGACATTTTCTTTTCCAGCGGCACGTTCCAGGCTGCCAACCATTTTCTCTGTCAGGGCTGGATCATTATAGGTGATAGGCGTTTTATTATCGATTTGTACTTCCGCGGTTGCCCCACCGCTTTCTGCAATCTTAGTTGCCGTCAGCTTGATCTTCTCATGGATTTTCTGCCGCATATCCTCATCAAGTGTCCTTATAGTACCCCCCATCGTGGCTTCCTCTGGGATAATGTTTTCTCGAATACCGCCATTTATTCTTCCAACGCTAATGACTACGGCCTCCTTTGTAAGTTCTGTCTGGCGACTGACGATTGTTTGCAAACCATTTATGATCTGGGCTGAAATTGCAATGGGATCGATACCCATCCAGGGCGCCGCCCCGTGACTTTGTTTGCCTTTCACTTTGATGGTAAACCAATCCGACGCGGCCATCATACCCGCTGGCCTGTATGTAATTCTGCCCAGGGGGCTTATGGACTGGATATGCATTCCAAAGATTACATCCACTTTAGGATTTTCCAGCACACCCTCTCTTACCATCAGACCTGCTCCGCCCTCTTCTCCCGGAGGAGGACCTTCCTCCGCGGGCTGAAAGATAAATTTAACCGTTCCTTTCAGGGATTCCTTGTTTTTAGATAGGATCTCCGCAGCGGCCATAAGAACCGCCACATGAGTGTCGTGCCCGCAAGCATGCATGACTCCGGTCTCCTGATCATTGAAAATCGCTTTCTCTTTTGAGGCAAAAGTCAATGAGTTTCTCTCTGTAACAGGCAAAGCATCCATGTCTGCGCGCAATGCTATGACAGGCCCGGGTTTCCCGGATTTGAGCAACCCTACTACACCAGTTTTCGCGATTCCAGTTTGAACTTCCAGGCCTAATTTCTTCAAATGTTCGGCTACTATGGCGGCCGTCTTTACTTCGCGATTCGACAATTCAGGAAATTGATGGAAATGCCTGCGCCATTCTACCAACTTGGGTTCCATCTCTTTCGCCTGCTGATCAATTTTTGCCTGCAACTTGGAACTCATTTGTGAATGCGCGCTAACCACAATGAAAAGGGATACTATGGTCCAAAAATAGTTCTTCATGTCGTACTTCTATTAGTGTTCAAAAACAAGGTAGATATTTAGGTGGGTGCACCAAAACTAAAACTGTAGAATGGCGAAAAATAAAATTTAGGAAGTCCGCGCGAGTAAAATGGCGGCGAGCAAAGAGGCTATATGAAAAGATAGTCATCCTAAATTCCTTTATCATTACACTTGCGGGCTGGAGGGAAAACAGCAGAATTTCTTACAATAAGCCAGTAACAAGGTTTGCACATGCGTAATTGGCAATTTATCCCGTTTAAACCCGTGAAATGGATTTTTTATTGGCTCTTAAAATGATTAGATCAAATTTTCGTTTTTTTACGGCTGGTAACACACCTTGATCTGCGAATGCCAAATCTGAGCTTAATATACTTTTTACTGATATTTTATTCCGGTCCGTTAATTGGGCAGCGCATCACCACAGATGAAGAAAGGATTGAGGAATTAAACCTTGAAGGCCCTTTACCTGAAAAACTCCTCAGGACTCGTACGGCTTGCTTTTACCACTACACCCTAACTCCAAAAGAATTGCAGGAGGTTCAGTTGACTTTTCAGAGAACGGGAATAGACGCTATCATCCACTTTGAACTGGACAAGCTTTTTGCAAGCAAGGATGTTACGAAAGCCTTTATCGATTACCTGGCAAAGCGAGAGATTTCCAATTTGGTGTTTATCGAGAAGAGTGATGAGGATTACCGGATAACAATAACAACCTTTTCCGCTCAAGAAAACATTTTGAGCCCCAGGCAACCAGCGTGGTCGACCTCGAACCGGCTTCTGACAGAAGCGCTGAAGACACTTAACAGGGCCGCAGCTAACAGTCAGAAAAAGCAAAACCTTCTGATTAATGATATGCCAGAAACGGATGCCACAATTGATCCTATTGTAGGAAAGCGGAATGAATTCTATGCAACGGATCTTACTGTCGATCCGCTGGCTGTTCCCAAAACCGGCGACGAGGCTATCGACAAAGAGCTGGAGGAAATATTTAAGAATAACTACCCCTTAAAGTTTAAGATGACTGAACCCGGCGTTCCGGAAAAGGAATTGAGGCGGCAGGGTCAACTATACGTTATGGGATTTATTTATACCAGGGGATCAGTAGCCAAAGAGTTACTGGGTTACGATATGAGCAAGTCGGAAAGCGCATTGCTATCTGTAACCTACCCTGAGGGTCAGCAGCAGCTAAAGAATCTTCCTTCTAATACAACGATCTTTAAATTCTATTTCAAGCACATTGATTCTGGAAATGTGTTCCTGGGAACAAAGTGGGATGCAGACACCACCTGGCAGCAGGCATTGCTCAATCACATCAGAGGAATGAAAAATGAATTGAGGATAAATTAGCGCTGATCCGTACTTTAGAATCTTACAGAAAATATTCCAACCCGATTATTCTTGTTTTTTCTCCTGACATAGGCTTGTCATTCTCAACTTGTTAATTCGCAATTAACAAATATCTCCTCCTCGATAGATCAATTTATCATGAGCCAGCCATTAAAATACATGTACGATGTACAATTTTTTGAGCAACTCTGTCCCCTCCTTATGGAGGTAATTCCGGGCTTTGAAGAAAGGAGGTTCGTCTATCGCGTGTTTGATACAAACTGGCCGGATCTCGAGCTGAAGCAACGCACCAGGCAGGTAACAAAAGCACTGAACGAGTGCTTACCGGCAGATTACACTCAAGCCATAGAAATAGTAATTTCGATTTGTCGCCTCGTCCGGCAAAAATTGCCGGGGCTCCAAATCTACCCGCTGATTTTTTTGCCTGACTACATAGAGTTATATGGAATTGAATATTTTACTTCATCCATGCGGGCTATCGAAGAGACAACCAAGTTGGTCAGCGCCGAGTTTGCCGTTCGCCCTTTCATAGAACGATACCCTCGAGAGACGATGAAACACATGCTCAATTGGTCTAATCATGCTGACGCAGCCGTAAGGAGATTGTCTTCGGAGGGATGCCGACCACGGTTGCCCTGGGCTAAGGCTTTGCAGCAGTTTAAAAAAGACCCTTCAGCGATTTTACCAATTCTTGAAAATCTGAAGACAGATCCTTCTGACTTTGTAAGACGTAGTGTCGCTAATAACCTTCATGATATAGCAAAAGATCATCCTGAAATCGTTCTCGACCTTGCCCAGAAATGGCGTGGTGCTTGCCCGGAAACAGATTGGGTCATCAAGCACGGATGTCGCACACTGCTGAAACAAGGTCATGCTCAGGTATTGGGTTTGCATGGATTTAAGGCCAGGGCGAAGGCGCAAATAAAAAATTTATATGTATTGAATAAAGTGCGAATAGGACAAAGCCTCAGCTTTCGGTTCACATTTATTAACAAAGAGAAAGCGTCAGCAAAGTTCCGAATCGACTATGTAATTGAGTACTTGACGCGTCAGGGAAATATTTCCCGCAAAATTTTTAAACTTACTGAAAATTATTTCAAGCCTGAGGATGAAGTTCATTTCGACCGGCAGAAGTCCTTTAAGGACTATAACACTCGGAAGCATTACAAAGGAAGGCACTACCTCAGGATTCTGGCTAACGGAACAGAATTAGGAGCATGCGAATTCTTTGTAATTTGATTTTGTTTTACACACTAATCTTGCCAGTATATTATGCCGCGTTCAGGTTACGCAGATCTTCCACTTCACTACGGCCGCGTTCCGATTTGGCTTGCTGAACGTATGACCAAATTGGGCGGGTCGATCGTCGAGGCTTTGGTGTTGGAGTATGGGCGACCGGAAGTTCTGAAGCGACTTAGCGATCCATTGTGGTTTCAGGCATTTGGATGCGTACTAGGAATGGATTGGCACTCTTCGGGTATTACAACCTCTGTGATGGGCGCATTGAAGCGTGCTATTAATCCGATTTCCAAGGAGCTCGGTATCTATGTCTGCGGTGGGAGGGGAAAATATTCACGTGAAACGCCAAATGAACTCTTGAAAATTGCAAATCTGACCGGGTTGGATGGCGATGCACTTGTACGGGCAAGTAAGCTCACAGCAAAAATAGATAACACCGCCGTTCAGGATGGGTTTCAATTGTACCTTCACAATTTTATTCTTACTAACTCGGGCGAATGGGCGGTTGTTCAACAAGGGTTAAATGATATTTCGGCAACCGCAAGGCGTTACCATTGGCACTCAATCAAACTCACTCGCTTTATTGTCGAACCTCATGCCGGTGTATGCGGCGAAAATCAAGGTCAAATACTTAACCTGACCGATAACAACGCATCGGCTACACGTGACAGTATCATGCAGATGACTTTGGAAAACCCGGATAGAATGTTGGGAGAAATTCGCAAGATGGTCATGCCCCGTCATCACGAAGTCAAGAGTACGGATGTCAATTTAAAGAGACTTGGCGCGGTTTTGACAATTGCGCATGAGACACAACCTAAGGATTTCGAGTCTTTGCTCTTACTTGAAGGCTCCGGTCCGCGTACTATCCAATCCCTTACTTTGGTAAGCGAAATCATTTACGGAACCCCTTCACGGTTTGCCGATCCAGCCCGTTATTCTTTCGCCCATGGAGGTAAGGACGGACATCCGTTTCCAGTTCCGCTCAAAGTATATGATGAGACGATCGCTGTTCTAAAAAATTCGGTTGAAAAAGCCAAGATCGGGTTTACCGAAAAACAAAAGGCCATACAACAACTTTCGATCATGGCAAAAAAAGTTGAGGACTCGTTTGTGCCTCGTCCTTTTTTTGAGGAGATGGTCGCGAAGGAACGCGAAGAGTCTTACAAGTATGGTGGGATGACCGTTCTTGGGAAGGCACAACCTCAGCGTAGGAAAGGTCAACAATTGAAGCTCTTTTAGACCTGGCGGCGTCAGTCACAGAGCTTTACAAAACGAAAATTGCTTTCGTCCTTTCGAGTCGATTCCTCAATCTCTGAATCAAGAGGCCCAATAAATCAATATGCTGTACTGAAGACGATATTCATCTTCGTATAGTAAACTGTTGTTGTGCCTTCGAATGCGGAATCGGTACCGACCAGCAGCCAGATCTCTCCCGCGCTATTGGTTTGTGCAATAAACGGTTGTGCTGAATATGAGGCGTTCGTTCTGGAGATAAGCTTAAATCCATGACCTCCAGATGGAGTTGCAATATCACCCAGAACTATGACATTTGATCCAGGCGTGCTTTGATTGCCCTTATCAAGGTTCAATACATACTGATTACTTTGGACGACTTTGGCAGGCTCAACCGAACTAGCACCGGCTTTTAGATAGACGCTATCACCCGGCGAGCCGCCCACTCCGACCGATCCTCCTGGAGCATCAGAAGCAAGTTCGATTTCGAAAACCAAAGTATAATTAGTGTTTGGAATGAGGCCGGCAATCTTCCTTTTTATAAACATGAAAAGATCGTCGCTGTGATTGTTCCCTGACATCATGATGGATTTCTTCGCTCCCAGGTTCGAAGGGAGGTCAGTGTAAGCAAACTTAAGTTCATAGAAGGCTGAATCTTCATGGTTTGCCGGAAGGTCGGCGAAATCGCCTTCCCAACCGTCCTGTGATTTGCTAAAATCAAATGAGGCTGTAAAAACAGAAATGGAGGGATTGTCGTCTGAAAAAGAGCAACTTGAAAGAACGATAAGCAAGAAGGAAGAGATATTCCTGCAACACATGATCAATAACAATTTTCAAACGGTTAGACACAAAGGGCTCAGTAATAGTTGGAGCCTGGCTATTTTTTGTCAACCCTTTCACTACATCGTTTGACTTTTTGTGTTGTTCATATTCTCGCGGTACCATGCAACTGTTCTTGCGAGGCCCTCATGCAGACTTACCGTCGGCTTCCATTTCATCAGACTGTCGGCTAATCTGATATTTGCTATCCTGGTCTTCTCGAGAGGGCGATCTGCAACGGCATTGAATTGCGGCATGACATCCGGCTTGGTCAGGTCCACAATTCTTTCGACGACGTCGCGAATGGTGTAAGTCTGGCCTGAACCAAAATCAATTATTTCCCCCTCGATTCCTGGTGCGACAGCGATTTGGACCAGTCCCTCAACAACATCGTTTACATAAATCCAATCGATGTCTCTTTTGCCACTCGACAATTTTGGTGCAGTGTTTTGAAGGAGAGCGTTTGTAACATACGGTATCAACTTAGTCGTATCTTTTTGATCGGGGCCATAGACCATGTATAGGGTTGCCGTTACGACTGGCGTGTTATAAAGATTGAAGAACATTCGACTATATCCGGTAGCCGCCCATTTTGCCGCTGAGTACGGAGAGCTAGGAAAATCATTGCTGTTAATATCGGGTTCCTCCATAGATCCTACTGTCACCAGGCGGTCACACTTATACTCGGTGACTAAGGTCAGGAGGTTTACCGTGCTCATTAGATTACTTCTGAGTGTGGGTTCGACCTGATTCATGGCCCTGTTTCCAGTGACCAGGCTGGCCAAATGGAACACAATATCGGGCCTCACGTGAGTAAAAACATTTCTGAGACGCTCCATGTCCGAAACGTCGGCCTTGGTCCAATGAATGCCGTCTCGTTCTGAGCCGGTCTCGTGTCGGGACAACGCATAGATTACGCAGCCCATGGTTTTCAGACGCCTGATTAGGTGTGACCCAATAAAACCGCTGGCGCCTGTCACTAAGATCGTTTTTCCGTCAAGTTTATTCATTTAGGCCAGTTTTAACAGATTATGCTGTTCAAGTAAATCAGCTGCCTTTACCAGCAGTCTATATTCCAGTTTTGACTTTTCAGAGATGGTGAATAATGAATTATTGCCATCCGATAAATTAAGTATCCAAAGAAGCGCAAGCTGCATCTGCTTATTGTCCAATGATTGATCATTCATTGCTTTGTACAATCCGCGCTTTCCGAGTTGGGGTTCACCTTTCGGATTAAGATTTATGTAGGTTGGGGCTTTTTCTAAATGGTCGATGACGGCAAGACAGATCTTAAACGAATCTTCGAGGCTGTCAGGCGTAACAAAGCTAGTATTGTCTGCGGAAGTGTGATATTCTGGATATGTGCTGAAAACCGACCGAGTGAAACATCCCACCGGCAAATTAAATCCCGGAGAGCAAAACTGTCTTTCATCGTAGCCATAAGGAGAAAAGTCCAAAATGCGAGCGTTTTCCTTTTTTGACAAAACCTGTAAGAATGCGTTGTCAATGAGGCTGTCACCTTTTCGACTCTTTTTGTAATGCACGTTTCCGCCATCACCAACACCGCTAAGAATAAATCCTCCCTTAATTTTTTCCGTCTTCTTTTCATTTAACGAAAGCCAGGCGATTGATCCAATTGTGCCAGGCATAAATAGAAATCGGTAAGTATAGTTCGTTTTGCGCTTCAAAACTGCCTTTGCAAGTTCCACCGCTACTGCTATTCCTGATAAATTGTCGTTGGCCATGGATGGATGACAGATATGCGAGGAAATAACGATCTCTTTATCGGTTGTACCTATCTTGATGCACTCCGCGATGGTCATGGAACCATTTTCCAGCGACGATTCGATGACGACTTCATATTCATCGTCGTTCATATTCAATAGATCGGCATGCCTCATACAAAATCCCCAAGTCCGGTCGTAGTAGGTCGTTCGGTATGGTATGACGTCGGGCTGGTCCGGTAGTGTAAATATGTGTTTCTTTAACTGTGATAATGGCATTTTTGCCCTCACCGGAACACTGTAATTCACGACATGCAGGTTGCAATCTTGAAAATCTATGATTTTTCTTCCATTGCTGTCCTTGATGTAGGCCTCGGAGATATTCCACTCATCGGGCACCTCCCAATCCAGCACATTGGTGCCTGATGGGATCTCAGTGATTTTCAATGGGATCTCACTTCCTATTATGGCAAGGCTCTCCCGGACACCATCCCCGGTAATGCTCCTGCATATGGGAAAGAGATCACTTATCAGTTCATGCATGCGAATTCCATCCATGTTGTTCTTGGCCCAATTACGCCCTGAAAGACCCGGCCAACCTTATTTATAACTCTAAGAAACCCACCAAGGCAAAGAATGTTTGTACAACCTTCTGCAGACCCAACAGAATTCGCCTATTTCACTAAAGAAATCGTTTGTGGGTGGTGTGCTGGAAAAATTTTTCTTTGGTCAACGGAATACAGTGTCGATAGATAGACTACAATCTAAGCGGTTTCGTCTACTCCTGGTGGAACCTCTTTTGAAATCTTTCGTTCTTTTGAAAAACCCTATTTCTACATGAACTATTCTACAGATAACGTTTTTCCCTTTTCATCGGTACTCAATCTCCGGTTGTTGATTGAATATTGGGAGCGAAGCATTCAAAGCGGAGTGGTGCCAGGATTTGGTGAGAATCTCTTGAGATCCATCAAAGCGGCACCTGAACTAAGGGAGCCAATCTATCACTCTTCGATCATCGAGAAACATCGGACGTTGATAAATTTCTTGATAACCGCCGTGATTCCTCCGGCCAATCAGGACACAGATATTTCCGCTGCCATTTTTCCATTTGATTTTAAGGCGCTCTACAGCACCCCTGCTTTCGAAAGAGCTCTTAATCTGAATGAACTTAGTAATTGTGTGACCACGAATTTGCCTAATAATCAGATGGTTCTGGGCAAGACTGTGAAGGCATGTTTAATGATCCTTGAAAAGTTTTACGATGTAAAAATCGGGTTGGAAAAGCCGATACACTTTACCGTTCGAAATGCGGTAACTGGCCTTGACAAGGTATATCGTGTAGAGATCAATCATCAGTTTTGTGAGATAATCTCAAAAGGGAAAATAAAACCGATAGAAAAACATGTTCTGAAATTCTTAACCGAAAAAATGTATGATGTTGATCTTTGGATGCAATACATCCGGCCCGACGATTTTGAATTTCAAGGGTTCATGGTGATGCGTTTGGTCGATGTCACAGAACAGGAGATGCTTTCTTCAATCAAGTACGATTTACTGAAAAAAAATGCAGTCGAAGATCAAGAGAGTTTTGCCACCATTCAACACAAACTCAGGTCTCTATTTGGCATCAATGAGATCAGGTTAGGTCTTGCATATTGCGATTCTGATAACAATCTAATACTTACCAACGCTGCTTCTGAGGGATGGAGAAGCCTTATCGATCAATCGCTAAGCAGCGTGCCTTGCACCGATTACAGAGGGTCCGTATATGAAAGAAGCTGGACCGAAAAACGATACATTACTGTCGAGAACTTGAGTGAATATCCTTATCGCTCGAAGGTAGAAGAAACATTGCTGGAGCGTGGAATTAAGAATCTTTTGTTGGCGCCGCTGGTCGATGGTGAGGAAACCATCGGTATGGTAGAACTCGCGACTCCAAGTCCAGGTAAGCTAAACGCCATCAGCGCTCACAAAGTGGAAAATATAATGCCGATGTTCACTGCCGCCGTAAAAAGAGTAAAGGAGGAGATGGCCACGGAGGTTCGTGCCATCATTCAGGAGGAATGCACGGCCATACATCCCAGTGTGCAGTGGCGCTTTTTCGAAGCAGGAACGAACCTCTTAAAGAGACGAAAGATCGACGCGAAAGCCTCTCTGGAGGAAATTGTGTTTAAAGATGTTTACCCTTTGTATGGGTTGGCTGATGTTCGCAATTCTTCAATTGAGAGAAATCTGGCGATTCAAAAGGATCTGCAGGAAAATCTGGAATTGGCAAAGGAGCTGTTGAAGAAGATCTATGCAGACAAGAGATTCCCTTTGGTTGAAGAAGTAATTTACAAAGCGGAAGAACAGTTGAAGAAAATATCTCGTGGTCTTGCGTCAGGAGATGAGAGCAATGTGCTGGAATTTTTAAAAACAGAGATTAACCCGCTTCTGGAACATTTTGAATTGCACGAATCACTAAAAGAATTCATTGCAAATTATCGCAGTCGCCTGGATCCTCAATTTGGTGTCGTTTACAGACGACGAAAATCATTTGAGAAGAGCTTGTCCGTAATTAATCAGGCCATTGCCCTGCATCTTGATGAGGCGGAGGAGGAAGCTCAGACCATGTTTCCTCATTATTTCGAAAAATACAAAACGGATGGAGTTGAATTTACTTTGTATGTAGGCAGTTCGTTGGTAAAAGATCAGTCCTTCGACACTTTCCATTTAAGAAATTTCCATCTTTGGCAACTGCTAACCATGATTGGTATACATCAAAAGATTGCCGCTATAAAGCCCACCTTGGAAAATGAACTAGATATTACACAACTTATTTTGGTGCATGACCAGCCAATCTCGATACGCTTCCGTCCTGATGAGAAACAGTTTGATGTGGATGGTGCCTATGATATTCGTTACGAAATAGTGAAAAAGAGAATAGACAAGGCGTATATTAAAAATACAGGCGAACGGTTGACGCAACCTGGGAAAATTGCTGTTGTTTATAACCAAACCAAAGTTGAGGAGGAGTATAAAAGATATTTCAAATATCTTGTAAGTAAAAAAATGGTGAATGGCAAACTGGAGGTTCTTGAACTTGAAGAACTTCCAGGGGCAAACGGGTTAAAGGCATTGCGCATGCAAATTTCACCAGACATTCAGGAAGCGCGGCTGCACGAAAGTTTCCTTCAGGATGTTGAGGAGGCTCTTCGCCTTCAATAACATTTTATCGCAGTTTCTTATCTTAGCTGTACAATCGGTACATGTTCAGGATAATTATCGCTATTCTATTCGTCACAACTACAAGCTGCAAGGAAGTTTCGTACAAAGGACCCCAGCCGAAAGGGAAACCAGCACTCCGGGAAATTCCCCGGGAACTGAGGGGAAAATATTTGCTTGTAGGAGAAAATGAGACTGATACGGATACACTTATAATAGCCCGCAACGGATACTTTATTAGCAGCGACTCTACCAGCGGCGTTCTAGGAGATAGCCTTGTGCTGAAAAAATACAAGGGTTATTATTTTTTTAGTGATAACGAAAACCCTGAGTGGCTCCTGAGGATTATCAAAAAAGAGCGAAACGGCGACTTGTCGTACATGCACATGGATCGCGGTGAACAATCCTTTAATGATTTTCTTGTTGAATTAAACAGGGAGATCAAAATTGATTCCAGTGAAGTCGATGGTAAAGTGTTGTATCAGATCGATCCAACTCCGAGGGAACTTCTGTCTCTAATAAAGAAAGGCTATTTTAGGAAAACGGTAACCATTAAAAAATTGAGAGATTGAATCAATATGCATCTAAAAGCTTTTTACGTTTCTTCGATGTTCGAGCGTGAAAAATGAGCATGATGGGGGTGTATAAAAAATAAGTGAATCCGGATATCTGTCCTACCCACGGACTACTTCTAAATATAATGGTAAGCATTACGGACAGGCCTGGCACGGCGGCCATCAACAAATTCGAAATCATACTCGTTTGGGTATCGAACCTTTCGATCCTGCTGAGCTGCAACAGGTGGGACTTCTTCAACGCGTAACGATACATGAGCATTAACACAACGAATATACTGGCGGCCCCCATACCATAGATAATCATAAGATTTGCAGTATCCCCGCCACTTAGCATTTGCGAAATTTCGATTAACAGGAATTGCTCATTGAGAATTCGCCCCATCACCAGGAACAGAAGAAATTTACAGAGAAACTTCAATGGGTAGACGTAGAACAATACGATGATTAGGAAAAGGGTATTCAGAACAATTATCGCCGGATTCCGAAAGCCATAGCGATAAAAAAAGACGAAGTGTTCATGCCATATCAGGACGATGAGCACGATACACGCGCAAAATGGGAGAAGCTCCCAAACGAACTTCTTTATCTGATCAAAATTTACGGGGGCGCTAGTGGAAATAAGAAGCAGGGTGATTGCAAGCGCAAACACGCCGTCACTTAAATTTTCCAAACGTCCGGTTTCTTCACCACGAAAGCGGAACTCCTTGTTCATACCAATGTAGTGCTTACCCAGGGCTTCGCGAATCATTTGGAGAGTAGGTTATTAAAGAAAGCTACAAATCCGCAGATAGCAGATCAAGTTTATTGGCAAAAAATTCTCGTCTTGTATTTATCCAGTCATTTGATGAAAGGAGATGATTGTTGATGAAGCCTTATTGCTTTCCTGGAAAGTATAAAGCTTGTAATCAACGACACCGCCACACCGACGGATAAGCCAGGAATGTAGGAGATAAAGAGAAAATAGTCGTACGCGCCGTGGAATACGGCCGCTGTAAGCAGCGCGATAGCGCTGTAGTAAAGAACCTTTCGATGTGTAAACTTGGCTTTCCCTATAAAGAAGCCCATAATTATTGCAAAGGTCGCATGGGCTGGTACGGCCGTAACCATGCGTATTATTCCGGTAGCAGCGCCATACTGGTATACGTACACAATATTCTCGAGCGTAGCAAAACCCATGCTTACCATTACAGCATATACAATTCCGTCAAATGGCTCATTGAAGTTTCTGTTGTAGAAGAGGATGAATCGTACAAAAAAGAATTTACTAAATTCTTCGACAAGGGCTACTTTGAAAAATGCATTGAAAAATTGTTGAACGACATCGTCATCCTTCGTCATGATCAATGCATTTACGGGGACACTTATGAACATTGTCAACAGTGTGCTGAGGGCCCCATATAAAAAACTAATCAATAGCAGCCAGACGGGTTCCCTTTCATGTTTGTCTTTCAAATAAATGAAAAGCGCGATTGCTGCTCCGGGAGCGAGGGCTAACATAAGTAAAGCAAGAGCATTCATGAACGGAAGATTGACCGTCCCAATTTAAAACATAATCGTCACCTTCCTAAAAAATCTCACCTACTCAATTACGTCTTCAATTTCGCTCATCTTGTCATCGGAATATTTACCCAAGGTGGCATGAACGATTTTCCCGTTGGGGTCGAGCACGAAAAAATAAGGCACGTCCTTTTTATCAAATTCCAGCGATTCCTTATAGGGTTTCAGCTCGCCTTTGTAAAATAAGACATATGGCAACAATTGTGGGTCAATATTTTTCAAGGCTTTCCGCTTTGCCGTGCCTGTAGCGGCAGCGTTAATTCCCGTGAACATAGGTACGAAATAAACATTAACATCATACGTGAAACTGGCCAGCACACCGGTTGTTTTTTGGATGTACTTTTCGAAAACGGGCTGAAACCAGGAATTCAAGTCCTCTTCTGATTTCTTAGAATATGCCAGTCCCAGCAGGGTGAATTTACCTTTCGTATCCTGGGGTAACTTGACTTTCTTATCCTCTACAGTCTCAGCTTCCATTTCTGGAAACATTTTACCTGTAATTTGAGCGTTGGAAAGGAATGTCAAAAATACCATGATGACCAATAAGCCGAATTTTTTCATAGCAGGAAGTTTATTCTTAAAGTTACGAAAAACGATGCCAGAAAACTCCCTTGGGTGTGTACAGCAACTGAATCAAGAGTTACAATGTAGCGTTCATAGTTGAACTGCGTTTTATATCTTTAAATAAAGGTTAATGCAAGTGAAAGCAAGAGATCACTATCATAATCACCTCGCATATTTTTATTCCTGGATGGTTGGGGACTTTGGGGATAAACTGCAAGAGCAGAGAAAATATTTTAACGAGAGGAAAATAAGCCCCTGTTCGAGCAGCTTAGCTTTCGACCTGGGTTCAGGGCACGGTCTGCAGAGTGTAGCGTTGGCTGAAATCGGCTTTCATGTCAAGGCTATCGACTTTAACCAGCAGCTTCTGGATGAGTTGCAAATCCACCAAGGCAGTCTGAATATCGAACGTATTCATGAAGAAATTATGCATTTCCTGATGGGGACCTCCCAAAAAGCGGAACTCATTGTATGTATGGGGGATACTTTAACGCACTTGGAGAGCTTTAAAGAGGTGCGCGAACTGGTCGCTCAAGTATCCAAACATTTAGATCACAACGGGAAAATAATTTTTTCGTTTCGCGATTTTACTGCAGCATTGAAGGATGAGGAAAGATTTATTTTCGTAAAGGGCGACGATACGAGAATTCTAACATGTTTCCTCGAGTACTTTTCCGACCATGTAATGGTTCATGATATACTATACGAGAAACAAAATGGTGCATGGGTCCCGAAGATTAGCGCTTACCCCAAACTTCG
>JAICGJ010000002.1 GCA_025923195.1 Chryseolinea sp.
CTTTCGTCGGCACTTTGTTTCCGCATCGTTATATCTTGTATAACACCTCTGCGAATAATAGTACCATCAGACCTTAATTCATGGTTTGACAGGAACTCCACCCATTTCAGACTTCCACCAACCCAAATTCTCCCTTGCCAATGCCATTCGTTGCCTGAGGTTTCGGAGACAGCAGATGTTTCGTATAGGTTCTGGATATCGTCTTTGTGTATGATCGCATCAAGTGCACCTACGTCCTGCACAATCGTACTGGCAGGAAGTCCGAGTATTCGGTCTGAAGTGTCGCTGACGAAATTGAAGCGTCTTGAGCCGTCAGGGAAAATGACATACTCATAGAGCACCACGGGCAAATGCCTTAAAAGATCTTGCATACGTCAGAAGAAGAAAGCGACTATCCTCAAACTCACTCAGGGCCAGGAATGAGTGTAAACTTCGAAATATACTGGATAGAAAGAAGAAAACAAGCGGTCCGGCGTTTTAACATTCTAAGCTGGGAGGCAACAATTCAGTGGCCCGACGGAAGGATTCCCTGACAACGTGTACCAGTAATTCAAAAGTTTTGAAGCCGTCGAAAAATGGTTAAGCGTGGGTCACAAACTAGTCATTTTCCGGAGCCAGGATCTGGCTTCTCTGATAGACTCAAAATTTCGGGCCTTGATCAAGGCGGCCGCTTCCTCCATTTCCTTGATAGAAAGGCGCGTAAATTTGCTGGCGGGCATAACAACAGCTAAATAGCGGATTCCAAGGCGCTCCATCTCGGGCATGACCTGAGTTCTGAAATAATGAATGTCCTCGTCAAGGACGGGACCAGCCGTTCGGCTATCAGTCATCATGTGCAATTTCGGGTAATTCCTTATTTCTTGCCTGATAAGCTCAAGCCTCTTCTGCTGCACAAATTGATAATGCTCGCTGTAGCGCGGAATTCCAGTAAGCGTAAGCTTTATACAAGGAATTGAGTCATCTAACTCCAGGGTTGCATACTCATCCTTGTAATAAGGCCTTACCATGCTTTCGGCTTTAAAAAGAGTGGAATTGAGGGTTCCCATGGAAACGTAATTTAACATATATAAAGGATTTGTAAAAATATTGGTGACAATACGGCTTAAAAAATCATCAAAACGTAAACTTTATTTTAACTAACTTCATCCTAGTTAATCCTTATACGATGCCTACGATAGAAATAGGTCAAAAGATTAAAGAAATCTTTGACAATCGTCAAATAAAGTTGACCGACTTTGCGGATGAACTTGGAACTGTCAGACAGAACGTATACCGCATTTTTAAGAAACGACACCTGGATACAGGGTTATTGCTAAAAATATCACAGGTGCTCAACCATAACTTTTTCCAGTATTACGTGGCCGACCCCACGGAAATTACTGATGAAAAAATTAAACTTCTGAAGTCTGAAACGTCCGATTATCAGAAACAGCTTGAGCTCAGTCGCAAGGAAATCGATTACCTCAGGAAAATCATCAAGCTCATGGAAGAAAAGGCGGAGTTGGTACACCAACTTGGGAAGGATACCATGATGCTGCAATAATATTCCACGCGGGCTTTCAATTTTGTCCGGATACCCCACCTAATTGAAACAACGCGCTACTGATAAATCCTTTTGAAAAATCCTTACTACTAATTTCCACAAATCCGGATTGTCTAATTGATTTTTTCCATTCAGGGAATTCCCTCACGTTCAGGCTGGTCATAACTCTAAAAAATCTGTACATAACGCAAAGCATCGCGCTATGCCACCACGTTCTGTTCATGAAATCACAGGCAAGCCATAGCGTTCGATGGTGGCACGAGCTCCGTATGAGGCTTACGACTTTGGTGCACGATTCCTGACCAAATAAATCCAAATAAAAATGCGTGATGATCGCGTCAAATTCGATACCTCGGGGAACGGAATTTTCCGTTCCATGAACAAAGAAAACATTGTTCGATCCCTCCGCTTTTTTCTTTGCCATTTCAACCATTTTCAAGGAGGCGTCAATGTAAACCACTTTGCAATTTGGATTCAAGGACAACAGTTCGGCCAGTAGCCATCCCGTGCCTCCGCCTAGAACCAACACATGCCCGCCCTGAGGTATTTCCTTTAAAAATAAAGTCTGTGCCCGACGAATACTTTTGCCGAATACAATACCCGCCAACAAATCGTAAACAGGGGCTATCCGGTCAAAATTGTTCATCGCTTAGATCAAAAAAAATACTGGAAGCATAAATATTGCATCACCAATGGGCCTGTACAGCTCATCGCTCTCCAAAACCTTCCTGAACAGGAATATGCTGAGCAGCACACTATTCATGGCAATCAAGATAAACACAGCCATGATTGGTGCTGTCAAGTTTAGCTGGATAATCGCCAGAATAAAATTTAACGTAAACAATGCGATTAGAAGGATTTCCGTGGTGCGCCTTCCTAAAATTGTAACGAATGAATTTTGGTCGTCCTGTTGATCGAAAGCGTGGTCAAACCATGAGAACAAAACAAGGTTAGCCCAGGCAATGGAGCCAAATTGAAGTATGAGGAGGTAATGCATCATCCCGGTTTGGACTGGTGTTGTCGTTATTGATAACAATAGAATGCCGGCGGTATACAGTGAGGCGATAAATAATTCCTTTAGGAAACGTAACGACCGGTGAATCATCAAATAAAACAGCACGATCGCAGACAGTACCAAGCCCCACTCAAAAACTTGTCTTCGAATAAAAAGTATAGTAGCTGCATCAATGACGATTGCCGCGTATAATACGAAAAGCAGCGTTCGATAATTTTCCTGATGGAACCGGTGTCTTAACGTCGACGCCGGATGCCTGATCCTCCTGGCATCTCTCAGATGATCGATGGTATAAATTATCCAGACAGTGAGTGCTAACGCAACAAGGCCGTAAATCTTCACCTGAACGAGCAAAAGTTTAGAGAAGAACAACGCACTAATTACTGCACCAGCTACAATATCAATGCTTAGAATATTCACAAGCCGGTATTTTTTTAGTAAAAAGCTCATAAAAAAAGTCCTCCAAAAATGATGGAAGACTTCAAATTTAAGATTTAGGTAAGATGATCAGGCAGACTTAAGCGCTTCGGCACCACCAACGATCTCGAGGATTTCTTTCGTGATGGCCGCTTGGCGCGATCGGTTATAAGCGAGTTTGAGTTCCTTTAACAACTCTCCTGCATTTTCCGAGGCTTTGTCCATGGCCGTCATGCGAGCAGCGTGTTCTGCAGCATTTGATTCAAGGACTGATCGATATAATTGTACATTCAGCAACTGTGGTATTAATTCTGGAAGCAACTCTACTGCGTTTGGTTCTAAGATATAGTCTGGCGCATGGCTCGTGACTGGGGTTTCGAATGTAAGCGGCAAAAACTGTTCGACCTTAAGCGTCTGTGTAGCAACATTCTTAAATTCGTTATAGACTATCTCTACTTTATCGAATCCTCCGCGCTTAAAGGTTTCAATCACATAATTACCCGCCTGCGCTACGTTGGCAAAGGTTAATTGACCAAAGATGCCCCAATATAAATCTGCGCACGGATATTTCCGTTTGCTGAAGTAATCCATCGACCTTTTCCCCAAGGGCAGAATCGTCACATTGCCTTTCCGGAATTGCTCGGGGTATTTTTCCTGTATAAGGCGCACGGTGGTTTTTATGACAGTGCTGTTGAATGCACCGCACAAACCACGGTCAGAGGTTATAGCCACGATCAGGATCTTGTTTTCGTCGCGCTTAATAGTATACCAATCGTTGTCCAAGTCCGCACCAACGGCCGCAGTAAGATTCGAAACGATAGTACTGAGTTTTCCCGCAAACGGTCTGATCTGATGCATTTTTTCTTGTGACTTTCGAAGCTTTGAAGCTGCCACCATGCGCATAGCCTTCGTTATCTGTTGCGTCGAAATAACGGAAATAATTCTATTTTTAACCTCTTTTAAGCTAGGCATACTCTCTATTGGATTAAATCAGATTACCCGCTATTTCCTCGGCGATCTTTTTTATCAACTCAACATCCTGATCTTCCATCTTGCCGGCTCTGAAGTTATCCAGCACTTTCCTATGCTGTTCTCTTAGGGCCAATAGAAAATCATGTTCAAATTCTTTCACTTTTTCTACGGGCACCTTGTCCAGGAATCCCCGTGTAGAGGCCAGGATAATAGCAACCTGCTCCTCGACGGGAACCGGAGCGAACTGAGGTTGTTTCAAGATTTCCTGATTCTTTCTTCCACGATCAATGGTCAATTTAGTTGCGGCATCAAGATCAGAACCAAACTTGGAGAAGGCCTCAAGCTCACGAAATTGAGCCTGGTCGAGTTTTAACGTGCCAGCGACCTTCTTCATCGACTTGATCTGCGCTGATCCACCAACGCGGGATACTGAAATACCCACATTAATGGCTGGTCTTATACCCGAGTTGAAGAGATTTGATTCGAGAAATATCTGCCCGTCTGTAATCGATATAACATTCGTAGGAATATAGGCTGACACGTCGCCTGCCTGGGTTTCGATAATGGGTAGAGCAGTAAGCGATCCACCGCCCTTCACAAGATGCTTAATAGATGGCGGAAGGTCATTCATATTTCGGGCGATCCCATCATCATTGATGATCTTGGCTGCGCGCTCAAGAAGGCGTGAATGGAGATAAAATATATCCCCCGGGTATGCTTCGCGACCGGGAGGTCGCCTTAACAGCAAGCATACTTCACGGTAGGCCACGGCTTGTTTTGAAAGATCGTCATAGATAACAAGCGCTGGCAGTCCGCCGTCTCTTACAAACTCTCCGATAGCTGCACCTGTAAAGGGAGCAAAATATTGAAGCGGTGCAGGATCTGAAGCATTAGCCGCGACTATAACAGTATATTTCATCGCGCCCGTTTTTTCCAACACCGCCGCGACGCTGGCGATTGTAGACGCCTTTTGTCCTATGGCCACATATATACAATAGACCGGCTGGCCTCGCTCAAAAAATTGTCTTTGATTGATAATAGTATCAATGGCTACCGCAGTCTTGCCCGTCTGGCGGTCTCCAATAATCAGCTCACGCTGGCCGCGTCCAATGGGTATCATTGCATCTATAGCCTTGATACCAGTTTGTAACGGCTCGTTTACCGGTTGTCTGAAAATGACCCCCGGTGCCTTACGTTCCAGCGGCATTTCGTATAATTCCCCAGTAATTGGGCCTTTGCCATCGATCGGGTCACCCAAAGTATTGATTACCCGACCTATCATGCCGTTACCAACCTTAATTGACGCAATCTTGCCTGTTCTCCGGACTGTATCACCCTCATGAATACCCTTTGATTCGCCCATAAGTACAGCGCCCACGTTATCTTCTTCAAGATTGAGAACCATTCCCTTTAGACCATTTTCAAACTCCAGGTATTCGCCTGCTTGCGCTTTATTTAATCCATAAATACGAGCTACCCCATCACCTACTGTTAAAACGGTACCAACTTCTTCCAAATCAGCTTGGGTTCTTGCGCCTGCTAATTGTTCAGTTAGAATAGCCGATACTTCTTCTGGTCTTATCTCTGCCATGTTTATGAATATTAATTCTTAAGTAAGTTGTGTATGATTACTAAAATTCAATCGTAGTATTTTCAACTGGTGCTTTATAGAGGAATCGATTTGTTGACTTCCTGCGTTCAAGATAAATCCACCTATGATTTCCGGATCCACATTTTCTTTTAATTCTACCCGGGGCCTGCCTAAGACTTTCCTGGCAAGGGCCAGAATTTCATCTCGGAGTTCATTGCCCAACGGTACGGCTGTTACAACTGATGCCTTGCCAATCCCCAGATGTTCATTGTAAGCCTCATGGAATTCAGCAGCTATGAGGGGTAATAACGCTTCACGATTTTTCTCTGTGATAATGCGAAAAAAAGACAACGTTAGGTCATTGAACCGGCCACGAAACAAGGCCTCAAGCACATTTTTCTTTTTATAATGCTTGATAATGGGACTCCTCAAAGCAATTACTAGAATCCGATTTTCATGAAGCACTTTTGTAAACGCAAGCATATCAGCGTGTACTTCCTCAAGCACCCCTTTTGATACTGCGAGATTAAGCAGTGATTTGACATAACGCGAAGCTGCCTTGATGTCTGCCATTGCCTAATTCAATTTTATGTCTTTAATGTATTGCTGGGTCAGATCCTTTTGGGCTTGGTCATTGGAAAGATTTTTGCGCAGAATTTTGCTGGCGACATCCAACGAGAGATTGGCAACTACGTCTTTTACTTCCCTCAATGCTGCCTGTTTTTCGTTATTGATGGCCATACGCGCGTCGTCGATAATGCGGTCAGCAGATTTCTTTGCATTCTGCTCAGCTTCCTCCTTCATGCGGACGGAGACATCCCTTGCATCCCGCAGAATTTTTTCACGTTCTTCCCGCGCCTGTTTCAGCAAATTCTCATTGTCAGACTTAAGTCTCGACATTTCAATTCTTGCCCTTTCAGCTGTATCAAGCGCATCCTGAATAGATCTTTCTCTTTCTTTCAGTGAGGTAATGATCGGCTTCCAGGCTAGCTTGGCGAGCAGGAAAAATAAAAGCAGGAACACAATAAGTTGCCAGAGGATAAGACCGGTTCCAGGTGTGAGTAGCTCCATATCGTTGGTGTATCTGTTGTAGTTTAAATGTAATAAAGAAGCTTGCCCGGTCCATCACCATGGGCAAGCTCCAAATTTTTACACCGTGCGCTGAGAAATCAGCAAGCAAATTACAAGCGCAAAGAGGGCAGCAACCTCAATAAGGGCTGCGATGACAAGCATTGCACCCTGAATCTTACCGGAGGCTTCCGGCTGACGCGCCATTCCCTCCATTGCTGACCCACCAATGCGGCCGATACCAATCCCGGCGCCAATCGCAGCCAGGCCGGCACCAATGCCTGCACCCATTACCGCATAGCTGATGTCTAATAAAATAGCAAAAAGCATAATTATAAATTAGTTAAGTGAAACAAACCCCGTCCGCCAGCTGGCGGAGGGATATCTTTAGTAGTTTAATGATGTTCATCTTCAGTTATGGCCATACCTATGTAGAGTGAGGAGAATAATACAAATACATAGGCCTGTATACCTGCAACCAACAATTCTATCAAACTTATGAATAATACCATTACCGTCGACCCTGTGCCTACCCAGACACTCTTGAAGATAAATGCAAGGCAAATGAGGCTTAGCAGCACAATGTGACCTGCAGTTATCGCCACAAAAAGACGAATCGTAAGAGAAATTGGCTTTGTAAAAAGACCAACAATTTCCACAGGAAGTATAATCAGCCTCAAAGGAAGTGGAACGCCGGGAGTCCAGAATACATGACTCCAATATGATTTATTCCCGCTAAAATTGGTAATAATGAATGTTAGAACAGCAAGAGTGACCGTCACGGCAATGTTTCCTGTGAGGTTGCCCGCACCAGGAAGCAATCCCAACAGATTTCCAAAAAGTATAAAGAAGAAAAGCGTTAGCATGTAGGGCAAAAATTTTTCGTAGCGAGGCCCAATGTTTGGCTTTACGATCTCATCCCGAATAAATAGAATTATGGGCTCAAAAAAAGATTGGATACCTGAAGGTGATTTCCCTTTGTTTTTCTCGTAGCCTTTAGCAACAGCCAAAAAAACCACTAACAAAAACGCCGCATTGATGAAGAGCATCGCGACGTTTTTTGTAATTGATAAATCCAGAACTGCCTTATGCGATCCACTGAGATAGATATGGTTATGCTCTAATGTGTAGCCGTTGTGCTCTACGATATTATGATGATCATCATAAAAATTGCGGGAGGAGAAAATATCCAGACCCTTTTCAGCTGAATAGACAATAACCGGCAGATAGATCGTTCCACCGTGATCCCATAAATGCCAAACGTGGTCGTCCAGAACGTGGTGGATTATGAACTGGCTTGCGTCAAATGCTTCCTCGCCTTCAGCCGGCCCCTGGACTGAAAAACCAGCGGTCGGAACCAAGAGGAAAAAAATAATAAAAGCAACGAAATTTTTTCTAATCAGGCTCAAAAATCGGCTCATTCAGGGCTAATTTCAAGGTTTTTAAATCCGAGCGCAAAGGTATTAATTAAAGCACCAGAAAAAAATGTTTTGAAAAAAAAATGCCCCTTACAGTATCTTCTACTTGGATACTTTCCGATATAAAAACCCGATCTCCAGAACCGTGAAAATGAGGTACAAAACCATAAACCAGATCACGTTTGAAACCGCTTCAGATGGGTCCTCGGCAATCATGACAAAATTATAAACGCCGTAAGCAAGTAGCTTGACGGCCATGGATAACAGATAGACGTGTATAAAAAATGCTGCCTTGTTGAAACGATGCAGGTAAAAATATATCACACCAGTCCCAAATAATAAAAGGATCAATGTTTGAAAAAAGAATGAGGGAAGGAGTTGAATCCATTCCAGTCTTACCAATACCCACGATGCTAATACAAGCAAAATTGATACAGCAGCCAGTGTGACAAAAAAACGCGTCAAGAATTATCGCGGTTTATTGATCTGTAAACCTGGTACATCATACCTCCAAAGGCAGCCAGACCAAATAGCAGCATAAAAGCGGGGAACTTGATGTTGAGATACTGATCGAGCTTATACCCTAGCCATCCGAACACCCCGATCGCTGCCAGCAGCTGAATTGCTAAACTACTATATTTTAAATAGCTGTTATAGGTTTTTAACTTCTTGTTGTGGGATGGCTCTGTTAAGCCCATTATCACCAATTTTAATATCCTTGATAACTGCTCCCATCTTACATGTGCCATTGAAGACGGCACCTGGTTCGACCACCATTTTGCCCGTTACAATGTCTCCATTGATGACGGCTGTAGCCTTTAGGACAAGCAGTTCTGTAATTTCAATTTTGCCCTTCACCTCACCCTCAATATCGGCATTTTGTGCTAGAATGTTACCCTGCACCTGAGATCCATTGCCAAGGGCTACTTTGGATTTAGATTTGATGTTTCCATTGATCTTACCTTCAATGCGGATGTTGCCATGAGTTTCGATGTTGCCTTCGAGGAAGGTCCCTTTGCCGATGGTGTTGCTGGAAGTGCTGATTTCGTCGGCTGCGCGTTTTTGTTCTTTGGAGCTTAGCATGGTATTAAGTTTAAAAAGTGACAAATTCTTCCGGGTTCAACGAGTTACCATTGTACCACAATTCAAAATGTAGGTGAGGGCCATTGGTTAATTCCCCACTGTTGCCAACAATGGCGATAATTTCTCCGCCGTTAACAAAAGTACCAACTTTTTTTAAGAGTTGAGCATTGTGCTTATAAGAGGATATAAGATTACCCCGATGCTGTATGACAATCACATATCCTGAGTCCTGAGTCCACGAAGAAAATATTACGGTTCCATTGGCTATGCATTTTATCGGCTCATTGGCTTTCGCTACAACATCAACACCCATGTGGCCCTTCTTTACGTCGTACTGATCAGATACAAATCCTGTGATTGGTGAATAGAAAAAAGTCTCCTGCAATTCCCTGTATTTTGAATTTGTTAGGGAGACCAATGACAAATCTGAATTTTCGAAATCCTTCCTGAAAGCCGAGTCTACCGGCGTCGCTTTGAGATTAGCAGGCTTGGAAAGCGGTTGTGATTCTCCTTCAAAGCTGGCCGCTGGATCATTGAATTTGACGGTATCTCCGCTAAGAACGCGTTGAAAGTTGGCAATAAACTTATCCTTGCGGTCGACCTCCATACCAAGGGAGTCGATTTTTAAGGCTAGCTCAAAGAGCTGTTGCTTTAATACCATCTGCTCATGCTTGGGGTCAAACCATTTAGCGAGTATCGTTTTAGACATGAACAAACTCAATACAAAGAGACCGGTGAAAAGAATAACGGAAAAAAGGATAACTTTCGAATACGTAAAGCCCATGCTGGTCTTTTCAGCGAAATTCTCTTCGTTACGGATAATAAGTTGATACCGCGTGGTGAGCCAGTTGGATAATGTCTTTTTGGGTTTCAAATTATTCCGCTTTTTTGCACAAAATTAGATATTCCAGGGTATTAAAGTATGGAATGTAGGTTTTTTGCGTTTATCACATCACAAATGCATTTGAGTTTTGAAAGGACGTTTTAAGTACATATTCATCCTCCTTTACCTTTTCGCGGCCGCAGCATGCTCACCAGAAAGAAATACCTGGACCAGCAAAGCCTACCATAATGCAACGGCCCACTACAACGGTTATTACTATGCAAAAGATGAGATTCAAAAAATAGAAAAAACCTTGTGGGAGAGCCTCATAGACGACTATAACAAAATACTCAGGCTTCATCCTCAACTGGATACTGCACTTGCCAGCGATTATGATGAACAAATCCAGGAGGCCATCAAAATGGCTTCGATTGCTATACAACGGCACCCGAACAGCAAATGGGTCGACGACTGTTATATTCTTGTCGCCAAAGCGCGATTGTACAGCTTCGACTGGGGCAATGCCATTCAAACTCTTAAGTGGGTCAACTCGAAAAGCAAAGATCCCAACGCGCGACACAAAGCAATCATCCAACTAGTCAGGACCTTCACAGAACATCAAGAATTTAATAACGGACAGGCTGCCATTGATTTTGTCGAGAAGGAGGAGTTAAACAAGGAGAACAGAAAGAACCTATTGATCGAAAAAGCATACTTTTTCCAGGAGCAGGAAGATTACGATAAAATGGTAAGAAACCTTACGGAGGTTGCCCCATTGCTCAAAAAGAAGGATAAACCAGGAAGGATCTATTTCATCATCGGTCAAGTATACCAAGAATTAGGATTTGAATCAGAAGCCTATAATTACTACAAAAAATGTCTGTCTACGAATCCTGAATATGAGGTCGATTTTTATGCACGGCTTTACATGGCGCAGGTAACAGAAATTTCGCGAAGCAAGAGTGTCAATGCCGCACGCAAGTCTTTCAAAAAACTTTTGAAAGACAATAAGAACAAAGAATTCAAAGACAAGATCTATTATGAGATGGGTGTGTTTGAATTCAAGCAGAAGAATTTAAATGAGGCAATCGCTCTTTTTAACAGATCGATTCGTGAAGGAACAAACAGGCGAATTGACGGCGAGGCTTACTTAAGGCTCGGTGAAATATATTATGACACACTTCGTCAATACGAGTTGTCACAAGCGTACTATGATAGCGCAATAAATTCCCTGCCCAAAGACTACGAGCGCTATGAAGAAATTAAGGCAAGACAGGAAATACTTGATGACTTCGTAAAAAATCTCAACACGATAAAGTGGCAGGACAGCCTGCTCGTTCTTGCTAATTTGGATACAGCCGGTCTCAGAATGATGATCGATTCTACCCTTCAGGCAAGAAAGGCTGTTGAGGATGCGAACCAGAGCAAGAAAAAAAGAAAGCGATCGAACAGGGTAGAAATCCTTTCTAATACAAATAGTGTCTTCGATACTGGTGATGATTCTAATCAAACAACAGACTGGTATTTCGGCAATCTTTCTGCAATGAGCTTAGGCCAGTCGGAGTTCAGAAGGATCTGGGGCAACATTCCGCTTGAAGACAACTGGCGGCGATCGTTGCGCTCGTCTGCCCCAGGGCAACTTAACCAGAATGCCATCGAACCTGCTGGTCCGGCGCTAAGCGAGGAAAGTGTTTCAGATCAGGCCGCTCCGGTTGATCCTGTAGGGGTAGAGTTTGAACGTATCAATAATCAAATACCAAGAACTGAGGAACAAAAAACTGCAGCATTGAAGTTAATTGAAGATTCCTATTACAGCCTGGGTGACATTTACTATTTCAAGCTGCTGGAAAAAGATAATGCCGTCGTCACCTACAATAAGTTGCTTGATCGTTTCCCAGAGACAGAATACGAACCCGAAATTCTCTACAAGCTTTATCTTTTCTACAAGGAAAGCGAAGATCCAAAATCGGAGCTGTATGCAAATCGCCTGAAAAGCGAGCACCCCAACTCGACATTTACTAAAATTCTTATCAACCCAGATTACCTAAAAGAGTCCAGCCAGGCCGTGGAAAAACAAAAGGCATTATATAAGACGGCCTACGAACAGTATGAAAATGGTGATTATGATTTGAGTCTCCAGACTATCGACGAGGCCTATACTATCGGTGAGAATAATTTTACCCCAGCGCTCGAGCTGCTGAAGATCCTTATTACTGGGAAAACAGATGACATCAATAAGTACCAATTCTTGTTAACCGAATTTATCAAATCACACGGTGATCACGAAGTCGGCGCATATGCAAAAAAACTCCTGGAGGCATCACAAAGCTTTCAAAAGGATCAAGAGAAAAAAGACGGGATTCAATACATACGATCACTTGAAGAGCCTCACTACTTCCTTGTCGTTTACAAAAACGAAGAAAACATGAGTATGGCTGCATCCTCAGCGTTAGCAAGATTCAACGCTGATATTTTCAAAGAATTAAAGCTCAAAACAAGCAACCTGGTACTAAATGATATGTACACCCTAACACTTGTGGCAGATTTACCGGGAATAACTACCGCGCTTGATTACATAAAGACATTCAACGAAAAGCTGCCTACCCTTACCGAGTTCCGAAACCATAAATTCCATAATTTTGTAATTACAAAAGACAATTTCGATATCTTTTACAGAACAAAAGGCCTTGATGAGTACCTCAAATTCTTCGAAAGGAACTATCCTGCAGAAATTCAATAAAATTCTATTGCTTAAAAGCGACTGGTTTAAGAAAGCTGTTAAAGCAATTTGGATTCTATTTCTTTGCGTGCTTATTGGCGTACCCGTATACATTTACTCCGTCCGATTCGACCTTTTCGGACTTTTTGGAGGAATGCCCAGTCTCAAAGCTATTGAAAATCCTGAGAACGACTTGTCCTCCGAGTTGATATCTGCCGATGGCGTTTCACTCGGCAAGTACTTCCGCTACAACAGAAGCCAGGTTACATACGATCAGTTATCACCAGACCTGGTAAATACATTGTTGTATTCGGAGGATCACCGGTTCTACAGCCACTCCGGTTTAGATTTTCAGGCCTACCTCCGAGTCCTCTACGGCATTCTCACTTTTAATTCATCTGCCAAAGGGGGAGGGAGCACAATTACGCAGCAATTGGCAAAAAATCTTTACACGCAAAACCCGGAACTGGACGGCAGCCTTTCAAGGCTTGGAAAGCTGCCCGGCAGAATTATACAAAAGACAAAAGAATGGATGATTGCGCTTCACCTTGAACGAAATTTTACTAAGGAGGAGATAATCGCGATGTATCTTAATACCAGTGATTTTAGCAGCAATGCCTATGGTATCAAGGTTGCCGCCCAAACATACTTTGGGAAGCAGCCTGACAGTTTAAATCTTGAAGAATCCGCGGTGTTAGTCGGAATGCTGCAGGCGCCCTCTTTTTATAATCCCAAACGGAATCCAAACAATGCCCTGTCAAAACGAAATGAAGTGCTCTACAAGCTTTTAAAACATGGTTATATAAAAACCAGACAGGAATACGAGGAACTGAAGTTGCGACCGATCGAGTTAAAATATTCAGTAGAAAACCACAACGAAGGATTAGCGACCTATTTCAGGACCGTCATCAAATTTGATCTTATGAGGTGGTGTAAGGAACATGGTTATGATCTTGAAGAATCGGGGTTAAAAATCTATACGACCATCGACAGCCGGATGCAGCGCTATGCGGAGGACGCTGTTGCTGAATCGATGAGACCACAACAAAAGATTTTTGATGCCCACTGGAAGGGCAAAAATCCCTGGATCGACGACGAGGGAAATGAGTTGAAGGGATTTCTTGATTCCAGGATCAAACAGACTGAAGCATACCGAAATCTTTTGAAAAAATATGGTAAGGACAGCGACTCCATCAAGATCATGCTCAATGTTAAAAAGCCCATGACCGTTTTTACATGGAAAGGGGAGCGCGATACCTTATTTAGCTCGATAGATTCTCTCAACTACTACAAGCGTTTCCTGCGTGCCGGTTTCATGTCTATGGACTCGCAAACAGGCGCTATAAAGGCGTGGGTCGGCGATATCAATCACAAATACTTTAAGTACGACCATGTTCGCCAGGGAACCCGGCAGCCTGGTTCTGCATTCAAGCCTTTTGTTTATGGGTCGGCCATGGAGCTTGGATATAACCCATGCCTCAAACTTCAGGACGTTTCCCCAACGTTTAACGTGCCTGGGGGCACATGGACTCCGCCGAATGCCGAAGGCGACAGGGGTACCGGCGAATGGATGAACCTTCGACAGGCCCTGGCACAATCAAAAAATTCAATAACCGCACAGCTGCTGCAACGAGTCGGGGCTGAAAGCGTGGTGGATTTTGCCAAGCGGGCGGGCATTAGAAGTCATTTGGACGCAGTGCCATCGTTATGTTTAGGGGTAAGTGATGTTTCTCTATTTGAACTTGTTGGAGCATACAGCACATTCGCAAACCTGGGTATTCATACCGAGCCTTTTTATATTGCTCGCATCGAGGACAAAAACGGGAACGTAATACAAAATTTCGTTCCTAAAACGCAACAAGCGATCAGCGAGCAAACGGCATTTAAGATGTTATACATGCTCATGGGTGGAGTAGAAGAGGCGGGGGGAACGTCCGTAGCGCTTCCATATGATCTGAAAAAAGACAATGAGATTGGAGGAAAAACCGGTACGACCAACAACGCGTCAGATGGATGGTATATGGGCGTTACACACGACCTGGTTTCGGGTGCATGGGTCGGAGGAGACGAACGAAGCATTCATTTCCGGGATTGGTCGCTAGGACAGGGCGGTAAAACAGCCAGACCTATCTTTGCCAACTATATGCTAAAAGTATATGCAGATCCAACGTTGGACTATAAAAAGGGCCAGTTCAGAAGGCCAGCCACAGGATTAGACATGACCATGGACTGCAGTGCTTATGAAACTCCACAAGATACCACGGAAGATACAGAGAAATGGGATCCTAATTTGTAACGGATGGCGACGGATATTGATGATCGGCTAAGAGAAGTCGTTCAGCGCTTGCCGGATTCCCCTGGAGTTTATAAATTTTACAACGATGAGAATACGCTGATCTATATTGGCAAAGCCAAAAGTATAAAAAAGCGGGTTAGCAGTTATTTTTCCAAGAGCTCTGGTATAAACCGTAAAACCCTGAAGCTTGTTTCTGAAATTGCCGCCATAGATTATACGGTGGCCAATTCGGAGTTTGATGCACTTCTTCTGGAAAACAATTTCATAAAGCAGAATCAACCGAAGTATAACATTCTCCTGAAGGATGATAAAACATTTCCATATATCTGTATTCTCAGAGAACGTTTCCCTCGGATTATTTACACGCGGAAATACCTACCTGAACAAGGGGAATATTTTGGGCCGTACTCTAGCGTAGTAGCGATGAAGAATGTTCTGGAGTTGACAAGAAAGCTATATTCGATCCGAACCTGCAGCTTATTGCTTAGTGAATCTAACATAGAACAGAGGAAGTTCAAGGTCTGTCTGGAATTCCACCTTGGAAATTGCAAGGGACCCTGTGAGGGGCTTTACGACGAAATTTCCTACCGCGAGGAAATCGAGCAAGCGCGGAATATTCTGAAAGGAAATATGAACGTTGTCTATCAATATTTTATAAAGCAGATGAAGGCTGCGTCTGCCAGTATGGAGTTCGAACGTGCGCAGCGTTACAAGGAAAAGCTGGATACGCTCGAAAGGTTTCAGTCCAAATCACTCGTCGTCAATCGTGAGATCACGGATATTGACGTATTCACGATCACAAGCACAGAAGAGTATGCCTATGTCAACTATCTGCAAATTAAGGAGGGTGCCATTATTTTCTCTAAAACCATAGAACTGAAGAAAAAGCTGGACGAGCCAGACGAGGAATTGTTAAGTTTTTCGGCGTGGGAACTCCGCGAACAGGCCAACAGCGATAATTCCCAGATCCTGACCAATATCCCTATCGTTGTACCTGAAGAAGATATTGAAAATATTGTCCCAAAGATTGGCGATAAGAAAAAGCTCATTGCACTATCTCTGAAGAATGCGCTGGAAATGAAAAAAGACAAGGAAATTCTAAGGGAAGGAAAAAAGTCAAAACAACGCGAAGTGCTGTTAATGCTCCAAAAAGATCTCCAGCTTCAGAACCCGCCCGTGATAATTGAGTGTTTCGACAATTCTAATTTCCAGGGAACAACGCCGGTGGCGTCAATGGTTCGATTCGCTGATGGCAAACCGGATAAAAAAAGTTATCGGCATTTCAATATCAAAACTGTGGAAGGACCTGACGATTTCGCTTCCATGAAAGAAATTGTCTTTCGACGGTATAAGAGGATCCTGGAAGAGGATGAAAAGCTACCTGATCTGATTGTGGTCGATGGAGGAAAGGGCCAGTTAAGCAGTGCCTGTGAAGCGTTAAAAGAGCTAAACATCTATGGGCAGGTTCCTGTCATTGGAATTGCCAAGAAGCTTGAAGAAATCTATTATCCTGAGGACCCCTTCCCGCTGCATATTAACAAAAAGTCGGCAGGCCTGCTGCTACTGCAGCAAATTCGCGACGAGGCACATCGGTTCGCTATTACCTTCCATCGTCAAAAACGAAGCAAAGGGCAATTAAAAACCGAAATACAGGGGTTAGAAGGAATCGGTGAGAAAACAGCGATGAAACTACTCAAGCACTTTAAGTCGGTTAAGAAGATCAAAGAGGCTTCGCTTGAAGAAATTGAGATAGTAATAGGCAGAAAGAAAGCTGAAATTATCAAGAAATAAAAAAGGGAGGTCTTGCGATCTCCCTTTCCTTTTCAAAAGTCAATATTAAAATTCCCACAAGTTGTGTTCTTTTTCCATGAGCATCATCTCGGTCCATTCGCGGGCCCAGACACTCTCCTGGTACGGTCTTCCATTGTTGCGATAGATGTCTTCAATTCTATCGTCATCAGGGTTCTGTATTTTGTAAATGGAGCCTTTAAACAGTCTCAATAATATCGCATCTGCAAAGTTCTTGTTTTGTGCGGTATTTTGGCTGTTAAACCAAACGGCCTTTGGTATGTTGTTTCTAAAAAGTTTTTCGAGGTCCTTATACTTAAACCAGCCCAATGATCTTTCTATACCAGTATTAGTTTTTTCTCCAGGAATCACTATTTCCATTCCCTGGATATCGTAATACAAGCGCGAGCGTCTTCTGTCAAAAATTATATCTTCCATCAAACGCAACGTGTACATATCAATTACCTGATACTCCAGCCCACTGCCCTGGGTAGTACTGGCCCAGTTGTCTACGGCATCCTCACTAGGCGTCACACCCTGACTATCTTGAACCGCTCTATAATTTCTGCCATTATGAGTAACAATATCGTCTGTATAGTAAGGCTGCGTGGGCGTCCAGGCCGGATAGGTCTGAGCCTGTTCAGCAATTAGCCCTTCCAGAAAATCTTCCTTGGAAAGTTTTCTGGTTAAAGAGTCACTCTGGTATACATCAGTAAGTTCGCCTGATTTGACAGCGTCTACTATGAGTTTGCTTATCTCACCATTCCTCGCGAAAAAACCTTTATTCTGTTTTTCCTTTAAGTCAATGGTTCGCCACACACGAACTTTGTAGTGCTGCTCATAGACAGGTATGGGGTTAAGGGAATTCGGGTTATACTGGATTTCCAAATCCTGAACTTCCTGCGCCACTGCTCCACTAAACGCAGAGGCTAGTAATACTATTATAAGTGACTTCTTCATCATTTTAATTAATTGGAATCTGAATGATTCCGCTCGATCCTTTAGGAACAACTTTTTCGTCTTCATCCTTAAAAGTTCTGCGGGAAACATCTTTAATATCAATAATAATTCTATCACCAGATCTCGCCTGGCCAGTCCACGCGCGCAGGTCCGGATTTTCGTTTGTAGCATTCATTCTCTGAACGCCTGCAGTTCCACGACCTAAAATAACTTCGGCTCTTCTGATTCTGTAACGAGCATCCTTTGGAACTTCGTCTTTGAAATTCTGCTCCGGTTCTGCTACAAAACGAAGCGCACCAAGTTGGTTTGCACGGATTCCCTGCCTCAGGTCAACGGGGTTGTTGCCCACATAAGCCACATAACGAGGATCCGGAACATTTCTTACATCGAAACCTTGCGTTCCGATAGAAGTTCCTCCGTTGCTCACAGCAACAGATATTTTCCGTTGCTTAGGAATAATAGTAACCCTCCCAGGTTTGTCACCTCTGATGATTTCTGCACCACCACCGGCGGAGAAAGAAGGATTGTAGCTTGTGCCAAGTGCAGGCACTTCGATCAATACTGTATTGCCGCAATTCATGTAAAGTGTTGGTGCGTTACCAGTAGTCACACGGATAGTTGGCTGAGCAACTTCATATTCGATATTCTCAACGAATGTTCTGTCGTTCATCTTGATTTCGGCCTTGTATGATCTCTTCGCGAAGCCATGAGAATCATAACCTCCACCCTGTGCTACAAATTCCACCTTACCCATTTTTACACCGGTCTTGTCTTCAATTACATTGAGTTTAGTGCCGTCCTTGTAAAATTCAGGGAGGATGGCAGTTGAAGAACCAGTTAAGAACATTTCAGCTTCGTATTTAGCACCCGCTGCAACAACCGAAGATCTAGCTCTCACCATTGGAACGAATTGATCGAAGCTGATCCTATCTGCTCCTGCATCTTCGCGCAGTTTGTCCAAGGCACGTGCCTCATACTCCAGTATTTCAGTCTGTGTTTGCGTAACAGACGCCAGCGCTGCAATGACAGGCGTGTTCTCAAATGTGAAAGTCAGGTAATCTTTTCGAACATGGTCGTCGTCACTCGCGAACAATGGAATTTCCTTTGGAGGTTTGGCAAGCTTATCGAAGTCTTTGATACCTGATAAATCACTGAGTTGTTTAACATAAGTAGTTAAAAGTGCTTCATATTTCTTGCCTTCCTGTTCTTTTGAGTTTGGATCAATCATCATCGTAGCGACCTTGGAGCTGTGGTCATTGATGACCCCCTCATCTACTTTGTTGGTTCCAGATTGCGCCAGCATTCTCAATTTCAACTGATCGATGTATTCTATCGTGCTTTTCGTAAGGTCTCTTACCTTCTGCGCTTTCTCTTTCGCCTCTACAACTTTCGGAACCTGACTTTTACCAGCTTCTTCAATGATTGCTTGCATGGTCTGCTCGCTCTTTTTCTTGCCGTCTTCAATAAGAGTTGTCAACGTTTCATTGATGATAGCAAATTTTTCGAGTACCGCATTACTTACCTGCAGCGCGAGCAACGCCGTAAGCACGAGGTACATCATGCCTATCATTTTTTGACGCGGGGTTTCTTTTTTGCCTGCCATCGTAATCTTTTTAGTTAAACGTTAGAAACCTTTAAAAAATTATGCGTTTTGTCCGCCACCTTTCATGGCTGTAAGCATGCTGCCATACACCTTGTTCAACGAAGTCAGATTATCTGTCAGCTTGCTGAGTTCAGTGGTGAACTTTGTAGTGTTATCACCTACCTTAGATAGTCCGTTCATTGCTCCTGTCAGGCTCTCATAGAACTTGTTCATGTTCTTAACATGGCTATCAGCGTCTTTCAATTCCATTTCATAAACAGAATTTAACGCCGCAAGATTCTTAGTTACCTTCTGAACTTGTGAGTGATACTCACCAGCGTCCTTCGAAGCCTCAGACATACTCGATACAGCCTTAATAGCTACATCGTACGATTTATTCATCTCAAGAAGTTGTGACGATGCCTTCTTAACGTTCCCTGCATAGTCATTCGTAGCTACAGCAGCATCTGAAAGGTTGGTCATTTTCTTGGCAGATTCTGCCAGGTTATTAAGGCCCTTGCCCAGGCTATCCAGAAGTTCGGGTCCTATCTTGGCTTTCTCCAACGACACATCTAACTGCTGGGTCAATGAAACGCCAGGCTTGTTGGAGATTCTGGTGGGTACTGCAGGTGCTTCATAATCTTCTCCAAGTTCCGGATAAACTTTTGACCAATCTGGCTCCTGATGAGGAGGTTCAAAAGCACTTAGAAAGAATATTATAGCTTCTGTGGTTAATCCAATAAACAGCATCTGGTCAGCACCCTCATAGTGGAGAATTTTGAATAACGCACCAATAATTACGACTGCCGCACCAATACCATAAACTTTTGGCATTATGGTTTTGTAGAGAAGTTCAACAAATCCGCCTTTTTTCTTGCTCATTGTAGTGATGGTTTAAATTGCCTTTTGATGATAAATTAAAAAATATAGTAGTTAAAAAATTAAAATTCCTGACCGGAAGAACGGCCCAAGTGAGTTAGTGCGCAACGGAACCCGATATACGCACGAGTCGAATCTTTAAATTCATAAGTTCTTGTACCTGTCTCCAGGTAATAAGCGACGTCCTTCCAAGACCCACCGCGAACAACCTTTTTAGGAGGAACACGAGGGTTATATTTCGGACTTTCAGGATCAGTTCTGGGATCGATATACTGGGGATTCAAGTCCCACACGGTGGGTACAGACGCCGGATTGAAGTCATCCAGGCACCATTCAGAGACATTCCCCGACATATCGTACAAACCATAGTCATTGGGGAAGTACGCCTGAACCGGAGAGGAGTATGCGAAACCATCATCGTAGAAATTTCCACGGCCAGGCTTGAAGTTAGCCAGCATACAACCTTTTGAATTTCGAATATATGGGTTACCCCAGGGATATTTAGCCATGTCGCGACCGCCGCGGGCTGCGTACTCCCACTCTGCCTCGGAAGGCAGTCGGAAGGAAGGCATCGGGAAATCGCCAACGCTCTTTCTATAATCGTTTAGATAAGCAGTTCTCCATTGTCCGAAGAAGACTGCAGCGTCCCAATTTACACCTACCACAGGATAGTCATCATACCCAGGATGCCAGTAATAATAATCCTGAATTGGATCACCCATGTGGTGCGCAAAGTCTCTCACCCACGCAGCTGTATCAGGATAATACTTCTGACGGAAGGTTTCAGCGTCAACTGTTTCGAATCCTTCAATACTTCCGTTATCAACCAGGAAAAAGTTTGTGAACTGACGATACTCGTTGTTTGTAATCTCGGTATCATCCATAAAGAACGAGCCAATCGTCACTTGCTTATTGAAGTTGATCTGCGTAGATGCAGGGTCTTCATCCGCCTGACCCATGTGGAAAGTACCTGACGGAATTGGAACCATGCCATAGGGAATGGTCATGACCCAACCCTCGCGTCCAGGAACGCCAACCAGTTCACCCTGATCGCCGCCCTTATTGCCGCCCAGTCCTAATAATCCACAAGCGCTGACTCCAGCACCAGCTAGAATTAAAAGTATTTTAGAAACAACTGCTTTATTCATACTACTTTGCTCAGTTTGTCTACGCTAATTTTCTACGTATTGAAAGTTAAAACTTTATTCTCTTTATTTTTTTGAGAAACTGTTTACAAATTCCACAAATTCTTTATGATCCTTAATTAAATGTCGCTTAGTGCCTATACCGAGGGGTTCGAACGACTTTTTTACCGCTGCCCGGATTAACCGGTAAGTCATAACTCAGCATGACCTCCAGGGAAAAATTTTCCTTTGCGGCACGGTCCTTGACTACAAAATCCACGGCAGTGCCAAATTTCAGGGATTTATCCTTTAACAGGCTGTATCCTAGTAATAAACTCGCCGCCTCAGACTGTCTAAACGCTAAACCTCCCCACATCGTATCTTTGATGTATGCAATTCCTGCAACATCAAATTGGGTCTTATTTAGATCGGTTCTAACATTGGTGCTGAATTGCACTTTTAAATCAAAACTGACTTCGTAAAAATAACCTCCAGTAAAATTAATGTGATTAGCGAGAGCACCTCTTACGCTATCCGCTCCGAAATCAAACTTCGAACGGAGCAAGTGATTAAATCCAACACCAGCATAATACTTCTCTGTGCGATAGAAAATTCCAGCACCGATATCAGGTCTGGTCTGTGACTCCTTACCATCAACGATCAGCGGGTCGCCTTCTTGTATGTAACGATAATATTTTCCATTAATGGTCTGCGAATAAATTCCAACCTTAACGCCAAAACTCAATTTAGTTTCTTTTATTCCTAAGTGATAGGCGTACGAAACTTGTGCTTCAAGATTATTCTGTGGACCAAGCTGGTCACGCAGAACATATACGCCGGCACCACTTCTTAATTTGTAAATCGGTGTGTTAAAACTCGCCATCGTAGTGGTGGGTGCCCCTCCATCTCCAAAACTTGATTGATATCCGATCCACTGGCTGCGATGAATTGCTGAAAATCTTGTTACGCCATCAACACCAGCAAATGCGGGGGTCATGTATAAGTTGTTAAACATGTACTGCGTAAAGAGGGCATCTTGCTGCGCAAAAACACCTGCTCCAAAAAGGCATAGCACCAACGTATAAAAAGTCCTTCTCAGCATCTAAGATTAAAAAGTAGAAGATAAAGTAAGCGCTTTTTTACGACACTTTCAACAAATGTAATTAAAGTGTAATAAAATAGGCTACATTCTAAAATTCAACAAATGAAGCAGTTATTTGATGCCATTTGCCTTCTTTATGTAGAGCTCGAGGGCTCCCGTCATGGAGGGTGCGTTAGGTAGTGGCGCTTCGATATCGAGGATCAAGCCTGCATCACGAACAGCCTTTGCAGTAGTCGGTCCGAAGACTGCAATACGCGTGTTGTTTTGTTTGAATTCCGGAAAGTTTACAAACAATGAATTGATGCCTGATGGACTGAAGAAAGCGAGGATGTCGTAGAACACTTCTTTTAAGTCAGAGAGATTAGCGGCGACGGTGTGATAAATGATTGCCTCTGTATAATTATATCCTCCGTCCTTCAGAAAATCCGGAATATCATTCTTGCGTATATCAGAACACGGGAAAAGATACTTCTCATTTTTGTGCTTCTTCAAAATTTCCAACAAGTCTTGGGCAGTCTTGAGTCCCGTGAAAATCTTTCGTTTGCGAATAACGATATACTTCTGCAGGTAGTTGGACGTTTGCTCGGAGATACAAAAGTATTTCATCTCAGGCGGCATTTCCAGTTTTAATTCCTGGCAAATGTGAAAGAAATGATCTACCGCATTTCTACTCGTAAAGATGATAGCAGTATGATTTAGAATATCAATTTTCTGTTTACGAAACTCTTTTACCGGTACTGGCTCAACCTGAATAAAGGGCCTGAAATCAATTTTCAAATTGAATTTCTCGGCCAGTTTCAGGTAAGGAGAATTAGCATCGGCGGGGGCTTCTTGAGTCACTAGGATACTCTTTACTTTGCGCATCCTGTCAGTTGCAATTTCACTCATATCTACGCGTAACGAATCGGGCTAGTTGTAAAGAACCTTTATTGTAATTAATAAGGGTATTAATTCTGTGGCACAAATGTACGAAAATAAATGAAACATCGAGTGACTTACACGCCTACTCAGTTTCAAAATGATGAGAAACATCCATCCTACCAGTAGCCAGGAAATAATTTTTAGCAGTATGATATGGAAATTTTCGTTCTGGCCGTGCAAAATGAAATACAAAAACAAAATCATAGTCAGAGTTCCAAAAACGACCAGAAGTAGCCGTATCCAATTAAAAATATGAATGCCTGCGATCTCATTCAATCCAAATATGATAGACAGACAATAGACCAGCAGCACTTTGAAAAAAATAATCAACAGTACTATGGCACTCAACTCAATCCACAAGAGCATCGTTTCTCCAAATGAATCCGATTGGAATGCCAAGGCAACAACGTAATGTGACGGAATGAATCTAAAAATGATCATCAGATAATATCCGATCATCAGACTGCAATAGACATAAAATAAGAAATTAATGCTGCTAGTTATTCGCGAGTAAATTTGACTGTCCTCTCCCTCGCGCAGGAAGAACATTTTCATTATAGAAAAATAATCGGCTGCTAATTTCGGGTTTAGCTGAACGACAACGATCAACACGCTCGCCAAAATCAACATTCCAACAATCACAAAATCGCGAAATTGCGAAAATCGCATGGGTATCTCCTCACTCGAACGTTTGACAGGTGATTTCGAAACGATCAAAGTCTGCAGACCGCCTTCTCTAATTTTTTTCTGATGCACGCCAACCAGCAGCACCGGCGTATGAAAAAACTGCCGTATGCTGTCCATCGGGAGATCAGCCTTTGTGTCTTTGCTCGTTATGAGTTGCCCATTGATAAAGATACTATAAGGCTCATTGCTATTTATACGGAGAAGGTGTCCGCCGAATTTAGAAGGCTCAATCGAAAAATATACCGTAGAGACATTTGCGCCCCCTTTAAACGGTATGTAGCGCTCTCCCTCATAAATTTGCCACTCACCTTGGAGATCCTTAACTAAAAAATTTTGTGCACGAATAGTTGCCGGAACCAGAACTAGTGACAACAGTATTATGAACTTGACAGATGGCCTCATGAATTTTCTTCGGCAAAAATATCAGTTCTCACGCGATATCCGAAATGCAATTAATTTTGCAGGATGGCAGGTATCTATATTCATATCCCCTTTTGCAAGCAGGCGTGCCACTATTGCGATTTCTATTTCTCAACGAATACTGCAAGAAGAACGGAGTTAATTGACGCTATCGGAAAGGAAATAGCACTCCAGAAGAACTACATCAGGGGTGAGGAAATTAATACCATCTATTTCGGTGGCGGCACTCCGTCGCTTTTAACGCCGGAAGAGATAGGTGTTATTCTGAACGATATCCACTGCACATTTACAATAGCACCGTCGCCAGAAATTACCCTGGAAGCGAATCCAGACGACTTAGTCTTTGCGAAATTACTTGCCCTGAAATCTATTGGTATTAACAGATTGAGCATCGGTATACAGTCCTTTGATGATGACATCTTAAAGTTTCTAAACCGAGCGCACAACGCCGGAATGGCTGCTAAAAGTTACGAAGATGCGCGGGCAGCTAGTTTCGAAAATATTAGTATTGATTTGATGTACGCCATTCCCGGACAGGATCACAAAGTTTGGAAAAAAAATATCCAAAAAGCGATATCATTGAACCCTGAACACATTTCATCATACTCCCTCACCATCGAAAACAAGACCGTTTTTGGAAAGTGGGCTGCACAAAAAAAGATCACAGCGCCAGACGACGACATTTCTGCCGCGGAGCACATTGTTTTAATCGATGAACTTGAGCAGGCGGGATTTGAACACTACGAAGTGTCCAATTTTTCCAAGCCGTCTTTCATGTCGAAACACAACAGCAGCTATTGGAAGGGTGAAAAATATCTGGGACTAGGACCCAGCGCCCATTCGTTCGATGGCACCAGCAGGCAATCCAATATCAGCAATAACCGACTCTACCTCGCTGCCATTCAATCAGACCATGTACCCGCTTCAATAGAGATTCTGTCGAGAGAGGACAAAATAAATGACTGGCTGCTAACCGGCCTTAGAACGGCATGGGGTACCAACCTGGCCGATCTTTTAAAGAATTATCAATTTGATTTGCTGCAGATACACGGACCCTATATTAGGCAACTAATTGACAGTAATCTGGCAGTGGTATCGGACCAGTCACTCATTCTAACCAAATCTGGAAGGCTACTGGCCGATAAAATAGCGGCTGATCTGTTTGCGACGGATTATTCGTCAAAACGGTGACAGCGATCGTTGTACACTCTCAAAGATCTTAGTAAATTACACTTTCGTTCAAAACCAATGTTATCGGTGGAAGACAAAAAAGTGTACATGCTCCTCAAGTCCGTGATTTTCCATTATCATGGTCTTGATGAACAGGAAAAACAAGATCTTGACAAAACTGCCTTGGAGCTTAATGCCCACGAAGAATACCGTTGGGCTATGGATTTTGTTGCAACGGACTATGTAACTGCTTTCGATAGAGCACGATTCTTTCTAAACGATATCATCGGAGATTATCAAAAGGAAAAAAGAATTGAGTTAATCAATATGGTATGGCAAGCTAATAACCTGAAAGGTTATGTAACAGAAATGGAAGCAACGGCTATGCTAAAGCTGGCGAGGGACTGGAACGTGCAGAAAGAATTGATTAAACTCGTGTTAAACTGAGTCAAAAAAAAGCGGGATAAATTCCCGCTTTTTTTATTCCTTCTTTTCTTTTGATGAAGCTTTGGTTTTCTTGACTTTGACAGTCAGGATATCGCCTTTTCCGTCATAGTCAGCGTAGATGGTACCGCCTTCTTCTATTTCACCTTTCAGGATTTCCTCAGCTACGGGATCCTCCAGATATTTTTGGATGGCCCGGTTCAAAGGACGTGCACCAAATTGCTGATCATATCCTTTTTCAGCCAGGAAATCCTTTGCCTTGTCGCTCAACTCAACATTGTATCCCAATTGAATGATGCGATCAAAAAGCTTGCGAAGTGTTATATCGATAATCTTGTGAATATGCTCCCGTTGCAAGGAGTTAAACACAATCAAATCGTCAAGCCGATTTAGGAATTCCGGGCTGAACGCTCGCTTCAATGCATTTTGGATCGTGCTCTTCATGTTTTCATCATCACTCTGCCGTTTTGCAGCTGATGCGAATCCAATGCCCGATCCGAAGTCCTTCAAATCACGAACTCCGATGTTTGAAGTCATGATGATTATGGTGTTTCGAAAATCCACGCGACGACCCAGCCCATCAGTCAGAATACCGTCGTCAAGTACTTGCAACAGGATATTGAACACATCGGGGTGAGCTTTTTCAATTTCATCAAGAAGCACAACTGAATAAGGTTTGCGCCTTACCTTTTCAGTGAGTTGCCCACCTTCTTCGTACCCGACATAACCTGGAGGCGCACCAACTAGGCGCGACACGGAAAATTTCTCCATGTATTCGCTCATATCAATGCGTACTAGGGAATCGTCCTTGTCAAAGAGATATGTTGCGAGGACTTTTGCCAGTTCGGTTTTTCCAACACCAGTAGGACCCAGAAAAATGAACGAGCCAATCGGCTTCTTAGGGTCCTTCAATCCAACTCTAGTCCGTTGAATTGCTTTTGTTAACTTTTTGATCGCTTCTTCCTGGCCAATAACCTTTGCGTTGAGCTCCTCGGCCATATTCAGAAGCTTGTTGCTTTCCTTCTGTGCAATTCTGTTTGTAGGAATACCTGTCATCATACCCACCACATCAGCAACATTATCTTCTGTTACCGTATATTTTTCAGTGCGGGTCTTCTCTTCCCACTTAGTTTTCGCAATATCAAGTTGCTCAATCAGTTTCTTTTCCCTGTCGCGAAGCTGAGCCGCTTCCTCGTATTTCTGGCTCTTCACGACGCGATTCTTTTCCTTTTTAACTTCTTCTATCGCTTCTTCGAACTTCACAATATCTTCCGGCACATGAATGTTGTTGATGTGCACGCGGGCTCCGGCTTCATCCAAGACGTCAATAGCCTTGTCGGGAAGATACCGGTCGCTTATATAACGGTCAGACAACTTCACACATGCTTCGATCGCTTCCTTCGTGTAAATCACGTGATGATGATCTTCATATTTCTCCTTAATATTTTCGAGGATCTGAATTGTCTCTTCAGGCGTTGTCGAATCAACCAAGACCATTTGGAATCTTCGTGCTAGCGCTCCATCTTTTTCTATATACTGACGGTATTCGTCGAGCGTCGTTGCCCCAATGCATTGTATTTCCCCGCGGGCAAGCGCAGGCTTAAACATGTTTGAGGCATCTAAAGATCCGGAAGCGCCCCCAGCACCTACGATAGTGTGAAGTTCATCGATAAACAAGATGACATCTGGAGATTTTTCAAGCTCGTTCATCACGGCCTTCATTCTTTCCTCGAACTGACCTCTGTATTTTGTGCCCGCTACTAAAGACGCAAGATCCAGTGTCACAACGCGTTTGCCGAATAAGACCCGTGATACTTTCTTCTGAATGATTCGAAGGGCAAGGCCTTCGGCAATTGCTGTCTTACCTACGCCAGGCTCACCAATGAGGATGGGATTATTTTTCTTTCGTCTGGAGAGTATCTGGGCCACGCGTTCAATTTCTTTCTCACGACCAACAATAGGATCCAATCTGTTGTCTTCCGCCAGACGAGTCAAATCCCGGCCAAAGTTATCCAACACCGGTGTGCGAGATTTTTCAGCTCCTTTCTTCTCCTTACCTGGATTTCCAGCGCCGGCGCTTCCAAATATTTTTGATGAGTCATCGTCCGGGTCATCTGTATCCTGAGATGCCATCGGACCTTCATTTTGGTACTCCAGCATCTCCTTGACTGTCTCATAATTCACGTCAAATTTGTTGAGAATTTGAGTTCCCAAGTTATCCTGGTCGCGCAGGATCGACAGCAAGAGATGTTCGGTCCCGATCAGTTGGGCTTTAAATATCTTAGCTTCCAGGTAAGTTATTTTCAAAACCTTCTCGGAAGCTTTTGTTAACGGAATATTCGCAAGGTTTTTTATCTGATGTGTGGCGGTGCCTTTGGAAATTTTTTCTATTTCATTTCGAAGTTCATCCAGCGGCACACCCAATTTCTTCAGCACGCCAACTGCCACGCCTTCTCCCTCCCGAACCATGCCCAAGACAAGGTGTTCAGTGCCTATATAATCGTGGCCGAGGCGTAGCGCTTCTTCCCTGCTAAGTGAGATTACCTCTTTGACCCGATTGGAAAATTTTGCTTCCATAGAAGTACAATATGAATGATTAATGTAAATGTAAAGTTTTTTGTGCGTTCAATGCTATCTATCCCTGAAGATTAAATATCGATAAAAAAACACACTCCACTTTCTATTTGTTCATTTTCTGAATTGCTGATGCCTGTACAAGACTTGAAGCTCCCGGTCCTTCACAAAATACCAAATCGATAAGGCTTAAGTTCTCTACAAACGTATTGCCAAATACTTGATTATACATTACGGGGTAATAAAATTGATGACATTGTTCCAATTTCTTAGCGTTTATAGCGGATCGGAGGTCTAAAACCTGACCTGGTACATTTTGGGTGTAATGTTCCGTTTCCTTTATTGGCATATCCCATTTCAGCCATTTGAGACACATTGACAGCAACTGATAATTAAATTCGTAAAGAAATCTCATCTTTTGAAACAGGGTATCATGCAAGTCATCGGCATAGTGGTCGAAGAAAGCCGCCTTACCATAAGCGGACTGAACAGTACGCCAGTGGTTGTTTAACCATTTTTGGGTAAAGTCTAAACGAACTTCCGTGATCACCATTTTACGGTGGGTGATGACCGGTATCACCAATTGCGCGGGACCATTGGCGGTATTGATCCGGCAACGGTTTCTGTACGTCTGTTTCACATAATGTTCATATCGCTCTAATAAAATGTCGTCGGCGGATTGGACGGCGGCAAAGTAGGCGATGCAGGGCAAATAATGTGCTTCAATAAGTGCTGTCAAGTCGTAATCCGATGCAAAATGCCGGAAGTTATCAGTATTGGTTAAGAATTGAAAATTGCTTTCCTGTGGTTTTATGTCACAGTTCTCTTTTTATCCGAATTTCTAATCAATACCTTGGTCGCCAATCACCGAACCATTAAAAATAGAATTCGTTTACCCTGCAGTTAGCCAATTGGAATGAAGGAGTTAAAATATCTCAATAAGTATTTGATCAAATACAAATGGCACCTGGTCTTGGGGACGCTCTTTGTCATCATTTCGAATATATTTCAAATCATTCCAGGTCCGCTGGTCCGCCTTTCCATCGACCTGGTGGTCGACAACATCCGATTGTATCAATCTTTTGCAGGCACTGATCTGCAGGCAGACTTTTTCAAAGTCTTCGCTTTCGGTATCCTGGTTTATGCAAGTTTGATTTTGTTAATGGCATTCCTTCGCGGTATCTTTTTATACTTCGTGCGACAGACGCTCATCGTAATGTCTAGATTGATTGAGTTCGATCTGAAAAATGAAATTTTTGAACACTATCAGGTCCTACCACTAAGTTTTTACAGAAGAAACAACACCGGCGATTTGATGAACAGGATCTCAGAAGACGTTGGTCGTGTCCGCATGTACCTGGGTCCAGCGATCATGTATGGATTGACCCTCGTGACGCTCTTTATGATGCTTATCCCTTTCATGTTTAGGATAAGTCCAGAGCTTACTTGGTATGCCCTCAGCCCATTGCCATTATTGTCGCTAAGCATCTTTCTAGTCAATAATAAGGTGGAAAGAAGAGCTGAACAAATCCAACAGAGCCAATCGAAGTTGTCGACTTTTGTCCAGGAAGCATTTAGCGGGATCCGGGTCCTGAAGTCGTTTAACCGCGAGCACGAGTCTATCGCAAGGTTTAACGAGGAAACCGAACACTACCGAAAACAGTCCCTAAGACTCACCAAGGTGCAATCATTGTTTTTCCCATTGATCATGGGACTGATCGGTCTCAGTACCATCCTGACTGTATATGCGGGTAGCGCAGAGGTGATTCGGGGAGACCTGACCTTTGGAAATATTGCAGAATTCATTATTTACGTCAACTTGCTGACTTGGCCAGTCACGTCCCTGGGATGGACAACCAGTCTAGTTCAACGCGCGGAAGTTTCGCAGAAGAGAATTAACGAGTTCTTAAAGACCAAAACAAACATCACCTCTGAAAGGGAGTTGGTTCGCGAAATAAACGGGAAGGTGGAGTTCAAGAATGTGAGTTTCACTTATCCCGATACCGGTATAAAGGCCTTGCAAGATATTTCATTCACCATTAACCCGGGCGAATCGCTGGCCATTATCGGAACAACAGGTTCCGGCAAAAGCACCGTGTCAAATCTAGTCTCGCGCCTATATGATGTTCGGGATGGAGAAATAATGATTGATGATATTCCTATTTCGCACTACAATCTCAATTCCTTGCGTAGTCAGATAGGTTATGTGCCTCAGGACGTCTTTCTTTTTAGCGACACCATCTTAAACAACATAGGTTTTGGTATCAAAGCCCCGGATGAGCAGAAAATAGTTCAGGCGGCAAAAGATGCCGATGTCTATGAAAATATTATGCGCTTCCCGCAAGGTTTTAACACGCGGGTAGGGGAGCGTGGGATAACTCTATCTGGTGGTCAGAAGCAGCGGGTCTCTATTGCACGCGCCATCGTTCGCGAACCGAAAATACTTATGCTGGATGACGCCTTATCTGCTGTAGATACAAAAACAGAGAACAACATTCTGAACAGCATGAAACGGATCATGGAAGGCAGGACCACCATTATTATCTCTCACCGCGTTTCATCCGCGAAACTAGCAAATAAGATTATTGTACTTATAGATGGCCGTATTGCCGAAGAAGGTACGCACGAATCGTTGCTAATGAAAGAAGGGCTTTACAAAGATCTGTTTGAAAAACAAGGCCAGCTGGATACTGCAGCTAAAGAATCTGAATCAGAAAACGTACCGTAATCCAACCCCGCCTTCGAAGCGTGTCCATCCAGGGTCCGCCATGACGTCGGTAAAATATTCCAGTTCCATGAAAGCAGAAATCGGTATCTTGAAGTAAGCGTACTCAATGCCCATAACGGCTTGTGGACCCATCGTGAAACGGGATCTGTCTATCCGGCCGAATTTCTTATCATCGCCCATACTTTCCATGTATGTATAATCATACTGAATTTTTGTACTCTTCCATTCCCACCCGACACCTACGTAGAATTGCAACCCGGGAGAAATAGGTTCAACGTTTACGTGATATAAGAGCTTGACTTCGGCAATCAGGTCAGATTTAACCTTATGCGTATAATATTCTATAGAGTCTTCTCCGTTTAAGAACTCCTTTATTTCTAGTTCCTCATAAAACTTCTCTGCATAATATCGGTTGTACAGACCACTCGATACCTTACCAATATCCGCCACGATTGCAAACTTTTTATTGGCGTAATACTTATAGGTAATGGCAAATGGATCACCAAGTTTCAGTCCGATGCCATGGTAAGGATATTTGCTATTTTCAAAAATCGGACAAACGGTTTTTGCTTTTGCACCACGGACGCGTGCAGCGGAATGATTATGCCGCTCGCGGGTATACATACTCTTACCGCCGTTATAAATGCGCGCTTTTTGAGCCATTAAGAACTCAGCACTGAACAGGCAAAAAATGAATAAAACAACCTTTTTAGAAAAGTGCATTTGGCAGTAAATATACAGCATTTGCGGGGGATGACCTCGAAATCAACTGTCACTGAGCGATTTTGGCTTTAAACAAACTCTTTATACTGCATTTTATGGAGTTGCGAATAAAATCCCTCCTGCAACAGCAATTCCTCGTGCTTGCCGACTTCCTTAATTTCGCCGTGATCCAGGACAATGATTTTATTGGCTTTTTGAATAGTTGAAAGACGGTGTGCAATTACTATGGACGTCCTGCCACTCATCATCTTTTCGATCGCTTGCTGAATCATTTCCTCCGTTTCACTGTCGACCGATGAAGTTGCCTCATCCAATATCAGGATCTTTGGATTGTATACCATTGCGCGAATAAAAGAGATAAGCTGCCTTTGCCCTACCGATAACGTTGCGCCCCGCTCCATTACGTTGTATTGCAACTTGCCAGGCAATCGCTCGATAAATTTACGGGCACTGACCAAGTCGGCAGCACGCCAGACCATCTCCTCCGTTACCTCCGGGTTGCCGAGCGTGATGTTTTTAAAAATGGTATCCGAGAAGAGAAATACATCCTGTAGAACGACACCAATGTTTCTTCTAAGTGCCCCAAGTTCATATTCGTTAATATCGATGCCATCCACCTGAATCGATCCTCTATTGATCTCGTAAAACCGGTTCAGCAAGTTTATGATGGATGATTTTCCGGCTCCTGTAGCTCCTACCAGCGCAATGGTCTCGCCGGGTCTGATGTCAAGGTTTATATCCTTCAACACATATTCCGAATCATTATAGGCAAACCAGACATGAGTGAATTTGACTTGTCCATTTACATGAGCAGGTTTGTAAGTCCCGTTTTTCTGCACGTCCTCTGTTGCGTCCAACAAATTCAAAATCCGCGATGAACTGACGATACCCATCTGCAGCGTATTGTATCGATCAGCTATCATTCGTATTGGCCGAAAGAACATTTGAATGTACATTATGAAAGCAATCAACTTTCCAATGGTGATTCCGGTTTCGTCAAAATTTATAACTCCTTTGGCTCCATACCACACCAACAATCCAATTCCTGCGGCAGCAATAATTTCGGCTACAGGGAAATAGATTGAGTAATAAAGAACAGATCTCAGGTTGGCTCGTTTGTGTTCCTCGTTTATCTCATTGAATTTTTCGAATTCCCTTTTCTCGCTGCCGAATATCTGAACGATGTTCATACCCGTGATGTGTTCCTGCACAAAGGTGTTTAGATTAGCCACAGCGTTGCGCACGTCATTGAACGTGACTTTTATTTTTTCTTTAAAGATATAGGTGCTTATCAACAGCAAGGGTAGCGTTGACAAACTCAACAGCGCCAACCTCCAATCCTGATAAAACATAAAACCAAGAATAAAAATAATTTGAAGTAAATCGCCCACCATAGCAGCAAGTCCTTCACTGAAGACATCTGACAAAGTCTCTACATCCGAAATGGTGCGTGTCACAAGGCGTCCAATGGGCGTCTTATCAAAGAATTTTAACCTAAGCCTGACTATATGTTGGTAGAGCCTGTTGCGTATGTCACGGATAACCTGTTGCCCAAGCCACCCTGACAGGTAAGTGTGGACGTACTGGGCAAGTGAATGGAACACCAACAATGCCAGTAGAATGATCATCATCCAGACCATCCCGTTATAGTCGCCTGCAGCAACATCGTTGTCCAAGGTGTACTGTATAAGGATTGGCCTGGTAGGAGCCAACACACCCAGGATGATCGTGAGCAAAACGACACTTATGAATCTGCCCTTGTAAGGCATTACGAACTTCATCAGTCGTGAAAGGACTGACCAGTCGATAATATTACCACTGCTGACTTTTTCCTTCTCCACCTATTCTACGCTGAGTTTGTTGATGTCATGATTATACGTTGATCGTCTCACTCGCGGATAAAAACCTGAGGAGGATATTTCACTTTTGTTAAATAGAGTCCATAGGGCGGTACATTGGCACCTGCCTTTTTCCGGTCCTTGCTATGTATGATCACCTGGAATTCTTTCAGAGAGGTTTTTCCGGTCCCCACATCTAATAACGTACCTACAACAGCTCTAACCATTCCTCTCAAAAACCGATTTGCAGTTATCGTGAACTCAAGCAGATCCCCATCTATGCGCCATTCTGCTTTTTTGACGGTACAAAGAAAATGATTTACATCCGTTTTTACTTTGCTAAAGCATTGAAAATCATGCTCGCCTGATAACATCCCGGCAGCCACATTCATTTGCTTAACATCCAAAACTTTAAAATAATGCCAGGCCAGTCCCTCCAGAAAAGGGTTTTTCTTCCTGGTAATTCGATATCGATAAGACCTCTCGACGGCATCATGACGGGCGCTGACGCCGTCCCTCACTTTTCGAATACTCTGGATGGAAATGTCTTTTGGCAGAAAGGAGTTTAAGCGCAGGATAAGATCCCGTTGATCAAAATCCTTGGATATATCGACATGGAAAAACTGTTGTTCACAATGTACGCCTGCATCCGTCCGGCTACTACCTGCTACAGAAACGGCGGTTCTAAGCATTTTTTCGAGAACCTCCTCCATAACGGCTTGAACACCCAACGCGTTAGTCTGACTCTGCCAGCCAGCATAATTCTTACCGTTATATGCGATTTCAAAAAAGTATCTCATGAACGCGGGGCATGCTAATTTGACTTGCAAAAAAGTTCGAAAGTGTAATCTTTAATTTTAGTTACTTTGCGCCAAGTTAAAGCAACACGCTTATGTGGCAAAGAATCCAAACTGTATTTCTGGTCATTGCAATAATAACTTTATTAACATCCATATTCATGCCCATTTGGACAAACAGAGATGCCGGAGGACAAACTCATGTCTTATACGCCCTGCATTATTCCATTAAAGAAAACGATGAGCAAACCACGGCGTATTTTCCTTACTCTTTAACGGCGGTATTTGCCATCGCCTCAGTAACAATTGCGTTTATTGAGATCGGAAAATTCAAGAACCGAATGCTGCAAATGAAGCTGGGTGCCCTGAATTCTCTTTTCCTGGTGGCGACGATAGGATGTGCGTTGTATTTCGCAAGTCAATTGATAAAGACGCACCAAGGAGGTCAGTATGGGCTAGGAATGTGGCTCCCGGGATTGGCTGTATTGTGCAATCTTCTTGCTAACCGCTTCATTCGAAAGGATGAGAAGCTGGTGCGCGATTCGGAAAGGCTACGATAACATACAGGCGTAATGCAATAATTCTCGCGTACTACGTACATTCACGCCCCGAGTTGCGCTGATCGGTCAACAAATTTTTTTGTGCAACCATTTTTGACGGTTTTAGTATAAGGTGTCTATAACCTCAAAATCATGAAAAAATATTTGGTTGGCATTCTTCTATTTGCAGCCTCAACATCAACTTCAATTGCACAGGAATACCGGATCATCACCACTATCGAATCGATCGTTCCCATGGGAATCGGACGGTCCCGGATTCTCGATCACAAGACTTCTGAAGACTATAAACCCCTCACCACAGAGAGAACTGATGGAAGGAAGTCGGAACAATCGGATGTAAAAAGGGAGAATATCAGGATTGAGAATTTTGAAGAGACCAAACTCCTGAACTTCTATAGCGGTGCGGGCATTAACTTTCAGAATATTTCGTCAAATGACGCAGTGGTATCTTCTAAGCTTTCAACTATGGCCCAGGAGGGATGGGAATTGGCCTTTGTGACGAGTGGCGTAGAGAGCGACTCCGGCCAGACCGATGGCAATGGCATTTTCATCACGCGTTATGTCTTTAAACGCTCCACTGTCCAGGCAAAACAATATTAAGCGCCAGAATCTGATCAAGGCCTGCCAACCTGACACACCAAACATCTTGGAATAACTTTTGAAAGCCCTGCCCCTCGCGGGGCTTTTTATATTTTTGCCCTGGTAATCTAAACTTTTAACCTGAAAACGAAACAATATGGCAGCTGTAAAAGAGAAAGGTAACATTTCTATTCACACCGAGAATATCTTCCCGATCATCAAGAAGTTCCTTTATTCGGATCATGAAATCTTCCTTCGCGAGCTGGTAAGCAACGCTGTGGACGCGACACAAAAAATCAAGAAACTTGCATCAATTGGCGAGTTTACGGGTGAGCTTGGCGACCTGACCATCGAAGTCAAGTTCGACAAGAAAAAAAAGACCATAACAGTTACCGACAAGGGTATCGGCATGACGGCTGAGGAAATCAAAAAGTATATCAATCAAATTGCATTCTCGGGGGCTACAGAATTTGTTGAGAAGTTCAAAGATAAAGGCGACGCGAAAGATATTATCGGACGATTTGGACTAGGCTTCTACTCTGCATTTATGGTAGCCGATAAAGTCGAACTGATATCGCGATCGTATGCCGTCGACGAAAACGATGCAGCGCGTTGGGAGTGTGATGGCTCAACTGAATTTGAACTAACGGAGACTAAGAAGAATGAACGGGGAACTGATGTGACTCTGTACATCAACAGTGATTCGGAGGAATTCTTAGACGAATTCCGCATCAAGGGCATTTTGGAAAAGTACTGTAAATTTTTGCCAGTTGAAGTAAAGTTCGGCACCAAGGAAGAGAGTGTCGAAGATGGGGTTGACAAGGATGGCAAACCAAAATATAAAACGGTCACTAAAGATCGCATCATCAATAACCCTTTACCTCTATGGACACGATCGCCAAAGGAATTAAAAGACGAGGACTACCTTAAATTCTACAAAGAATTATATCCATTTACAGAGGATCCTCTTTTCTGGATACACCTCAATGTAGATTATCCATTTAATCTAACCGGAATACTATACTTCCCGAAAGTCAAGAATGATTTCGAGATCCAGAAGAATAAAATTCAATTGTATTCACGGCAGGTATTCATTACCGACGAGGTAAAGGATGTTGTACCCGATTTTTTAATGATGCTGCACGGCGTGCTGGATTCTCCTGACATCCCTTTAAATGTTTCTAGAAGTTACTTGCAGAGCGATGCAAACGTAAAAAAGATCAGTCAACATATCACCAAAAAGGTAGCTGATAAGCTCGCCGAATTATATAAGAAGGACAGAGCCGATTTTGAAAAGAAATGGGATGACATTAACATTTTTGTTAAGTATGGCATTATCAGCGACGAGAAGTTCTACGAAAGAGCAAAGGAGTTCACGCTCTTGAAGAATGTCGATGGACAATACTATACACTGGACGAATATAGGGACAAATCCAAGGTCAATCAAACGGACAAGAATGGTACGACTGTTTATCTATATGCTTCCAATGCCGGTAAACAGGACAGTTTCATACAAGCGGCCAAGAACAAGGCCTACGATGTCCTGAATTTTGATGGAGTACTCGACAGTCACTTCATCAATACACTGGAACAAAAACTTGAAAAGACGCAAATCAAACGGGTTGACAGTGATACTCCAGATAAGCTGATTGAAAAGGATCAAAAATCGGAAAGTGTATTGAGCACTGAAGAGCAGGAGCAGATCAAGAGCCTTTTTGAAAAAGCCATAAACAACAAGGACATGACCATCGCTGTAGAATCGATGTCTCCAGAGGAGCTTCCTGTGGTGATCACCATGAGCGAATTCATGAGGAGGATGAAAGACATGGCCAAGCTTGGTGGCGGAGGATATAGTTTCATGGGATCTATGCCTGATAATTATAACGTTGCTGTCAATGGAAATCACGCTATTGTGCAGAAAATATTAAAGGCAGAAAGCGAAGATCAAAAACTTACACTGGCTAAACAGGCGTATGACCTTGCTCTACTTTCTCAAAACATGCTGACTGGAGCGAACCTTACAAACTTCATCAAGCGAAGCGTTACGCTTGCTGGTCAGTAGACAAGTCCAATTCAGATTGTTCGAAGCGAACCCGTTAAGGTTCGCTTTTTTTTCGCCAAAGCGTGAAAAAGCATGTTGGCTATCCGATTTACAAGCCATGCAAATAATTTTTTTTGGGTAACTTCGTTTTTCAGATGATCAGGTCTTATGCGTTTAAAACTATATCTGTTATTGCTTCTTTTAGGATCGGGCTATGCTGTATTAGCCCAGGAAAATGCCTCCGACGACCAGCGGTTCACCATAGATACCCCCGCAAGCCTGGATTTTAAAAAGGAAGAAGATCCGATCAGCGATAAGAAAAAAAAGAAGGTTAAGAAGAAAGTTTACTACGGAATCAAGACCAAAAAAGGCTTTACCAGGAAGGGTCAGGGTGACAGGATTACGTATGAGCTATTTTACGTTCTGAAAAAACCGGAGAGACCTCAGACTTTCGTCCGCGATATTTATTGGTATGATTATACGCGGCGGGAAATAAGAAAAACAACAACTTTCGATCCCGCAAAAGGCGTGTTGCTTCACGGACCATATGAGAAGAGGCAGGGTGATGTCGTACTCGAGAAAGGAATTTTTTACAAAGGTACACGTCATGGACGGTGGATGAAGTACAACCGTGACAGTACATTGGTGGATAAAGACCGTTACTACCGTGGCTGGCCCAAAGAATCTTTAGTAAGCTACTATGACCCGCAAGAACGCAAGAGGATGAAAGAAATGACGCCGATAGAATACGGCGAAAAGGAGGGGTACTATTATTTCTTTCATGAGAATGGGCAATTAGCCGTGCAAGGGGAATATCGGTGGGACGAAAAAGTTGGGGACTGGACCGAATATTATTCGAATGGAAAGAGAAAAAAGATTATTACTTATCCCAAAGAACCATTTGATGAATCAATAATGCCGTATGTGAAAGCGGAGTGGAACGAGAAGGGTAAAGAGCTTTATCGAAATAATAAGATGGCCGCGAAATAGGTCCAAACTTCAGGTCTCCATAAACTTCATATGACCTCAGAATCGGGTGAACTACTAAGTTGTTTTAATTTGTTTGACCTTTATTGCTTGTTTTCAGAACACCCATGGTACCTAATAAGCAAACTATTGAAGACGCCCACAAGCGCATCGCAAACTATGTTATCAGGACACCTATCCTGCGATCAGCCGCTCTTGACGGCATTGCAGGATGTAAGTTGATTTTCAAATGCGAAAACCTCCAGGAAATTGGTGCGTTCAAGGCACGCGGCGCGATGAACGCGGCATTGCTATTAAGAGCTGATGATAAGACAAAGGGGATTGCTACGCATTCGTCCGGAAACCATGCGCAGGCCGTTGCACGTGCTGCAAAGATCCTCGGAATAAAAGCCTACATCGTTATGCCCAACAATTCATCGGAGATAAAAAGAAAAGGTGTGAAGGAGCTCGGCGGCGAAATTTTCCTCTGCCAACCTACTCAGGAAGCCAGGGAGCAAAGTTTGAAAGATGTAATACAAAGAACTGGTGCTGCTGAAATTCACCCTTTTAACAATTATAATGTAATCGCTGGTCAGGCTACAGTTGCCAAGGAACTACTGGAAGATACGTCCGGACTTGACGTCATCATCGCCCCCGTTGGAGGTGGCGGTTTGCTAAGTGGTACGGCTCTGACCGCCAAATATTTTTCGCCTGGGCTAGACGTGATCGGCGCGGAACCTCAAGGCGCGGACGATGCATTTCGTTCGATGAAAAGCGGCAAGATAGAACGTACCGACCCAAATTCAATTGCCGACGGATTACTAACCTCGCTCGGTGAAAAAACATTTGACATCATTCGAAAGGAAGTGAAGGAAATAATTACCGCCACGGACAAGGAAATCATTGAGGCTATGCGCCTCGTCTGGGAGCGCTTAAAGATCATCGTTGAGCCTTCAGCCGCGGTACCACTCGCCGTTGTATTTAATTCAAGAGAGAAATTTCTTGGAAAGCGCGTAGGGATTATTTTTTCAGGAGGGAATATCGACCTGGACCGAGCTTGTCAGCTATTTTCGCAAAGCTGATCAGTTATTTCTCTTAAACTGATCAAACCTGGATTGAATTGTTTTCTTCGGAAACACATTATTTCTCATTTCAACATCCGCTAATTCGAAATTCGGATCGAGCAAAATGTTCACAGCTTCCTTCTCTTTAATAAAAACCTTAGTGACTTCTGTTTCATTCGTCCGCCATACTTCGGCAGGTATTCGCTCAATCTCCTTTGATCCGTCTTTGTATGTCCACTCAATTACCAATGGTGTGACCAACCCACCGATGTTCTTAAACTTGATTTGATAAATATTTTTGCCCTCAAGTTTCGCGCGGATGGCATTATCGTTCACACGACTCCTGAATTCGCCCTGCAGGATTTCAGGAGTATTCGTCAAAGTGAGCGGATCAGGCCCATTACTAAAATCGTTGCCATCGGCACCCGGCTCAGAACCGGATTCGAGGTCGCCGCGTTTTACATTCAGATTCTTTTTCTCGGGCTCTTGGGATGTAGAAGATAATCTGAACCACTTAACCTCAGCCAAGTCCACGTCTACATTGTCCGTTGTAAAGAACCATCCACGCCAAAACCAATCCAGATCGACCGCTGACGCATCCTCCATACTCCGGAAGAAATCAGCCGGCCCCGGATGTTTAAAGGCCCAACGCTGTGCGTACTCCTTAAAAGCCTTGTCAAAGAGCTCCGGACCCATCACGGTTTCACGAAGTATGGTAAGCGCGGCGGATGGCTTTGTATAAGCATTGGAGCCAAATTCGGTAGGCCTGACGTTATCTGATGAAGCCATAATAGGCCGCATCTGACTTTTATCTCCACGCATAAACGGTACTATTCCTTTTGGCGTTCCGTGTGTTCCAAATAGCTCCGGGTAACGGAGCCGTGTGGTTTCCTTTTCCAGGAATGTGTTTAACCCCTCATCCATCCATGACCATTGACGTTCATCCGAATTGACGATCATGGGAAAGAAATTATGGCCGACTTCGTGTATAACCACCTGTACAAGGCCCGTCAAAGTTGCCTTCGAATATGAACCGTCCTTTTTGGGTCTCTCGCCGTTAAAGCAGATCATGGGATACTCCATGCCTTGATGAGCAGTATGAACGGAGTATGCGACCGGATATGGATAGTCAAATGTCCGTTCAGAATAAACTTCCAAGGCATTCTTTATTGCTTTTGTCGATTCCCTTTCCCAAAGTGGATTAGCCTCCTTGGGATAAAGTGATTGCGCCAGCACAGTCGATTCCCCAACCTTCACTGCCTGCGCGTCCCATATGAATTTTCTGGAGCTCGCGAACGCAAAGTCTCTTACATTCTCCGCATAAAATTCCCAGGTCGTCTTCTTCGTTGACTTATTCTTTTCCTTCTGCACAGCTTCATTCTCAGTAACCAGCAACACCGGCGCGTCAAAAGACTTCTTCGCTTTTTCATAGCGCTCTTGTTGCTCCTTTGATAGCACCTCCTTAAGATTCTGGATCGTTCCTGTGGCCCCTACGATATGATCCGAAGGTACAGTGATCCTTACCCGATAATTACCAAAGGTCAGGGCAAACTCACCTCGTCCAAGAAACTGTTTGTTTTGCCACCCTTCGTAATCATCGAATACACACATTCTCGGGAACCATTGTGCACACGTGTAAACGTAGTTTCCGTCTTCCGGAAAAAATTCAAAGCCTCCCCGACCATCGAAAATCTGCCTATTGGATTCTGTGTAATTCCATTGAATAGAAAAAGAAAATTTCTCTCCGGTTTTCAAGGGGTTAGGTAAGTCCACGCGCATCATCGTATGATTGATAATGTAAGCCAGGTTTTTGCCTGCGGCGTCCTTGACCGATTTAATGGTATGCCCCCCCTTGTAGTCTGTAATCGTAACACCCGTGGCGGTACTAAAGAAAGCTGCCGGTATTGAATCCTTGATTGTACCGGTATTGGTTTGATTGGTTATACTCTGACTAGCAAAGATATTTTGATCGAGTTGAAGCCATAAGAATTTCAAAGGCTCAGGTGCATTGTTATAATATGTTATTGTTTCTGTGCCAGTTATTACCTGCGTTTGATCATTGAGTTCCACGTCGATCACATAGTCTGCGCGTTGTTGCCAGTATTCAGATCCTGGCGCTCCAGAAGCCGTGCGGTAGGAATTTGGAGTTGGAAGTATTTCGCTCAGCTGTTCGAATTTCCCCTTCCATTGATTTTGCGAATAGCCATTCCCCGTGATCAGTAAAATCATGAAAACTAAATATTGCGATTTCATAGCTCGGGTTAACCTTGATGACTGCAGATTAATTGTGATGTCATTGCACATTAATTTGCACTCTTCTTAAATGAATCAAATTTCGAAGGACTTCCTGTCGGCTTGGGAAATACATTGTCCTGTATATCCACATCGGTTAGCTCCTGATGTGGGTCAAGCATAACGTTAACTACTTCCTTATCCTTGACGAAAACTTTATTTATTTTCTTTTCATTAACCCTCCAAATCTCGGCTGGTATTCTTTCTATCTCCTTTGTACCATCGGTATATGTCCACTGTATGATCACAGGCATAACTAGCCCACCCTGATTGGAAAGTGTTACTTCATAAATGTTTTTATTCTCCAGTTTTTGCATGATCGCCTTGTCATCGACGACGCTGGCAAACTCCCCGTTCAAACGAGGATCGGTGGGTACAAGGCTGAACGGCTCGGGTCCATTGTTAAAGTTTTCAAAGTTATTTCCGTTGCTGTTTGCAGCGAGATCGCCCTTCTTTACTTTTACATCTCTTTTTTCAAGTCCCTGCTCGCCATTTCGCATTTTATACCACTTGACCTGATCGATTGACTGATCGCAATTATCGGTTGTATAGAACCAGCCTTTCCAGAACCAATCAAGATCTACAGCTGATGCGTCCTCCATCGTACGAAAGAAGTCTGCTGGCTTTGGATGCTTGAACGCCCAACGATCGGCATATTCTTTAAAAGCTTTATCGAAAAGCTCGGGCCCCATGATCGTTTCCCTAAGCATATATAGCCCCGTTGCTGCCTTGCCATATTGCTCATCACCGAGGATTATAACTTGTTCCGCATTTGTCATCAACGGACGCATAGAAGCTTTGTCGCCTTTCAGATAGGGTACCATTTCGGAGGGCTTTCCTCGAGTCCATTTTAAGTCAGGGTACCTTTCCTGTTCCGTTAGCAATTGCACGAAACTATTAATTCCCTCGTCCATCCATGTTGTTTGACGTTCGTCGTTGTTGATGATCATTGGGAAGAAATTGTGCCCCACTTCATGCACTATGACCCCTATCATTTTCTGTCGCGTGGCCGTACTGTAACTCCCATCCTTATTTGGTCGGCCAAAGTTGAAACAGATCATGGGGTATTCCATGCCGATACTGGCCGTGTGAACAGAGATTGCAACCGGATAAGGATAATCAATAGTATGCCTGGAATAAACTTCAAGTGTATTCTTAACCGCCTTTGTAGATTCCTTTTCCCAAAGAGGATTACCTTCCTTGGAGTAAAAAGACATAGCCAAAGGGGTTTTTGTGGCGAGTTTAACGGCCTGCGCATCCCATATAAATTTTCGCGAGCTCGCAAAAGCAAAGTCTCTCACATTCTCAGCATGGAATTCCCAGGTTTTTCTCTGTGTTGATTTGGCTTTTTCCCGTTGTACAGCTTCCGTTTGGGTCACAATGATTACCGGTTTGTCAAAACTGGTTTTTGATTTTTCGAATCTTTCCAGCTCAATTTTCGAAAGAACTTCGATGGGGTTTTGGAGAACACCAGTAGCCGCCACGATATGGTCAGCCGGTGTGGTAATACGGACCTTATAGTCTCCAAAAGGAAGCGCAAACTCTCCCCTTCCCAGATATTGTTTGTTTTGCCAACCTTCATAGTCGTCATACACGCACATACGAGGGAAGAACTGGGCGATTGTATAGATGTAGTTGCCGTCGTCCGGGAAAAATTCCATCCCACTCCGCTGCCCGAAAATGCTCCTGTCGACAATATTGAACGACCACTCAATCGCAAATGAATATTTCTCTCCTGAACGAAGAGGCTCGGGCAAATCAATCCTCATCATAGTGTTGTTAATCGTATGACGAAGTTCTTTTCCATCAACGGTCTTAACATTTTTGATGTTATATCCAGCTTTAAAATCGGAAACTTCTTTTGCAAAAGTCTTCGCGGCTGCTGAATCTTTTATTACGTCGGTTGTCGTTGTTGCCAATGAATTTTCGTCTGAAAGAATATTCTGGTCCAACTGTAGCCAAAGATATTTCAACAGATCTGGTGAGTTATTTGTATAAGTAATGGTTTCGCTGCCCGAAATACTGTTCGTTGTTTCGTGCAATTCCACACTTATATTATAGTCTGCCTTTTGTTGCCAATACTTTGGCCCAGGCGCACCTGAGCCAGTTCGATATTCGTTCGGCGTCGGCAACATTTGGCCAAGCTGTTCAAACTTGCCCTCCCACTGAGGAACTTGCTGCGCCAACGCCAGCAGCGTACAAAAGTTCAAGAGTGGAATCAAAAAAAACTTCATACTATTATGTTTAGGTAAAATGAGTCAAGCTTTCAATCAATAGAATACCAGTTTTCATTCATCAACACCAGGGCTATTCCTGCGATCGCAGATGAAATAACCATTTTCCAATCTCTTCGGTTCAAACCAAATAAGTCAACTAAAACAAATGCTATGGTCATAAAAATAGCGACTATGATAAGTTGGCCGAATTCAAGCCCAAGGTTAAATGCCAAAAGCGGAGTCGTAATGTTATCCTCTTTGGTTAAGATCGACCGCAAATAGGAAGAGAAACCCATCCCATGAATCAATCCAAAAAGGCCTGCAAAGAGGTAATTAATATGCACCTTTCTGTTAGACAGATTATTTTCATTTTTGAAAAGATTTGAGATTGCGGTTACGAAGATCGTAAGTGGAATGAGAAATTCAACCAACTCGACGTTAACGGAAATCATTCGCAACGTTGATAACGCAAGTGTAACGGAGTGACCAATGGTAAAAGCCGTTACTAAAATCAATATTTGCCGCCATTCACGCGAAAGGTAGAGCGCACAAAGGGCAACAACAAAAATGATATGATCATATCCATTTTTATAATCCAGAATATGATCTTTACCCAGACCAAAATACAGTTGAAACTCGCTCATGCACACACTACTTAAAACTCAAGTATAATAGATTATATCCTATTAAGCATTCAATTTAATTCGGTATTATTTTTGAAAAGCTATCTTGCAGATATCATTTTAGTTCCTCCATGCTAACATTGCAGTTGGTTTTCTTGCTATTTCAATATCTGGGGCCTGTAGCAGTAATGCACCCACTGCACGTTTCGGTTACCGAAATCGAAATGGATGAAAAAGATAAGCGGCTCGAAATCATGATGCGCGTTTTTGCAGACGACCTCGAACTTACTCTACGTCAAAATCTGGGCCAGCCCGACCTCGATATTTTGGGAATGACTGGTCGGGAACGCGACGAGGTGATATCACTCTATTTGAAAGACCATTTCAAAATTCAATTGGATGGCAAGGCGCAAAAGGCCAACTATCTAGGCCATGAGCAAGACGAACTAGCATTCGTCTTTTATATTGAAACACCCAATGTAAAAAAATGGAAATCGATTCAAATCCAAAACGATATCATCATGGAAACATACGCCGATCAATCCAATTTAGTTCATGTGACCGTCGGAGAGACCGTTCGCAGTTTAAGGCTTACAAAAGATAAACCCGTAGACAAGCTGTCGTTTGATTTCTGAAAAAAGTATCATCTTCGCTACAATTTTTATCAACCGTATGAGCAGGTACTTGTTTTTGCCAATCGTGCTTACTTTTTTTTTAGCCGCGTGTTCGTCAGAACATGAAGAGGGTTGCGTTTTTCAGCCCGACGTTACGCCGGTAACATGGGATTTTGAGATGTTGCAGGATTCACTGATGAACGTGTCATCCAAAAATAGCCTTGTTAAGTTGTTGAGTCGCAACCCCGCGATGCGGGATTTCATATTTCGAAGGGCCGATTATCCGAATGATTCGGTGTTTGTAAATCAGCTGTATGACCGGCTGTCCAATCCCCACTTCGATACCTTATACATGGAAGTTAAACGCGTGTTTGGTGATGCTTCAAATCTAAGGGACCAGTTCGAAGAAGCATTTTCTAACCTGAAATACTATTATCCGGATTTTAGCCCGCCAAGAGTTCAGACCGTGGTCTCAGGATTAATTGATAATGATCTTCTTGTTACCGACTCCCTCATCATTATCAGTCTGGATTATTTTTTAGGGGCAGGTGCGAAATATCGGCCAAAGATGTATGAATATCTTCTTCGGAAATATGATCCAGATGATATTGTGCCATCTTGCTTATTGATCTATGGAATTAGCAGTCGGTTTAACAAAATTCAGCAAAGCGACCAGACTGTTCTCGCCGATATGATCACTTATGGCAAGGCCTTCTACTTTGCGAAACACATGTTGCCTTGCGAGCCCGATAGTGTATTCATCTGGTATACCCCGGAAGAAATTAATGGTTCTCGGAACAACGAAGATTTGATATGGGCCCGATTTATTGAAAGTCAGGTATTGTTTTCCACAAGCAAAAAAGTGAAGCAGGATTATTTAGGTGAGCGGCCGGTAACAATCCAGGTCGGTGAAAAATGTCCGGGGCGTATTGGCCAGTGGGTGGGCTGGAGGATTGTTGATAAATTTAGTGAAAGTCATCCGTCGATAAGTCTGCCCGAGCTGATGGCTATCGAAGACGCTCAAAAAATATTTAAGGAAAGCCACTACAAACCAAGATAACGTCGCCTGGAATTCACACTGCTGCAAGAAAGGCTTTCAACTTCGAAGGGAATAAGCTCAACTCAAAACTTCTTTTATCTTTGCGGCAAAACAAAAATATCCTATGCGAAAAAAAATTGTAGCAGGCAATTGGAAGATGAACAAGACCCTGGAGGAGGCTTCCATATTAGCCTCAGAAGTAAAAGGTATGATCGAAGACGAATTGATGTCGGGTGCCATCGTTGTTCTTTGCACACCCTCATTGTTTCTTCTGCCCGTTAGGAATATTTTAGGCGATAGTAAGAGAATTTTTGTCGGAGCACAGAATTGCAGTGAACATGAGTCCGGCGCTTTCACCGGCGAAATATCCGCTGCAATGTTAAAATCTGCTAAGGTTCCATACGTTATCCTCGGGCATAGTGAAAGGAGACAATATTTCGGAGAGGATGGCGCACTGCTTGCCCGAAAAGTAGATGCTGCGCTCAAACATAACCTCACCCCAATTTTCTGCTGCGGCGAGCCCCTTGAGGTACGAGAACGAAATGGTCATGAGTCTCTGGTAAAAAAACAATTGGAAGAAAGTCTGTTTCACCTTGACGACACGCATATCCTTAGCGTTGTGATCGCTTACGAGCCAGTGTGGGCTATCGGCACGGGTAAAACTGCGAGCGCGCAGCAAGCGGAAGATATGCACGCGGTAATAAGGCGTCACATCGCGTCGAAATATGGCCAGGACACTGCCGAATCCATTTCGATTTTATACGGCGGAAGTGTAAACGCCGCAAATGCGAAGGAGTTATTCGCTTCCAAAGATGTTGATGGTGGACTTGTAGGCGGCGCCTCGTTGAAGTCAAGGGAATTTACAGAAATTGCCAAGGCAATTTAAATAACGGTTTGATAATTATTACAAACCCTGCTTGTGTACATGTACCACACACGACTACGGGTCACCTGTGATCCTGAATATGCAGAAATTCTGATGGCTGAAATCGCCGAAGCGGGATTCGATACCTTTCTCGAGACAGATAACGGCTTTGAGGCGTATGTTGAATTGGAGAAATTTGACAAGGAGCAGCTGGAATTCATCAAGGAAAAATATGATTCTCAAACTCCAATTATATTTTATCAGGATCGCATAGAAAGGAGGAACTGGAACGAGGAATGGGAAAAAAACTACAAGCCCATTGTGGTTGAAGGCAAATGTTTGATCAGGGCTGACTTTCATGAGCCGGAAAAAAAATATCCTTACGAGGTGATCATCACGCCTAAGATGTCGTTTGGAACAGGTCATCACCAAACTACCTACCTGATGATCAAAAACCAGATGGAGATCGATCATCGTGGAAAACGCGTTATGGACGCGGGTTGCGGAACTGCTATCCTGTCCGTGATGGCATCAAAGCTGGGGGCCACGGAAGTACAAGCTTTTGACATCGACGAATGGAGCGTAAGCAACGGCAGAGAAAATATTGAAGTTAACCAATGTCAGAACGCTCATAATCAACAGGGAAAATTAAGCGAGTTAAAGTTTCAAGGTTTATTTGATATTATTTTGGCGAATATTAACAAGAACGTTCTGCTGGAGGAAATGAGATTATATCAAAAATATTTAAGGCCCGGCGGAATATTGTTGCTCAGCGGTTTTTATTCAGACGACATTCCTGATTTATTAGCCGAGGGGATACAGTGCGGGTTAGTTGAATTGAAACGTGATGAGCTTGAAAATTGGGCGGCATTAGTGCTAATTCGGGTCGCGACTTGAATTATGTGATTGCTCTGGAAGGAGGAAAGGCCGCCTGCGCATAGGCCTTTTCTGAGATCCACAAGGATATTTTCTCTTGGTGTTAGCTAACTGGGCATGCCATGTGCATCAAACACATTCGGGTAGTATAATTTTATCCCCTTAAGTTTCATCTATACCCTCCATCCCTGTATATTTCTTTCTCAATCCTGCCTGTATGAAACCAACCATCTTTACCAAACTCTCGATCATGATGCTCCTTGAATACTTTGTTTGGGGATCATGGTATGTGACCATGGGCACATACATGTCAGAGTTTCTTAAATCTTCGGGCGTTCAAATTGGCGCTGCGTATAGCGCACTAGCAATTGCTACGATGATCTCACCATTTTTTATAGGTATGGTGGCCGACAGGTTCTTTGCTGCCCAGAGAATAATGGGGATCCTTCACTTGCTTGGTGGTGTCTTGTTGTACGCCGCTACACAAGTCAGTGACAATGCCACATTCTATTGGATTATAGTATTTTATTCGCTTTTGTATATGCCCACTATCGCTTTATCCAACAGCATTGCTTTTCAGCAAATGACTGATCCAGGAAAACAGTTCCCATGGATTCGCGTCTTTGGCACAGTTGGATGGATTGCCGCGGGATTAATGATCGCCGCATTGTCGATCGAGAAAACGCAATTTACTTTTCACATGGCCGCTATTGCCTCCACTGCGTTGGGGTTAATAAGTTTTGTTTTGCCCCACACCCCACCCAAGGCAAAATCGGCAAGTTCAAGTGCTTCGGCTGTTTTAGGGGCGGAAGCTTTCGTATTGTTTAAGGACAGGCCTTACCTGATTTTCTTTATTGCCGCCATCTTGGTATGTATACCGCTTTCATTTTATTATGGATTCGCAAATCTTTTTCTAAATGAAGCAGGCATGGAGAACGCGGCCGGTAAAATGGTTCTGGGTCAGGTTTCCGAAGCTGTGTTTATTCTCGCGATACCTTTTTTGTTCAACAGCATCGGTGTTAAAAAAATGTTACTGCTGGGTATGGCCGCCTGGATTCTCCGGTACGTCTGCTTTGCATTCGGCAACGTGGAGGCTAATTTATGGATGCTGTATGCGGGCATTATCCTCCATGGCATCTGTTATGATTTCTTCTTTGTAACGGGCTACATGTATACTGAAAAAAAGGCTGGAGAAAAGATCAAAAGTGCCGCACAAGGCCTTTTCACTTTTGCAACCTATGGGGTCGGAATGTTTATAGGTACCTGGTTTTCCGGATATACCACGGATCATTATACTGTAAATGGCGTTCATCAGTGGACAGAAATTTGGCTTGTACCCACCTATATCGCTCTGGCCGTTTTACTTTATTTTATATTTTTCTTCAATGAAAAAAGAGAAATTAAGAAGGCGGGTGTTTAGATAACTTGTCAATAACTTAACAAAAATTCACTTAAATAACGGGATATGAATATTGCAATGCTAGGTTCGGGATTTATCGGTCGATTTTACGCTGACTCGCTCCAAGGTTATCGGAGCAAGGATAAGATCGTGAGCATCTATTCACGCAAGGAAGAAAGCACCAAAAAGTTTGCAAAGGATTACAATGTCGGCTTTACGACTACAAATATGGAAGCTGCAATCAATAGACCAGACGTTGAAGTGGTTTGCATTTCCCTTCCCAATAACCTGCATGAGGAAGCTGTCATGCTTTGTTGCAAGCACAAAAAGGCGGTCATGACAACAAAGCCGTTAGGCAGAAATGCAGCCGAAGCTAAGCGAATGTTAGAGGCAGTCGAGAAAGCTGGTATTTTCAATGGGTACCTGGAGGACCTTGTCTACACACCAAAATTTCTCAAGGCAATTGAAAGCGTTAAAAATGGTGCGCTGGGTAGAATCCTTTGGGCAAAATCGAGAGAGACACACCCTGGCCCGCACAGCGATTGGTTTTGGGATATTGAACAGGCTGGTGGCGGATGTATCCTTGACCTGGGTTGCCATTGCGTAGAGATAACGCGCAGTTACATTGGCAAGGATATCAAACCCATCGAAGTGATGTGTTGGGCAGATACACAGGTAAAGCCCATTGATGCAGAAGATCATGCGATCGGTCTTGTAAAATATGAGAATGGTTCCATAGCGCAATTCGAAGTCAGCTGGACTTTCCGTGGTGGACTTGATTTACGCGATGAAGTGATGGGCACGGAGGGCACAATCTGGACGAACAATTTTTTAAGGACTGGCTTTGAAATGTTTACCACTGGAAAAGCAGCTAACTACGTTTCGGAGAAAGCAGAAAGCGACAAGGGGTGGCTATTTCCGGTAGGAGACGAGTTGAATGAACTAGGCTACAATCATATGTTCATGGATATGTTCCAGTCTCTTGAGCAAAAGAGACAACCGAAGGAAACGTTTTATGATGGTTACATCGTCAATGCAGTGCTGGACGCTGCCTATAAATCTGCTAAGACGAAACAATGGGAGCCAGTAGCACTAGATGTATGGAGGGGCAAGTCCGGTTATACCAAGGACAGCCATCTGCAGGAGTACGATGCCGAGAATTACCTGGTTAAGGAAGAAGTAACTCACTATGGAGCTAAGAAAGTGATTCTAAAAAATAAGAAAACAGGCAAGATCATTGAGAAGGTACTGGACTAGCGTGGACCTCCCTCATTACAATCTCTGCAAATTTTTCACTGAGAATTTTTCGGGAATATTTGGATTCTGCCAGCAAGCGACTCGCCTGCTGGCATTCCTTTAATTTACTGGAAGCATCTACGAAAGGCTTGAGCTTCCTTACAAAGTTTGTTGGATCTCTAGGGTCAATAAAAATTCCACAATGCTCTGCCTCAATTTCCTGCTTAATCCATCCTCCAAAGTTTATGGCTATTAGCTTGCCGGCCGCCAGTCCATCGAAATATTTGTTCGGGGATCCAGTTTCTAGAATTGGTAATGGTTTGTAGCAAATAAAGGTTGCATCGGTGACGCTCATAATGTCGTGAACTCCCTGACGATCCTGAAACGAAAGGATCGTAAAGTTCGACAATTGATATTGCTTCACAATCCGATGAAAGTAATTCAGCAACGCCCCGTCACCGCATAATATGAAATGTACCGGAAGATCTGCTTGTTTAGATGCCCTGGCACACTCAATGTAGAAGTCTAACCCATTTGCTAATCCGATAGCGCCTATATAGGAAATCACAAATTTTTGAGGGATCCCAAATTTCTTTAGGAGATTCTCATTCTTCTCAGCTGGCCTATAGAACTCAGTGTCCGCCATATTGGGGACAAGATATACTGTCTTTCCAGGCGCTTTCTTTTCGACAGAATTTTGGATGGCAGGTGAAAGGGCCACAATAGCGGCGGCATGCCTGTAGATGAATTTTTCGAGACCGTATAATACCTGTTTGAAGATATAATTGTTGACAAAGCCCATCTGGATGGGAGCTTCAGGCCACAAGTCCCCAACCTCAAAAACATAATTAATGCGATAACGCTGCTTGAGCCAGTATGCAGCTACCCCTATCGTTAGTGGAACCGAAATCGCATAACAAATGTCGATTTCCGGGATTGTGGCTGCGAGATTAACCGCTCTGATATTATACTTCAAAAAAGATACGCTGCGCTTCCAGAAGCCGAACCGGTTATCATAAGGGACCGGCAGAAAATGGACCTCGATACCCTCAATTTTTTCAGATTTGAGAGTATCTCCGTTGTAGCCTGTAATTACAGTGACACTTATATTGCGATCTACTAACGCTTTTGCCAAGTAATAAGACCGTAGCGCACCACCGGTTGCCGGAGTTTTGAAATGTTGATGAAGGAGCAAAACTTTCACGCTGCAAAGAAAAGAATTGTTGTGTGTCTTCTGTTTATGCTTAACAATATTTTGATTTGTATAAGAATTGTAAAGATTGTAAAGATTCTATAGAAAACTCACGCTTATTATTGTCATAAAAAAACATTGCCATGATTACAAGACTATTGGTGCTAATCCTGATGATCGCCTTTTGCACCAACGCGATCGGACAAACGAAACTTTTTAACGGAAAAGATCTAAAGGGATGGAAGGTCCACGGTACAGAAAAGTGGTATGTAGAAAACGGAGAATTAGTTTGCGAAAGCGGTCCGGACAAGCAGTATGGTTACCTGGCATCGGAGAAAGATTATAAGGATTTTGAGTTAACGGTGGAGTTTAAGCAAGAGTCAAACGGTAATAGCGGGGTATTTTTTCACAGCACTATTGAAGGCACAAAGATTACAGGATGGCAGGCTGAGGTGGCTCCCAAAGGTCGCTCTACGGGCGGCATTTATGAGTCTTATGGCCGCGAATGGCTGATAAAACCCGATCCCAGCCTGGACCAAGTGCTTAAAGAAGGACAATGGAATACCCTTACCGTTAAGATGAAAGGCGATGTAGTTGAAACCTTTTTGAACGGCACAAAAATGATCACACTAGAGGATGAAAAGATTGGTGCAACAACGGGAAAAATTGCCCTTCAGATTCACGATGGTGGAGGCGTGAAAGTGCGCTGGCGGAAAGTTGAAATTCGCGAACTTTGATCAAGCTCCCGCCGCAGGGGCGGGAGCTTCACCTCATGAGGGACGTTCCTGTAATGTTTTGGAGTAACTCAAGATAGATAATACCGTGCCCGACGATGGTTCAACCCGGGCTGCATCCATGTCTTTTTTCATGGAACATAACTCTGAATAAAGCGCCTGCAGTTCGCTGTCGCGAACAAGGGCCTTATCAATTCTGCTGTTCTCCTCCTCCGTAGTCTCGTGGTATAAATACCTGATCAAGTCCGTTTGGGTAAAAGTTTGTATCATAGGCTCTGTGTTTGACCATCTTCTTACGCAGATTGATCAGTGCATACCGCATCCTTCCGAGTGCGGTATTAATGCTCACATCTGTGCGTTCAGCGATCTCCTGAAAACTCATCTGCAGGTAATGTCTCATAATCAACACCTGCTTTTGCTCCATGGGCAGCTCTTTTATATAATCTCTTAGTTTCGTACGGGTGTCTTTGAAGATCTGCTTGTCTTCTGCTGACTCATCCGCAAAATCCATTGAGTTAAATAATCTGCTACCATCTTCCAATACCACTTCGGGATATCGTTTGTTCTTTCTAAAGTTATCGATTGCCAGATTATGGGCAATCCGGCTTATCCAAGGCAAAAATTTGCCTTCCTCGTTGTACCTCCCACCGCGTATGGTGTTAATGGCTTTAACGAAGGTTTCTTGCAATAGGTCTTCGGCAGTATACCTATCCTTAACGATCAGGTATATCGCTGTAAAGATCCTTGATTTGTGTCGGTGCAGGAGCATTTCGAAAGCTTCATCGTTACCGTTTTGATAGAGCGACACGAGTTGGCTGTCGCTTAATCTGCTGTCAATCATTCTGTCTCACTTTTAGGTAACGTAGACGTCTCTTTCGATATTGTGTTGGGTTATTAGAACAAATTGGTTTGAAAAGATAGAAAGTTTTTGATACTGTGCCAAAAAAAACTTAAAAAAATCTTGCCTGTCATACAATTTGTTTAGCTAATTGCTCCTAATTCCAGCGTCAGTTTATTGTATGGCCATCAGCAAGAAAAAAATTATTAAAAGTCTCGAAAACCTATCTGGGGATTTAGTGGAATTAATACACCAGCAATATCCAAATGGTTATCAAGCAAGCATCTCCCGAATCACCAATGCAAAAAAAGAGCCGATTTTTGTTTTCCCGCTGGATACTGAAGAGGCCATCTATTTGATCAAAGTTCCGGTAACCAAAAACAGCTCTGGCGAATATGATGTCGATTCAAAGGAGGAAGATGATCTGGATAAAGGAGACGATGGATTTGACGGACCGGACGATTTTGACGCTGGTCGAGGTGAAGCAGATGCGGATTATGATGATGAAGGCGGAGGCCGTGCGAGCCGTGAAGCCAGCTACGACCCAGATTTTGATACCTAGATTTTTTGAAACTCTTAGTCGAGCAATTTGACCATTCGACTGAAATCCTGAGAACCTTACCTGTCATCGTGAAAAAAGAAGTTGCGGTGATTTAGTCCCGTCAGGGTGGAATTTCTTTAAGTTTATCTTGCCATCGCCAAACTTTATCTTCAGAACGCAAGTTAGGTGAGGGTAATTGAAAGAATAATTTGAACGCATCAGTGAGCCAACCGTCTGCAACCAAGGATTCTGTTTTGGATGAATTGGACCCGAAAGAATTTATCATCATTAAGCGTGCTAGGGTTAATAACCTGAAAAATCTGAGCGTTGCCATCCCTCGCAATAAACTTGTGGTGATCACCGGACTTTCAGGATCAGGAAAATCATCGCTTGCATTCGATACCCTTTTTGCAGAAGGTCAGAGAATGTATGTTGAGAGCCTGAGCTCTTATGCGCGTCAGTTCCTGGGGAGAATGGAAAAGCCAGAAGTAGATTACATCAAAGGTGTTTCTCCAGCCATTGCCATCGAACAAAAGGTAAACACGAGAAACCCCAGGTCGACCGTTGGGACGACCACGGAAATCTACGATTATCTGAAGTTGCTTTTTGCCAGAATAGGAAAGACCTATTCGCCTGTCAGCGGAAAGGAAGTAAGACGAGACACTGTTACCAGTGTGGTTGATTTTATCAATAAACACAACCCTGGAATTCGGATCATGATTGCCTGCCCCTTGACTATAAAAAAAGGACGTAAGTTGAATGATGAACTGAATTTACTGCTGAGCAAGGGCTACGCCCGTATTCTCGTCAACGGTGACGTGAAATTTATTGAGGAGTTGCTGTCCGTGGGTCCTTCAAAAGTCAAACCTAAGGCTGCTCCTAAGAACAAGAAGGAAGAAGTTTATGAGATCCTTATTGATCGCGCCAGCGTAAATGCTGAGGATGAAGATACAATCTTCCGTATCTCCGATTCAGTTCAAACCGCATTCTTTGAAGGAGAAGGTGATTGCATCGTATACATTGAAGGCCATGACAAAGTCACGTTTTCAGACCGATTTGAACTGGATGGAATAACCTTTACCGAGCCTTCTATAAATTTCTTTAGCTTCAATAACCCTTTTGGAGCTTGCCAGACCTGTGAAGGATTCGGAAAAATTATCGGTATAGATGAAGATCTCGTCATACCCGACAAATCGCTGTCGGTTTATGAAGGTGCTATCGCTCCCTGGCGTAGCGAAACTATGGGAGAATGGCAAAAGCCTCTTCTAAAAAATGGGATCAAGTTTGACTTCCCGATTCACCGTCCATACAATGAACTCACCAGGGAGCAGCAGGAATTACTCTGGAATGGGAACGAGTACTTTGACGGCCTGCATGATTTCTTTAAATACCTGGCCTCCAAAACTCACAAGATCCAATACCGGGTGCTGCTATCCCGCTATCGCGGAAGGACCACATGCCCTGATTGTCGGGGAACACGTCTAAGAAAAGATGCGCAATACGTTAAAATCGCCAATACCTCGATCACGGATCTGGTGCTGTTACCGATCGGAGAAATGCTCAGTTTCTTCAACAGTCTGCAACTTGCCGACTACGACAAGAAAATCTCTGAACGGATTTTAAGCGAGATCAAATCAAGGCTGGAGTACATGGATAAGGTAGGACTCGGTTACCTGACGCTTAATCGCCTGACGTCGACATTGTCGGGCGGTGAATACCAACGGATCAAGCTGGCAACTTCTTTAGGCAGTGCATTGGTTGGCTCCATGTATGTCTTAGATGAACCTAGCATCGGCCTGCATCCACGCGATACGGACCGGATGGTGGACGTTTTGAAATCATTACGGGATCTGGGTAACACCGTTATTGTGGTTGAGCACGAAGAAGAAGTGATGCGAGCATCTGATCAGATCATTGATATTGGCCCAGAAGCGGGCAGTCATGGCGGAGAACTGGTTTTTCAAGGTTCGCTCGCGGATTTAAATGGTCTCAAACACTCCCATACAACGGACTACCTAAGCGGCCGAGAAAAAATTCCCGTCCCTGCCCTGAGACGGAAGTGGAAAGACTCCGTGACTATTGTGGGAGCCAGAGAAAATAACCTAAAGAATCTCACCATTAAGTTTCCCCTTGGCGTGCTGACAGTCGTAACAGGTGTCAGCGGTTCCGGCAAGTCGACCCTTATAAAAAAGATTCTTTATCCAGCGGTGGGCCGTTTAAGCGGTTCGGTCGCTGAGTCGCCCGGCAAGTATGACAAACTGGAGGGCGATATGTCACGGATCACGCAGGTTGAATTCGTAGATCAGAATCCAATCGGCAAATCGTCCCGTTCGAATCCGATCAGCTATGTCAAAGCATACGACCTTATCCGTCAGTTATTTGCGGATCACCCGTTGTCAAAACAGCGGGGATATAAACCTTCTCACTTTTCGTTCAACGTAGAGGGTGGACGCTGCGAGACTTGCCAGGGCGAGGGGGAAATCAAAGTTGAAATGCAGTTTATGGCTGACATTTTCCTGAAGTGTGAGAGCTGTCATGGTAAACGCTTCAAACAGGAAATTCTGGAAATTGAATTCAATGGAAAGAACATTGCAGATGTCCTCGATCTTACGGTGGAAGAGGCGCTTGAATTCTTTAAGGGCAAGAAGACCATACACGAAAAGATTATACCATTAAATGACGTCGGATTAGGATATGTGAAGCTGGGTCAATCGTCGAACTCGCTTAGCGGCGGCGAAGCGCAACGCGTGAAACTTGCATCGTTCCTGGGGAAAAACTCCATTGAAGGCCGGATGCTTTTTATTTTTGATGAGCCTACCACCGGCTTGCATTTTCATGATATTTTTAAATTACTGAAAGCTATAAATGCGCTGGTTGATGCGGGTCACAGTGTCATTATTATTGAACATAACCTGGAGGTGGTCAAGTGTGCTGACTGGATCATAGACTTGGGACCAGAAGGCGGCGACAAGCAGGGAGGATATCTTATGTTTGCAGGCACACCTGAAGATATGGTGAAGAAGGGAAAGGGTTATACAACAGAATTCCTGAAAAGAAAACTAGGCGACAGGTAGATCTTTAGCGCTTCAATCTTCGATAATAATCTATGAAAATTCTGTTGCTCGGTGCGAACGGCCGGACGGGAAAGCACGTTATTGACGAGGCTCTGCGACAAGGGCATGACCTAGTTTGCCTGGTCAGGCGGCCAGAAGCAATTCACGTTCAACACCCCAAGCTGACTATTTATAAAGGATCGCCCGAAAAACTTGGGGATTTGGAAAAAGCGATACAGGGTTGTGAGGTTGTGATCTCAGTTCTGAATATTTCACGAAAGTCTGACTTTCCCTGGGCACCCCTTCGAACGCCAGAAACAATGCTATCGGATCTCATGACAAATTTGATAAAGCTTTCCGAAACACACGTCATTAAAAGAGTGATTGCCTGTTCCGCATGGGGAGTATCTGAAACTAAAAGATTTCTGCCTTCATGGTTTGTTTGGCTCATCAATCATAGCAACGTTGGGTTCGCCTATCGAGATCATGAACGACAGGAAGAAATCCTAATGAAATCATCATTGCCTTGGACAATTGTACGACCAACGGGTCTTACAAATTCAAAACGAAACCAGAAAGTCATAGAAAGTTACAATAACTTACCAAAGCCAAACTTTACTATCAGTAGGCGTAGCGTTGCCAAGTATTTGGTTGATGCTATTAACAACGAGGCGCTGATTCGTAAAGCGCCAGTGATTTCGGCGGCCCCAATTTTGTAAGCGAGAAAGGGGTGGTCTAAGTATTAGTAATGAATAAAATTATCTTTCCAAAAATTAAAGGGTTGCAACCAGCTTTATGACTCCCGATTAATAAGCAGCTCGGCAAACTTAACAAGCCTCGACTTTGCCTTATCGGAGCATGACAACGCTTCTACACTTGAAAATCCTTTCTTAAAATAATTGTTGATCTTCTTTTCAGTCAGCCTTGAAATCATTAACGCATCAAAAATTTCCTTAACAGCAATGACTTTTTCAGTTTTGTCAAATCGTTTCAAGGAGAGCCATCGTTGAAGGTTACGGCGCTGTCGGGGTGATGCTAATTCGAGAGCTTTGATGAGCAAAAAGGTTTTCTTGTTTGCGATGATGTCGCCACCGATCTGCTTACCGAATTTTTTTGCATTCGCGTAAGCATCAAGCAGGTCATCTTTGAGTTGAAATCCCAAACCGATATTCACTCCGAAATCTCTCAACGCTCCGCAATCGCGACGGGAGGCTCCTGCCAACATACCCCCCAATTCCAGGCTAAATCCAAGTAATACCGCCGTCTTCAGTTTAATCATGTTGAGGTATTGCCGTTCGGTAACATACTTCCGCCCTTCGAACTCCATATCCCACTGTTGCCCCTCGCATACTTCACACGCACATTTGTTGAACGCAACCAATACCTCCTTCAATTTTTGATCCTTGAGCGGCAAAAGCATATCATACACTTTCACGAGCATGACATCACCTGATAGGATGGCTGTGTTAACATCCCACTTCTCGTGCACCGTGGGCATCCCTCGTCGCAGAGGTGCTTTGTCCATGATATCGTCATGCATTAGTGTGAAATTGTGGAAGGCCTCAACTGCAACAGCGTACGGCAGCATCTTCTGAACGTCAGACCGATAAAGAGAGTATGCCAAAATACAAAACATGGGACGCAGGCGCTTTCCTCCAAGACGCATGAGATATCGAATGGGCTCATACAATGATACAGGTTCAAGGCCGTATTTTTGTTTTCTGATTTCCAGCTCCAGGAGACGGGAATACTTTTCGACCATGCTATATGATATGGATAAACAACATCGTTCTCGCAAAGAACGCAAACTTAGAGCTGCGTAGAATGTAAGTGCAGAATTTAATTTCCATAAACTTATCTCCGTCTTGAACGTGAAGCTGAATTCCGTGTTCTGCCTCGAGAGACGTTCGCAATCCCCTCAAATTCGAGATCATCCCGGCGATCCGCAAACACAAGGTCTATCAAACGCTTGTCTATGTCAGTCTTTTTAACAAGGACGTTTACCTTGTCCCCGAGCGTATAAACTTTTCTTTTTCTACGTCCAACTAACCGATAATTTTTTTCATCAAACTCATAGAAATCGTCGGTCATGTCCGAGAGCCTGATCATGCCTTCGCATTTCGTTTCAACTATTTCCACATAGATCCCCCACTCAGTAACTCCCGATATCAGACCTTCAAAAATCTTTTTCTCCGCGGCGGCCATGAATTCGACCTGCTTGTATTTAATGGAAGCGCGTTCGGCATCGGCCGCCCGTTTTTCGCGCTCGGACGAATGCACGCACTTATCTTCATACTCACCTTTATTCAAATGTTTGCCCTCATCCAGATAGTGTTGCAGCATTCGGTGGACCATCATATCTGGATATCTTCTGATTGGCGAAGTAAAGTGCGTATAGTGATTGAAGGCTAACCCAAAATGCCCTTTGACATCGGTTGAATATTTTGCTTTAGCCATGGTACGAATAGCAAGCTGTTCCAGGATATTTTGTTCGGGCTTTCCTTCAATTTCGTTCATCAATTTATTCAATGAACTGGAAATTGAATTCTCATCAATATTCATCTTGTGTCCGAACTGACGGGCGAAAATGGAAAAATCTTTTACTTTTTCCGGGTCTGGGAAATCATGAATGCGATAGACAAATGTATTCTTTTCTTTCGCCTTCTTATAGTTATAAACAAATGTTGCTACCTGCTTATTAGCAAGCAGCATGAATTCTTCGATCAGTTTATGAGCATCTTTTCTGATCTTGGGAATGACAGCAAGCGGCTTACCTTTTTCATCAAGTTTGAATTTGACCTCCGTGGTCTCGAAATTTACTGCTCCCTTGCTAAATCTCTCCTTTCTCATTTTCTTAGCAATATCGTTCAGAATGCGCAACTCCTCCGCTAAAGGACCCTGGCCCTTCTCCAATATCAATTGAGCTTCCTCATAACTAAACCTGACATTCGAATGAATAATCGTCCGGCCAAACCATTCCTTTTTTACTTTCCCTTTGTCATCCATTTCGAAGACCGCGGCAAACGTAAGTTTATCTTCCCGCGGTCTTAGCGAGCACAATTCATTCGATAATCTCTCAGGTAACATCGGTACGGTACGATCCACTAAATAGACTGATGTGGCGCGATCAAACGCCTCCTGATCCAGGATCGAGTTGGGATGAATATAGTGCGTTACATCAGCGATGTGCACACCGATCTCGTAAAGTCCATTTTCAAGTTTTTGAAAGGATAGAGCGTCATCAAAATCCTTTGCATCTTCAGGGTCAATGGTGAACGTCGCAATTTCACGAAAGTCCCACCGTTTGCTGATCTCTTGTTCCGTAATTCCCTCTTGAATCTTCTGTGACTCTGCTACTACACGCTCGGGAAACCTGAAAGGCAATTCGAATTCTGCCATAATAGAATGAATTTCCGCTTCATTCTCGCCGGCTTTCCCCAGGATTTCAACGACCTTCGCCTCTGCGTTCCGCTCGTTCTCCGCCCATGCGGTGACCTCGATAATTACTTTGTCGCCGGAGGTTGCACCATTTATATTTTCGGGATAAATAAAGAAATCATTATGGATCTTTCTGGCATCTGCCACGACAAACGCAAAGTTCTTTGATAGTTCTACTCTTCCGACAAAACGGTTTCGATTACGGTGTAACACTTTTGTGACTTTCCCTTCAGGATGATCACCATGCCGGGTAGGAAAAATTACGATTTCTACAGTATCCCCATCAACGGCAGAACCCAGATCCCGTCCCTTAATGAATACATCCGGTTCATCATTCCCAATTTTCACATAGGCAAACCGTGAGCTCACATGATCCACAATTCCGGTAACTTCAGGGTCTTTGTGATCTGTGCGATAACTACCATTACCTAGCTGCTGGACCCGCTCAACCTCGACAAGTTCGTCAATCATGCGCCCTAGAAGTTTAATGTCATCTTTTTTCTTAAGGCTTAATTTTTTTACGATTTGCTTTAGGGAATATGCTTTGCCCTTGCTTTGATTGAGCAGAGTCATGAGAGATGATTCCATCTGCGCCCTAGTGTCGTTAATGCTCTTATTCTTTGATTTTTTGTCTTTATTCATATTGGTGTTTAACCTCCCGGACCTACTATTAACATGAGAAGGCAAAGAAGGTTGATTGATTTAAAAAAGTCTGCCTGACACTGCGAAATTAATGACTTACTCCGAATGCCGGACAGTCAGGCTTGTGGGACTGACAGATTTCAATTTCAGAAACAATTGAGCAAGGACTACAACATCCCGCACACAGTAGTCCTTGATTTTCGGCAAGTCATTATCCTGGTAATAGACTGCATTCACTTGACTTCCGTCAATACCATCCTTGCTAGTGGGAATATTGAAAATGCTGGCCAGGAGATCAAGGGATGTGTAATGTTTGTAATCACCGAACTTCCACATGTCTAGCGTATCGAGGTGCTGGACTTCCCACGATTTTTTTCCCATGATATTCAGGGCTGCTGGAAGGGCTATGCCGTTCAGCAGCATCCTGCGGCATAGGTAGGGGTAATCAAATTCCTTTCCGTTATGAGCGCATAGTTTCAAACTAACCGGATCCATTTTTTCAATCATGCTTTTGAATTCGCACAAAAGCGTCGTTTCGTTATCACCATAATACGCTTTCGTTTTCAGGCCCAGGTCACCCGTCTCCGTTTCAATAAACTTTCCAACAGCAATACATATTACTTTGCCAAATTCCGCGTAGATACCTGCACGTTCATGAAAGATTTGCTCATCGGTTTGCTCGCGTTCCCGCTTGAAGAAAAGAGCTTTCCGTGCCCACTGTGTTTTTATTCTTTCATCCAGTGTTGCATAGTCATTCGTGCTGGCAACAGTTTCAATATCGAGGAACAGAATGTCGCGTAATTCCGGGATCATTTTCACATCGTGTCAGTTAGGGATTAATCATAAGTCTTCAGCATTAAGAGTGCAAGATACCCTCCATCTCGAGCTCTTTAATGAACGAGATATTTTCTTCACGAATGGAATCCGGGACGAATACAAATCGCTTGTCGAAGATCTGTGAACCAATATAATAACTGACCCAGTACTCATTGTTAAGATGGAACACAGCTGGGTCTATCGGTTCGATAAGGGTTGCGCTGTTTGGTAAGATGGTTTCCAAGTAATGTCTTAGGATTGATGTCTGTTGCGGTTGGCCGTCCTTTTCCCCATACCCTTTGCTGGCCACCAGTGTATTCTCAATGGGAAAATCATTGTTGTTGATGAGATAAACTTTCCACTCCGGACTTTCGCCCGGAGATCTTTTTCTCGCGACGGCCAGCGTCACATTTTTAACTTCTGGTATCTTAATGTCCCGAATCATAATTCACTTTCAAATTCATTTCGAAGACGTTCGCAATCTTGTTCTGTAAAATTTCCTGAACTTCTTTAAGGACTACCTCACGCTGCAATTCGACCTGAAGTGAAGTTACTGCCTTGTCCTGAATACCACAGGGTACAATGTGATTAAAGTATGTCAAGTCCGGGTTTACGTTTAAGGCAAATCCATGCATGGTAACCCAGCGGCTTGTCTTTACTCCAAACGCGCATATTTTTCGGGGCTGTTTTGCAATATCGATCCAAACCCCTGTCAGCCCTGCTATCCTGCCACTCTTCAGTTTGAATTCATCCAGCGTCTGAATTACAGATTCTTCGAGCGACCGCATATACTTATGGATGTCAGTAAAAAAATTCTCCAAATCAATAATCAAATATCCTACTAACTGACCCGGTCCATGATAGGTTATGTCACCTCCCCGGTTTATGTGGTAATAGGAGGCGCTAACTGAGGAAAGTCCTTCCGGTCCCAGCAACAGATTGCTTTCTCTGCCACTCTTTCCAAGCGTGTAGACATGGGGATGTTCGCAAAAGAGGAGAAAATTTTCAGTAAGGGCTTGCTGGTCAGCTGAACGCAATCGGTTTGCCGTTTTAACCGCCAACACTCTCTCAAACAGTTCAGTTTGATAATCCCAGGCTTCTTTAAAATCAATTAGCCCCAGGTCGATTACATCAATTTCTTTATTAATAACAGAATTCAATTCAGAATGAGGCTTGATTAATTTTTTCGACCGGATTCATGATGTAGGTCAGGAAGGATTTTCCCTTCAACAGTTCTACAACACGAAATCCCCTATAACTTGTTCCCCAGCTTCCTCCAAAGTGCGAATCAAACATAAAAGGGATACTGTCGTGCATCCTAACACCATCCTCGGCGTGCTCATGACCATGAAAAACCCCTCTCACATTTTTGTATTGTCGAAGCAAGTCAAAAAAGGCTGGTGTATCGATCGCATGTTTTGTCCACTTGCCTTGTGGTATATGTATAAAGACGAAGATATTTTGCTGACCCTTGTGCGACTCCAGTTTGGATTTCATCCAGTCAAGATCCGGGCTGAGATATTCTCCTTGCTCATTGGATGTTGTGGCAAACAGCATCGTATTTTTCCGCATTCGGACATCGAGGTTTACGGGCATTCCCCATACTTCCTGCCAATAGGCATCACTGACCTTGTCGTGGTTGCCTTTCGTCACAAAGTACTTAAGCGGGAGGTGTTCGAGATGTTTTTTTGCTGGCACTAAAAAATCCTTCTCATCATGAATCAAGTCGCCATTGATTACACAAAAATCCAATTTATTGTCTTGATGAAATGCGGTAATATGGCTTACGAGATTTTCATAGTGTCGATCGAATTCAGTGCCATACTCTCCGTAGTGTCCGTCGGAGGCAATAGCGAATCGAAGGGAAGCCCGTTCCCGCAGCCCCTCAGCGGCAGCCGCTGTAAGACTAATTGCCCTTCCGCCCAGTAAGACGAGCGTAGCCGATGAAATGTGTTTTACGAAATCTCTCCTCTTCATAACTACTTTCCGAAGGCTCAATTTAACTTTAAAGCTAGTATGCCAATGATTAAAGGAAAAAAATTTACCTGATCTTTTGCAGTTCCTGTTTGAGGTGCAGTATGGTTTCTGTAGGATCAGGATCAACGCCGTTTTCCTTTGCTAGGAAAAATGAGATCCAGTCAGTAAGGTGAATCAGATAATAATACTGTTCAAGGAGTGATGCTCCTTCTCCAATGATATCAATTATTGGATTCGATTTCTTTTCGAAAATCTCCCGGCAAATTTCCATGCGGCGCTCCACACGTTCGTGATCATGGTCGGAGTACAGGTATACAGGCTGCAGTAATGGCATGAGTGGTTCTGGGAAATTCCAGCCCGCTAGCTCATTGTGATTCATTTCGGGGAATGTGTTGATATGTGCCAGGTGTTTTGCGTTCTCGTTCAGTTGTTGCTGGAAGCGAAGGGCCATGGCATACAATCTGTTGTCACAATAAATCACTGGTAGCTTGCCCTTAAGTTTTTTGGCGATCAATTCTGCTTCAGATTGAATTCCCTTCTCACCGCTGTCAAGAAACTCAATCGCATTTTCAGTTTCTTTAATGAAGGCAGCGCCTATGAGATTAGTATGATATAATATGTAGAGTAATGCATTCATGTTATAGGGCAGCAGAGAGCGCGGGGATTCGGGCAGTGCAGGAAGCTGAATATAAAAGAGGTTGTACTCTTTACAGATGTCGAGAAGCTTTCCAGCAGAGGCCACGGCTATGACGTGGGCGCGTTTCAACAGAGCTTTGTGCAGAGCCGCAACTGTTTCTTCCGTGGTACCCGTGTAAGAACATGCGATGAAAAGCGTATGGGGATTGACAAACTGGGGTATGTTGTAGCTCTTACAAACCGTTATGGGTATTGGTATACGCCCAAACGTGAGTGACTCTACCAGGTTGGCACTTATTCCGGAAGCTCCCATACCGGCAATAACAATATTTCGAATGTCACTCCCAGGCCGATCCAAATCGAGCGATCGCCCTATCTTCAATGCGTCCCCTAACTGCCGGGTGAAACCCTCGATGGATTTTTTGGTTGTCGACATAATTGTAAATTGGGAAGTCAAAGGTAGAACATAATTGTGAGCGATAAAATTGAAATAGGCAGGGAAGGTGAAAATCTGGCAGCTGAATTTCTGAAAGAAAAAGGATGGGAAATAGTTTCCCGAAATTATCGTTACGGCCGCGCAGAAATCGACCTCATCGTCAAGCGAGAGAACTGGACCATATTTGTTGAAGTAAAGACACGAACCTCTTCGTCTTACGGAGAACCTGAGGAATTCGTGGATGAGTTCAAGGCACGAAGAATTTTCGATGCAGCCGAACAGTATATTTTTTCAACGAACTGGTTGGGTCACGTGCGCTTCGATGTAGTGTCCGTAAAACCCGGGAATCCGCCGGAGATTGTTCATTTTGAAGACGCGATTAATTAAGCTGACAGCTTACAGCAAACAGCTGACAATTTGGTCGCAGGACCTTAAACTTTAGACTTTTTAATGTGCTTCAAGCCAATTCAATCCAACTCCAACCTCTACCTCCATGGGGACTTCGAGATGAACTGCAAATTTCATTAGCGTCACAACGTGTTCCTTCACAACCTCCACCTCGTCTTTGTGCACATCGAAAACTAATTCGTCGTGTACCTGCATGGTCATTTTGGAACGCAGCTTTTCCTTCTCCAGCCAACGGTGAATATTTACCATAGCTATCTTTATAATGTCTGCTGCACTTCCTTGAATAGGAGCGTTTATCGCATTTCGTTCTGCGAAGCCGCGCGTGGTCACATTTCTGGAGTTGATATCGCGAAGATATCTTCTTCGCCCCAGGAGCGTCTCAACGTATTCCTTTTCACGCGCATTGTTAATCGAATCGTCCATGTATCGCTTGATTGCAGCAAACTCAGTAAAATACGATTGAATAATCTCTTGTGCTTCACCTCTTGAAATACCGAGGTTCTGTGACAAGCCAAATGCGGTACTACCGTAAAGAATTCCAAAATTGACCTCTTTTGCTTTTCTCCTCATATCCGGGGTAACACTTGTAAGATCCACTTTAAAGACCTTTGCGGCCGTTGTTGTGTGTATATCCCGTTTATTGCGGAATGCTTCAATCATGGTCGCATCCCTTGCGAACGATGCCGCTATACGCAATTCAATTTGGGAATAATCTGCTGACATAAAAAGGTAATCATCATTTCGGGCCGTAAACGCCCTTCGGATCGATCTTCCCTTTTCTGTGCGGATAGGGATATTCTGGAGATTAGGATTGTTCGAACTCAACCGTCCAGTGACGGCCCACGCCTGGCGGTAGTCGGTATGGACCCGGCCATCGGTCTTGCTGATCATCCTGGGCAAGGCATCAACGTATGTAGACCGAAGCTTCTCGTATTCACGAAAATCCAGAATCTTCCTGGCGATCTCATGTTTGGTTGCGAGCCCAACCAAAACATCTTCGCCGGTCGCATACTGTCCCGATTTAGTTTTCTTCGGTTTCTCCAGCAATTTCATTTTATCAAAGATCACATCCCCCAACTGTTTGGGAGAACCTATATTGAATTCTGTTCCCGCGAGCTGAAAGATTTCGCGTTGCACTCTCTCGCTCTCTACCCGAAGGTCCTCAGACATCTTTGCAAGTGCTGAAGTGTCTATCTTTACGCCTTCAAATTCCATAGATGCCAGCACATAACTCAATGGCATTTCTGTATCCATCATTAACTTGACATGCCGTCGTTGCTCAAGTTCTTGATATAATTTCCCACGAAGCTGGTAAAGATATTCAACCCTTTCACACATGCGACTCTTGTCATCAGATCCATGAGCTGGAAGCAAATCGTAATTGAGATACTGCGAACAAAGAATAGCCAAATCGTGTGAGGCCTCCGGTTCGATAAGGTAGTGAGCAATCATTACGTCAAACAAGGGCCCCGCGATCGCGATATTCAGTTTTTTCAGGGCCAAGAGCGTAGCCTTTAGGTTGTGACCCACTTTTGTGATCTTAAGGTCGAGGAGAAGTGGCATAAGTTCCTTCACAAACTCGACCACTTTTTCAACGGATGCCATGGGAATAAAATAAGCTTCATTCTCCCGATAGGAGAGTGCCAGAGCTTTCAACCGAAAGTCAAAATTGGCTTCGTCGTCCGTCATAGAATCAAGAGCCACGTAACGTTGGTCTTTAAGCTTCACAACTAAGTCCTTCAATTGATCCGTGGTTTCAATTGTTTGATACTGGACTGATTTGGAAGTAAGATTTTGCTTTTCACTAACCCCCGGGATATTTGATGTCAGCTCCTGACTGAACATCGAGAGTTGCCCCCCGTTTGGTAAAGGCCGAGGCACGTCTGCAGTAACATCTCCAAAGGCACGGGCTATAATGGACTTAAATTCGAGCTCCGTCAAAATGGGTTTGAGTTTTTCTGCATTTGGACCGGCATACCTCAGCTTCTCTTCGTCAAATTCCACTGGGACGTCCGTAATTATCCTCGCCAATTTTTTGGATAATATAGCTTGTTCGCCGTATTGAAGAACGAGATCCTTTTGTTTGCCTTTCAGCTCTGACGCGTGGGCAACAATATTTTCAACAGTTCCGAATTGCTTAAGAAGAGTAGCAGCCGTCTTAGGACCGAAACCAGGAATGCCCGGTATGTTGTCTGATGAATCCCCCTGCAGGCCCAACATGTCAACAACCTGCGATACGTTATCAATGTCCCACTTTTCGCACACTTCTTTTACGCCCAGTACATCAACAGCGTTACCCATATAAGCGGGCTTGTACAGAAAGACACAATCGTTTACCAGCTGCCCGAAGTCCTTATCCGGCGTCATCATGTAGACTTCAAACCCCTTGGTACACGCCTGAGTGGCAATGGTTCCGATAATATCATCTGCCTCATATCCGTCCATTTCAAGTATCGGAATATTAAAAGCTTGTATTATTTCCTTTACCTTCGGTATTCCAAAACGTATGTCTTCCGGGATCTCTTGCCTCGTAGCTTTGTATTCTTTAAAAATTTCGTCCCTGAAAGTTTTAGCTGTTGTGTCGAACGCAATTCCAATGTGCGTAGGCTTCTGCTTTTGTAAGACTTCAAGTAAAGTATTGGTAAACCCAAAAGGGACGGAGACATTCATGCCTTTGGAGTTAATTCGGGGCGTTTTTGTAAACGCAAAGTGGGCACGATATATCAAAGCGTATGCATCCAGCAGAAAAAGTTTTTTGTCGGGTTTACTCATGCTGCAAAGTATTGCACAATTCGAAAAGAATCCAATGACATTAATTGAAAAGTAGAGATCAAACGGGAATTTAATCAACGAGGCTCATTTAACGCATCAATATGATTTTCAGGGTTAAGCAAAATGTTTATCCTATTGATTTTTTTTTACGGTGTTTTTTTACGATTTTTTGCAGCCTTTTTATTATCAGCTTATGAAAAACCGTTTGGATCTAGTGATCGTTATCCCCGTTGGCCCAACTTGTAAAGTTGAGTTTATTCTGGATACCATTGCCAGCATTGAATTTTACGTTCACAGTGATTATAGAATAATTGTTTCAGATGATTCGCAGAATGCGAATATCAGCGTGAAAATAAAACAGCACTATCCGCAGGTTATTGTCAATAGCTATGACCAGAATCACGGTAAGGGGATGGGATTGTATACAACGTTATGTAGTGCCTATCGATATGCTTTAGATAATTTTGACTTTGATGTCTTATTGAGACTTGATACGGACGCTCTCATAATAGCTCATGATCCTGAACTACCGATTCTGAAATTTTTTAAAAGCAATCCCGCGGTCGGCCTAGCCGGCCGATATGTAAAAGGAGTGCATTCTCCTGACGACTTTGACAATGTATGGCATAATGGCGGGCGAGAACATATTGTAGCGATTGCCAAAATGTTTACTCGCTATTATTTACGCCATCCATTTGTAAATTGGAAAATTCGTAAACTACTGTTTCAAGCAATTCATCAGGGATATGAGTTGGGTGAATTAGTGTTTGGTGGCTCATATGCGTTTAGTAGGATTGCCCTTGAAAAGTTAAATGAAAACGGATTACTTCCCTGGCATGCTGTTAGGGCTGCTGACATGGAGGAAGATCATTTTTTCACCTTATTGGTCGCTTCTGTCGGACTTAAGTTTGGCGATCTTGCAAGTGGCACCCAGCCATTTGCCTGTACATGGCGAGGACTCCCGGCCAGTCCTGAGGAATTACACCGCGCAAAAAAGAAAATCATTCATTCCACGCGCTTCTGGCAAAATCTGAACGAAGAAGAAATCCGCGACTATTTTAGAAGCAAGAGAGTTCCTGCAATGGTACCGGATAGCCTAACAGTAAGCTAATTTTACAGGATGAATTGTGTTATGGCTTGTGAAATGCTGAAGCGTCATTCCATCCTCAGGCTGATTGTTTTATTCTTATTCTTCACTTCTAATGTAGCGGCGCAACCTCCGACGGATGCGGCGCTAATAAAACTAATCGATGAAACGAATCGAAAAATTGATAAAGCGGTTGTATCAAAAGATCTCGATTTCTTGAATAAGCATTACGGCGATGACTTTGTTTTTACTCATGGAACTGGTCTGATTGACTCAAAAAAGAGCTGGCTGGAGTCCATAAAAAAGAACAAGGGCTACGCTTCACGCGAACACGATTCGACGGTAGTCGAACTGCACGATGATATCGCCATTATAAGTGGTAAGCTTACCGTGGGACGTCTGGAGCCTGCAAAAGACGGAACCACAAAGTATAGTCTCCGATACGTGCGGGTTTTTGTGTTGCGAAAAAAGACATGGCAGATGATTTCGCACAGAACGACTTCGGAATGGCATCATGACTAGCCTGAATGTGGAGTTCCTACGGGACAATGGACTCAAAAATTTATTCCACATAGAGCACTAGACCCTTCAAGTATTCGCCTTCGGGGTGGAAGATAGAAACTGGATGATCTGGTGCCTGCGATAAATGGTGCAGTACCTTTATCTGACGGCTTGACTGAATTGCCGCCGATACTACGGTGTCGTAAAAAAGTTTTTTATCCACCACTTGAGAACAGGAAAATGTAAAAATGATTCCCCCCGGCCTGATTATTTTCATCGCCTCAGCATTCAGTCGCTGATATCCTTTTACGGCCTGGTGTCTCGCGTCTCGGTGCTTTGCAAAGGCAGGTGGATCAAGCACAATCAAGTCATAACGATCACGCTTGTCTTTCAGAAATTCAAATACATCCTCCACAAAACATTGATTCTCCAGGGCATTAAAACCATTGAGTTCTATATTTTTCCTTGTAAGGTCGATGGCTCTTTCGGACGTGTCAACGGAATGGACAAGCGCCGCTTGCGCTGATAATGCATAGATTGAAAACCCCCCAGAGTAACAGAAGGTGTTAAGTATATCTTTTCCAGATGAAAAAGACGCAAGGAGTTTGCGATTTTCACGCTGATCAAGAAAGAAGCCTGTCTTTTGACCTTCTTCCCAATCCACAAAAAACTTATTGCCGTTTTCATGCACAAGATGTGGGACGACGCTCATACCATACAAATATTCCTCGGTGTATCCATCCCGACCCTTACCAGGAAGTGTCATCTGACTCTTGAAATAAACTGCCTTTAACTCATCGCTAAGCACTTCCCTGAGCGCCTCCGCTATATTCATTCTGTCAAGATACATTCCTACTGAGTGCGCTTGTACAATAGCTATTCCGTTGTAAAAATCCACGACAAGCCCCGGCAGTCCATCGCCCTCTCCGTGAACAAGCCTAAAAGCATTTGTAGTTTCAGAGGGAATATTTGCCATTCTTCGTAACTGCAATGCCTTTTGGATTTTTTTTACCCAAAAATCCGACGCTGGCGCTCCATTGAACGAAAGCATGCGCACGGTAATGCTTCCCTTTTGGTAATGTCCGCATCCCAGGACCCGCTCTTTAGAATCGCGAACTTCCACCCAACAACCGTCGATGAGATCTCCTTCGATTGCTTGTATTGCACCGGAGAAGATCCAAGGATGAAATCGTTCGATGGAATATTCCTTCCCTTTCTTAAGAATGATTTTTCCTCGCATGTAGAAGTAAATCAACAGGTAAAAGTATCTAAAAAATGACAGGCTAATTCGGGGAGATCGAAAACCAAATGATAATTGCGATAAACGAAAGCAACCAGATAATTAATAAAATGCGCAACCAGCGCAGCATACGCTTAGCAGATTCTTTCTCCGGGTTAGGATCGGATAAATTTGTCTTTCCCATTACTGCGAATACGACGCGTTGACGCGCAAGTTTACCGCAACGATTCGTTATCTCTTTAAAAAATTCGATTTCGGCCCATAAATACCTAAATAAGGGTGACAATTATGGCCTCTTTAATACTGGTTTTGTCCACCATCATAAAACCATTAAAACAGACTATTGGCCCATTCTGCTGAAATTTTGAACCTAAATCCGAAAGATTTCGTACTTATGTCAGGCGGGCCTTGAGAGAACTTTTTGGATCGGATTTTTATACTGACAAAATTTCTTCCATGACGTAGTTGCCCGGTTTTTGCTATTTGGAATATATTGATATTAAATTTATAGACTATGAAAAGATTCGGAACACTTTTTTTGGCGGCGGTCCTAGGTAGCGTCAGTACCATTGCCACCTTTCGATGGATAGATAAGGATAACGACAATAGCGTTAAGGTTGAATATCTTTCAGGTGTACCTGCATCCAAGGTCGCGTATAAAGTTGACGAGAATGGAGATGTGGTGCCGCTGGATTTTACTACTGCTGCGGAGAAAGTCATGCCGGCCGTTGTACATATTCGCTCTACACAAGAGGGCGGTCGCCGGGAAGAACAAACTCAATATCTTGATCCATTCCGGGATTTCTTTGGCCCTCGTGGACCGCAGGGCCCAAGTCAGAGCTCGGGCTCAGGAGTGATAATTAATTCTGAAGGCTACATTGTTACAAATAACCACGTCGTTCAGGATGCTGACGTCGTAGAGGTCACCTTGTACGACAACCGGAACTATAAAGCTGAAGTCATTGGCATTGATCCTGACACGGATATCGCGGTGATAAAAATTAATCAAAAGGGACTTCCGCACCTTTCATTTGTTGATTCTGACAAGGCTAAAATTGGCGAGTGGGTTTTAGCAGTGGGTAACCCCTTCAACCTTAATTCAACGGTAACAGCCGGTATCGTTAGTGCCAAAGGCCGTAACATTAATATTCTTAACAGAAACTCGGAGCAGGGAAGCACCGCGATTGAAAGTTTTATTCAAACCGATGCAGCCATCAACCCTGGAAATAGCGGAGGTGCACTTGTTGAACTAAACGGTGGCCTTCTAGGTATCAATACTGCCATAGCAAGTCCGACTGGCGCTTATTCAGGTTACGGCTTTGCTGTGCCATCAAACATTGTAAGCAAGGTTGTTGAGGATATTGTAAAGTTTGGGGTAGTGCAACGAGGGTGGTTAGGTGTGACCATTGGAAATGTAAACAGCCAGCTTGCAAAGGAATATGATCTTCAAGTAAGCGAAGGGGCATATATCTCCGGATTTGCTGAGAACAGTTCTGCTAAAGCAGCAGGAATCAAAGAAGGCGACGTGGTAGTAAAAATTGATGAAACTCCAATCAGAACAAGCGCTGGCCTAATAGAGTACATCAGTCGTCACCGCCCCGGCGACAAGGTTAACATGCAAATAAATCGAAAGGGAAAAGAATTGGTGATCCCTGTCGAGCTGAAGAGCCGCGATGGTAAAGTAGGCCCCATCAAACCTGAAGAACGTGATGCCTTTGCAAGCCTGGGTATAGAATTGGAGGAAGTAGATGCAAAAGTTCTAAAGAAACTAGAACTTCAGAATGGCGTTCGTGTTAAAGAATTGGGCGCTGGCCGACTGGCCAAGTACACTGACATCCGCGAAGGCTTTATTATTACGAAAATAAATGATATTGAGATAAAATCGGTAAAAGAGGCTAATGAACTGTTGAAGAAGAAAAAACCAGGTGAGATGATTATCCTCTCAGGAACGTACGAAGACTTTCCGAGAGAATTCAACTACGCATTCAGAATGTAAATACGCTTTAAAAAAATATATGAGGAGATTGTTTAGAAAAGGCGAACGTGTTCGCAGCAAGATTGATGGAAAAGTGATGGAGGTTTTGAAGTACATTAAAAACAATTTTGTCGAAGTAAAATGGTTCGATCTCGAGTCGAAAGAAATCAGAACCAACAAAATCAAGGAAGAGGAGCTTTCGAAAGCGGCCTAAATCCAGGTCAAGGTTATCTCAGATTTGTGAGATAACCTTAACCTTCCTTCTTACATATAGCTAAATTTGTCCTTAGCGTGATAAAGTATTGTTATCAAAAAGTTTGAAATCCCCCCTTATTACAGGTCATCTTTAACCGGAAAGATCAAAGAATACCGCAGGGTAAGCGACTTGCGTAAACAGGACTTTTCTCCTTCTATTTTGGACTTTGGTCCTGTACAATTCTACCTGGCCCGCCATTTCGGATTTTGTTATGGCGTGGAGAATGCAATTGAAATAAGCTATAAGGCCATTGAGGAAAATCCTCACAGACGCGTTTTTCTTCTCAGTCAGATGATTCACAACCAGGAGGTCAATAATGATCTCCAGAGCCGGGGTATTAAATTTATTATGGATACAGACGGCCACCAATACATACCCTGGTCCGATTTAAATCCTGCAGACGTCGTAATTATACCCGCATTTGGAACCACCGTGGAAATCGAGAGGCTTTTGCTCGATAAGGGTCTTGAAGTACAAAAATATAATACGACATGCCCTTTTGTAGAGAAAGTCTGGAACCGATCGGAAAAGCTCAGCGTGGATAACTATACGATAATAATTCATGGGAAACCCAATCACGAGGAAACGCGGGCCACGTTCTCGCATAGCGCACAAAGGGGGCATTCGTTGGTAATTCGCGATCTGTCTGAAGCGAGATTGGTGGGCGATTTCATTAAGGGGATTAGAACGAAGGAAGAATTCTTAACAGTATTTGCCGGAAAATATACCAAGGACTTCAATCCTGATGTGGATTTATCGCGAATTGGCGTTGTTAACCAGACAACAATGCTGGCTACTGAAACACAGGCAATCGCCGATTACTTAAAAGGAGTGATGATCGAAAAGTATGGCAGCCCTGATCTATCAGCTCACTTTGCGGACACGCGAGACACGCTGTGTTATGCCACGAATGACAATCAGGATGCTACTTACAGGTTGTTGGAAACGGACGCGGACCTGGCACTAGTGGTTGGCGGATACAACAGCTCAAACACGTCGCATATTGTAGAGCTATGCGAAAGACGATTTCCAACCTATTTTATTAACTCTGATGTCGAAATAAAATCCAGGGATGAGATTCATCATTTCAATTTCCACAAGAAAAAGAAAGTGGTCACAGAGAATTATATCCCTGAAAAGAATCCTGTGAGGATTGTCCTTACCAGCGGTGCGTCCTGCCCTGATACCCTGGTTGACCGAGTGCTATTAAAAGTGCGAACGTTTTTTGAAAACCCTAAAACAGTCGAAAAATTGTTGCAGGAATTTGATAGAAATTAGGCTACGGCCTTTTTAGCGCGGGCTTCCTCTACTTTCTTGCCATTCTTATGTTCACCCAGAATGATCACGTCTTTGGTGTTTTCATATTGTCTGGCTGCTTGCATCATTGCTTCCTTTGTGTCGCGAATCACAATAATGCCTGATTTAGCGCCTTTATTGCGCAATTCGAGATAAAATCCATCTTTTTTCTTCTTTGGTAATACTGGAGGTCTTCCCATGATTGTAGTTTGTTTTTAATGAATTGAGAGCCAATTTATTGGCTACATCTCGTAAACCGGAAATCGTGCGATTTAGTTCGAATCGCGCAAGATGGCGAAACTTATTGGCTAAACCTCGGAAAAAGTGGACACAGGGTATATTTTTCCTCCAAATAATTTTCCAGCCTACGCCACTAAACGCCTGTTTCTATTGGATTAATTTTCATACTTATGTTACCCTTTTGGAGCGTCATGATTAAAAATTGTATCGCAATCGTTTTCTGGTTTTTATCCCTAGGATGTGTGAATGCCCAGAATGCTGGCTCTGCACAACCTACAGATAGCGCGAAAATTCTGAATGAAGTGGTTATTCAGGCATACGCTTATAATCGGCCCCTTGCAGAAGTGCCCACAGCGGTGGCGGTCGTCACCCAAAGGGATTTTGAGCGCTTCAGCAATAGCTCGTTTTTGCCCGCAGTGAATACGGTTCCAGGTGTACGAATGGAAGAACGCTCTCCGGGCAGCTATCGATTCTCCATTCGTGGAAGCTTATTAAGATCACCTTTTGGTGTTCGAAACGTGAAGATGTATTGGAATGGATTACCCCTCACAGATGGAGGTGGAAATACCTATCTCAACCTGCTGGATTTCAATTCTGTCGGCAGCATGGAAATAATCAAGGGGCCGGGTGGTAGTCTATACGGCGCGGGAACGGGGGGCGTGGTGCTCCTTCAAAGCCCTGTTTCAACGGAAAACAAACTCGACGCCTACGCGATCTTTGGAAGTTACGGCCTGAGACGATATCAACTTGGTGGTGAAGTTCATACCATGAAAACCGATGTTAAGCTCCAATATGCTCACCAGGTGTCAGATGGTTATCGGGAACAGACCGCTATGCGCCGCGATGCCTTCAATGTTGATTTCAACCTTCGGTTTACTTCTGAACACAAAATTACGGCGTCACTTTTTTATACAGACCTATTTTACGAAACACCAGGTGGTCTTAACAAATCGCAGTATGACGCCAACCCTGAGCAGGCAAGGCCGCCAACCTCGACGATCAGGGGTGCCGTCGAGCAGCAGGCTGCGGTCTCAAACAAAACCGGGTATTTGGGAATTGTGGATGACTACCAATGGAATGAGGCATGGTCAACGCAGACGGGTGTTTACGGATCTTTGACGACATTTGAAAATCCCACTATTCGCAATTACGAAATAAGGGACGAACACAATTTTGGCGCCCGAACCCAGACGCAATATGTGTTTGAAAGAACCTTGAAAGGAAAGATCACTTTAGGCGGAGAGTATCAATACTTTGATTCCCCAATCACCGTGTATGGCAATACTTACGGTGTTCTCGATACCGTACAAACCGATGACAAATTGAAGTCAAGGTTAGTGTTGTTCTTTGCGCAAGCGGAACTGAATCTCACCCATGATTTTTATCTAACGCTTGGGGCAAGCGCAAATTTCCTAAAATACAAGTTTACTACCTTGTATCCTGGGCCAACCATCAAGCAAGAACGAACTTTCGATCCTGTACTGGCTCCCAGGATTGCGCTCTTAAAAAAGTTTGGGCCGATTTCCATTTACACCAGTCTCAGCCAAGGCTTTTCGCCTCCATCACTTGCCGAGGTCAGGCCTTCTGCCGGCACCTATAACAACGATTTGAATTCAGAGCGCGGCCTCAATTATGAGATTGGATTCCGTGGTAGTATTGCCAAAGGCCAGATCAGATATGATATCGCCGGGTACGATTTCAGACTCGACGAAACAATTGTCATTCAACGGACAGCCGATGGCGCTGAATATTTTGTAAATGCGGGTGAAACTTCACAGCGGGGAGTCGAAGCAACAGTTGCATGGAAACCAAATCTGACTTCTGAGCGGCTTAATTTATCGCTCTGGACTAGCTACACTTATAATCATTACCGTTTTAAGAACTATGAAAATGATGGGAATGATTTTTCAGGAAACAGATTGACTGGGGTAGCGCCGACAATTGTATTGGTGGGGCTTGATTTCAGCCTATCCAAATTGTACTTCAACGCAACTGCGAATTACACAGACGCTTTGCCATTAAATGACGCCAACACAGAATATGCATCTGAATACTTTTTGCTTGGCGCGAGGGTAGGTTACCGTTCGTCAGTCGAACGAAGTCTCCGGTATGAGGTCTTCACCGGTATCGATAATGCGCTGGATAAAAAGTATAGCTTAGGGAACGACTTAAATGCAGTCGGTGGCAGATATTACAATGCAGCAGCGCCAAGAAATTACTATGTTGGTTTAAAGCTCACTCCTACCTTCGCAAAGAAAAACTAAAAAAGCGAATGGTCACCCACATTCCCCGCCAAGTGCTGGAGGGTGTTATGCAGTCACTCCGGCTTCAAGATCCTACTGCCATACAAGACTTCTCATTTGCCGGCGGGGGTTGTATAAACTACGGCGGTAAAATCAAAACTGTTAGCGGAGACTTTTTTCTTAAGTGGAATGATAAAGGAAAATTCCCCGGGATGTTTCAGGCGGAAAGCAAGGGATTAAAGTTACTTCTGCAACAAAATGCAATTTATATCCCGCGGGTTGAGGCCCATGGGGAAAGTAGCACGTACCAGTTTCTTTTATTGGAATACATAGTCCAAAAAACCAAGTCTAAAACATATTGGGAAGACCTCGGTAAACAACTGGCAGCACTTCATAACGTTACCGATACTAGCTTTGGATTAGATCATGATAACTTCATTGGCTCGCTAAACCAATTCAACCAGCAGCACTCGTCCTGGCTAGACTTTTATATTGAACAGCGGTTAGATGTTCAACTGAAAAACGCCATTGACCAGGGTTATGCCAGTTCATCATGGTCCAAAAAATTTGAATTATTATATACCAGACTTCCAGAATTGCTCCCTGTCGAAAAACCGGCGTTGCTTCACGGTGATTTGTGGAGCGGAAACTTAATAAGCAATGAAAAGGGCGAACCTTGTCTAATTGACCCCGCTGTTTATTTTGGCAACCGCGAAATGGATTTGGCTATGACCAGACTATTCGGAGGATTTAGCGAGCAATTCTACTCATCCTATCGACAAGCCTTCCCGCTCTCGCCGGGGTTCGAACGTCGCGTAGGCATTTATAGTCTCTACCCGTTGCTCGTTCATGTTAATTTGTTTGGCGGATCATATGTTTATTCTGTTGAAGAAATCTTGAGGGCTTTTATTTGATTTTCCTCATAAGATCCTTCACAATCATTTCAGCATGGACCCTGGAATTCTCTATGAACCATTTATTTGTCTTCAGCCCACCACAAACAACGCCGGCCAGGTATAAATTCATCACATTTGTTTCCATGGTCTTTTCGTCATACACGGGTGTATGGAATTCATCATCATGAAATTTTATGCCACAGGCCGTCATAAAATCGAAAGGCGGTTGATAGCCCGTCATAGCCAGGACAAAATCATTCTCCAACTCTATTACCCCTTGTGGTGTTTTGACAATGGCCGACGATGGTCTGATCTCAAGAATTTCAGAATTGAAGAAAGCTTTAATCGAACTCTCTTTAATACGGTTTTCGATATCCGGCTTCACCCAATACTTTACGCTATCTAAAATCGAGGACTCGCGAATTACCATAGTGACTATTGCTCCTTTACGGTAGGTCTCAAGAGCAACGTCGACTGCCGAATTTGCTGCTCCCACGACAATAATATTTTGGCCAAAGTAAGGATGGGGCTCATCGTAATAGTGCTTAACTTTTGGCAGATCTTCACCAGGAACATCGAGTAGGTAGGGTAGATCGTAAAATCCAAGAGATAAAATGAGGGATTTTGCTCTATACGTCTTTTTTGTTGTGATGATTTTGTGAAATCCGTTATCAATTTCAGTGCTGTTTACTTTTTCATAAAGTCTCACATTGAGTTGCCAAAAAGAACAAACCCGCCTGTAATATTCCAGCGACTCGGCACGGTTGGGTTTGGGCCCGTGAGAAATAAACGGTACGTTACCAATTTCCAACCGCTCGGACGTTGAAAAGAAGGTCATGTGGAGTGGGTAGTGATAGAGGGAATTCACGAGGCAGCCCTTTTCGACTATCAAATATCTAAGACCTGCCTTTTTGGCTTCGATCCCACACGCTAAGCCTATTGGTCCGGCGCCTATTATTACCACATCGTAATCGCTTTCTGAATGCATTTCTGAGAGAAGTTTTTGAGAAGAACAAATAACGCAATGTTAGTCCCTCAAAAATAAGCTTTCTCCCATCAAATCCGTTTCAGTGACCGAATAGGGCAGAGCTTAAAAAATCTATCCTAAGTCATAAATTCACTTTACATTTGCAATCCAAAATAATTTGAATGAGAGAGGTTCGCGTACGGTTTGCACCTAGCCCCACAGGAGCTTTGCATATTGGTGGGGTGAGAACTGCACTTTATAATTTTCTGCTAGCTCGGCAGAGTAACGGTACCATGATACTGCGCATTGAGGACACAGATCAAGCCAGATACGTTCCGGGCGCCGAAGAATATATCATTCAATCGCTTGCGTGGCTTGGAATTAAGATCGACGAAGGGTTCAGCGTTGGTGGCCCACATGCGCCGTATCGCCAGTCGGAACGCAAGTCAATGTACATGCAGTATGCGCAACAACTTTTAGATAACGGGCATGCATATTATGCTTTTGACACAGAACAGGAACTTGAGTCGATGCGCGACAGGTTAAAAACTGCTGGTGTCGTATCCCCACAATACAACAGCATCACGCGCATGCAGATGCGCAACTCCCTTACGCTTCTCGAAGATGAAGTAAAGGCCCTCCTTGCGGCGAACACGCCTTACGTGATTCGACTGAAGGTTCCCCGGAAAGAAGAAGTAAGGCTGAACGATATGATCCGCGGTTGGGTGATGGTACATTCTGCCCAAATTGATGATAAAGTCTTAATGAAGAGCGATGGTATGCCGACGTACCATTTGGCAAATGTAGTTGACGATTACTTAATGAAAATCTCACATGTAATTCGTGGGGAGGAGTGGCTTCCTTCCGCACCTTTGCACGTGCTCCTTTACAGATTCCTAGGATGGGAAAAAGAGATGCCTCAGTTTGCTCACTTGCCGCTATTGTTAAAACCTACCGGCGATGGCAAACTCAGCAAGCGAGATGCTGATCAAATGGGGTTCCCCATTTTTCCTTTGGACTGGACTGATCCCAACACGAATGAAAAGGTTATAGGATTCCGCGAGGCGGGCTACTTGCCGGAAGCACTGATTAATTTCCTTGCATTTCTGGGATGGAACCCCGGAACGACGGAGGAAATTTTTTCAATGGATGAATTGATCAAGAGATTCTCCGTTGAGCGCATCGGAAAAGCGGGAACCAAGTTCGACATTCTTAAAGCGCAGTGGTTCAATCAACAGTATCTGCGTGCAAAACCCAACGAGCAGCTTGCTGAATATTTACTTGATTCGCTGTCGAATGAGAATATTGCATGCTCCAAGGAGAAAGCCATAAAAGTTGTCTCAATCATGAAGGAACGTGCTACGTTTCCTAAAGACCTTTGGGAGCACGGTAAATTTCTTTTTTACGCGCCAAAGTCCTTTGACGAAACTGTCGCCAGTAAAAAATGGAACGATGATGCCGCCAAAGTTCTTGAAGCCTACAAAACTGAATTAAAGCAGTTGTCTTCTTTTGATGCAGCTACTGCAATGGGTACTTTGGAAAAAGTGACGGCAGGTCTTGGCATCGCGACGGGAAAAATTCTTCAGGCATTGCGACTTTCAATCACTGGCGCTGGTACGGGTCCTGATCTAATGATGGTTATGGAGATAATTGGGAGAGACGAAGTCGTAAAAAGAATTGACTACGCGCTTCAAACATTGAACGCTAAAGTTAGTTAACTTTGATCATGGCAAAAGCTGGAAAAAAATCCTCCAACAAACCAAAGCCCCGCGTTCATAAAGACTTGCAAGGCTTGGATATTGTAATAGATCAGTTTGGCGAGATCAAGGCAAACATGAATATTGAAAAGCTGAATGAGTTTTTAGACAAAAATGTCGATGATAAAAAACTTGCCGAACGCGACGACTACGAAGAATTAAAGAAAGGGAAAAAAAAGAAAAAATAATCCCATAAATTTCAGAACAAGCCCACACCTGTTCATGAAATTATCACCTTATGAAATTCTCTTGCATTTATTTCCTGTTCTAAAGTTTCGAACACAGTCCCAGTGCACCCCAAGGTTGATGACCTCGCGCCGGAAATGGGAATTCGCGGCAATAACCACATATACCGTCATCGAATTTGAGCCAAGGGTGAACAACAAGCCTATTTAATATTCGTATTTAAGTAAATAAATTCAAAAACTTTACATCATGGGTAGATCACACGAAATCGATTATCAAATCAAGGGGGAAAGCATTCAAATAGTAGAAGTCGAGCTGGATCCGGGAGAAACGGTGATAGCAGAAGCCGGCGCTATGTTGTTTATGGAAGATGGGGTGCAATTTCAGGCAAAGATGGGAGACGGTTCCAATCCGAATCAGGGCCTATTCGACAAGTTGCTGTCCGTAGGGTCTCGAGTCCTTACCGGTGAATCACTCTTCATGACTCATTTCACAAATCATGGTAATCGGCGAGCGAAGGTTGGATTTTCTGCGCCTTACCCGGGAACAGTTATCCCTATTGATCTATCCCAAAGTCCGGGAAATGAACTTATTGTTCAAAAAGACGGGTTTCTTTGCGCAGCCTTCGGTACCAAGGTTTCGATAACTTTCAATCGGAGGTTGGGCTCTGGTCTAGTGGGGGGAGAGGGCTTCATTCTCCAAAAGTTGCACGGCGATGGAAAGGCCTTCGTCCATGCCGGTGGTACAGTAATTGAACGAACATTAAATAATGAAACATTAAGAGTGGATACAGGATGCGTTGTTGCCTTTGAGTCGCAGATTGATTTTGATGTTCAAAGTGCGGGCGGACTCCGTTCTATGATTTTTGGAGGCGAGGGCATTTTCCTTGCTACACTACGAGGGACGGGTAAAATTTGGCTCCAGTCAATGCCAATACGCAAGCTTGTTCAAGCGCTTGCACCTTATGGTCGCAACAGTGGAAAGGAGGCCAGCTCATTATTGGGGGGCCTGCTTGAACGGTCCTAAGCGCAAAATGTTTATGCCTGATCCTTACAAAAGCTTATTCTTTTTCTGATGCCCGTCCGCCAAATCGTCATTGAATGAATAAGCTGAAAATCGGCCTTATTCGTGAAGGTAAGATTCCACCGGATAAACGTGTAGCTTTCACACCTTTGCAGGCTGAAGAAGTTGAACAGAGATTCCCGCATGTAAAGGTGCTGTGTGAGACAAGCTCCATACGTTGTTTCCAGGATCAGGAATATCAGGCATTGGATATAGAAGTCACCGAGAATGTTGGACAATGTGATATCTTGATGGGGATTAAGGAGGTTCCAGTCAGTTCTCTCATCCCAGGAAAAACATACCTGTTCTTCTCGCATACCTTGAAGAAGCAGCCCTATAATCGCAAGCTTCTGCAAGCCGCCCTGGAAAAAAACATCAGGCTGATCGACTATGAGGCACTGAAAGACAAACAGGGAAACCGTCTTGTTGCGTTTGGTCGTTATGCCGGAATTGTCGGGGCTTATAACGGGCTGTGGACGTACGGTAACCGATACAAAAAGTTTTCGTTGCGCAGAGCTTACGATTGTTTTGATGTTAATGACCTCAAGTTGGAGTTGGAAAAAGTGAAACTGCCTCCCATAAAGATTCTGCTGACAGGATCTGGTAGAGTTGGTAAGGGCGCGATGGAGACGCTGGATAGCGCGCGAATCCGAAAGGTTAACATTCATGATTTTCTCTACAAAAAATTTGAACAGCCTGTTTACATTCAGCTAAGTAGTGGAGATTATCATACTCGTAAAGCCGGTGGCCATTTTAACCGGGAAGAATTCCACCACCACCCCGACCGTTATTTTTCCCATTTTGTTGACTTCACAAAAGTGACAGATCTTCTCCTTGCAGGAGCTTATTGGAATCCAAAGGCTCCCGTATTGTTCACGAGGGAAGATATGCTCGCATCTGATTTTAAGATTCGTATTATCGCCGATATAACATGCGATATTAACGGTTCTGTACCGAGTACGAAGCGTGCTAGCACGATCCCCGATCCCATTTACGACTATGACCCGGTGATGGACGCTCTTCATCCGCCATTCGCAAGCGATTCATACGTTTCGGTCATGGCCGTTGATAATTTGCCATGTGAATTACCGAGAAGCTCATCTGAAGAGTTTGGTCGTGATCTTATTGATCGTATTTTGAAACCATTGCTGACAGACGATACAGATGGTATAATCGAGCGCGCAACAATTACTTCTAACGGGCGCCTCACTAGCCATTTCGCATATCTTGACGACTATGCGTACGGCACTGACATTTGAGCATACTACAATTCAGGTTTACGTTTTAACACCAAATCACTTGGCGGCAGTTTCCAGGAATCTCAGAATATATATTTTCGAACCGCGAGGAGGTAGCTAATGACATAACACACGAAACAGGTGTTACTGTCGATTTGGGATCGATACCTCCAAAGTCTTTTCTACCCGACTAGAACGGGGCTTGCATGTCCTAAGTTTTTCTATTTTCGGCGCAACGGCTGGGATACTACATGTCGCTTCAACCTTATCGCATTTCAGCAGCTCAAACGTTGAAAGACTTTTTCAGGAAATTTGATTACATGTCAATTTTGCATTTGATCGAAGGACATACACACGATTTTGCTTGACAATTCTTTGGCATTATTTGGGTTGGAGATCATTGGGAATTATCTGGTTGTGCTCTTACTGGGTTATACCCAGTCCTGTTTTTTACCGAATGGGTGAACTGTGCCTGACCATACTGTCCATCCATTGGATTGGATTGTATTATTTTTTATCGGACTGTATTTTTTATGTCGATTTCAGGATTTTATTGATAGGCAGGAGGCTTCTGCGTTGCTGGACCTTTCTTTTTTATGGGAGAGATCAGAATCCTTAGTTCCACTGCGTACAGCATCATGTTGTTTTTACTGGGACCATCCTTCATTTTTTTCTGTAATGAGTGTTTTTAAGATTCTTCGTTATTCGTATGACATTAGGTTTTTGACCAATACCTTTGAACATGCTTTTATATAACATCACAATAGGGATTGACAAAGAGGTTGAGAGGGAATGGCTGCAATGGATGAAAGCGGAACACATTCCTGAGGTGATGAAGACAAACTTATTTTATGATTTTAAAATCTATAAAGTCCTTCAAGATCAAGATGAAGATAATATCTCCTATAGCGTACAATATCTGGCCCAAACACTTGACCATGTGACCCTTTATTTTGAAAAGTTTGCACCGTCAATACTCGAAAAACTTCGATTGCGATTTAAGGACAAACACGTTGCCTTTATGACATTGCTTGAGGAGGTGTGATGCCCAATATGACAACTACTTACAAAGCGAAAGTCTAAAAATATCGTTAACTTTCCTTACATAAGCTAAGCAGGGTTCAGGAATGCGTATCAGGGCGTCTATATTCGCTGTAATCATTTCCTTTCTGTGGATCAGTCTGCAATCTCCCCGGCCAAATCATAGCGATAATAATGAGACGAGAGTTTCGGCTCATATAGTCGACGCCGCTTTTGATAGGGATCAAGGATTTATATGGAAAAAATCGAGTTCGCCTGACCGGCTGGTGCAAGCGAACTCCGCAACTCGAGAAGTTCGCATTTACTGCGAGACGATGACGAATTTGGTGTCATTTACGCCTTTCCCTGTAAAGTTTTACCTGCGGTTTAGAGTGTTTAGAAATTAGCGTTCGTTCGAGTAATCCATTGGCACTATCATGGTGTTATGTTACTGGATCTCATCCAAATCAAATTAAATTCTTACCGGTATGAAAAACGCAAAATTCGTAAGCCCTTCAGATATAAATATGTTTCACTTTGGCTCTAAGGACGTGCTTACCAGCAACGATGAAAAGGAAGCGCGAAAACACAAGCTTGAGCGTGCAATGATAATTAGTAATTCTGAACATGTTCCAATTAGCCTCTTTATGCGACTGCCGAATGGCGACACATTAGAAACGGAATCCGATGTTGTGGACTATGCCGACGACGTCGTATTACTGAAAGGAGGCTATTATATTCCAGTTTGGGCAATTCTGGATGTGGACGTTTGACAGAAAATGCAAAGGGACTTCAATCAGGCTTCTTTTTCTATTGCATCCAACAGTGCCTCGATCTGAGAGCTTTCAAGAGTACAGTTCATCCAATCATTTTGGATGAGTGTTCCGTATTTTTTGTAAAAATTTATGGCCGGCTCATTCCAGTCCAACACTTGCCACATCATCCCCGAGCAATTTTCGTCCAAGGCATGCTTCATCGTCCGCTCGAACAGTCGCTTTCCTATCTGTTTTCCCCTCTCTTTCTCCGTTACGATAATGTCTTCCAGGTAAAGTCTCTTCCCTTTCCATGTTGAGTATCTCCAATAGTAGAGGGAAAGCCCAACGACACCGTTTTCATTTTCGGCAACAAAAAAACCGTAAATGGGATTGGGCCCAAAGCCGTCGATGACCATCTTGTCAATGGTATTAATTACCTCGTGGGGCGCTTTTTCATACTCCGCAAGTTCCTTGATTAAATCCAGTACACGCGGCAGATCCTCCTTCAAGCCCCTTCGAATTTTCGTTGAATCATTCATCTGAAACAATTGCAGCAACTGGTATCGGTTGGTAAATAAGTCTGGATTGTGTACCCGGGGCGGGAGTTGAACCCGCACAGCCATTACTGGCCACAGGATTTTAAGTCCTGCGTGTCTACCAATTCCACCACCCGGGCAGGTGTCATAAAAACAAAAAGTGCGAGGCTAATCTCACACTTTTGCTACGATTAACCATTAACAGCTTAACGGTTAACAGTTCATGAGCGGGAAACGAGGCTCGAACTCGCGACCCCGACCTTGGCAAGGTCGTGCTCTACCAACTGAGCTACTCCCGCAATTTTGGTGGTGTGGGTGTGATGATTTGGGAGTGCAAATTTAAGTCTGATTCGTAAATTTCCAAATCGATGGGCCGTATTCGACGCTATCCCATTACGCCAGAACCTCCAAAATTATGTCGTGAAGAGTCTTACGATGAATGAGGAAATTGCCCCACGCAATGCCGTGGATTATAATCATTACGACTATCGCAGCCAAACCAAACAGAATACTGTAGTGGTGAACGCTCAGAATTACTCCTGAAACCAGCATTATAAATGTCCAGAGGATAAGAAAGATTCGCGTTGATGGAATTAGCCTGTAACGCAGAAAAATGAGACAACCGTTGGACGTTGGATCAATCTTGCCATCGACCACTGGCATAAAGCTATTTGGCCGCCGCTGGCGGACCATCAACTGAAATCGATCATTCAGGATCCACCCTGCCAATATTGCGGTAGGTCTACCTAACACATCAACTTGCACTGTTGCCACATTTAGTCTATCTATTACGACGTCCCAATCGTGAGCGACAACCAACGTCTCGCTTGCTTCCGGTAGAAGTTTGATCACCTCAGTGCAATGCAGGAAACTTCAACATTAACATCCTTAGGTAATCGACTGACCTCTACTGTCTCGCGGGCCGGCGGAGCGACTTGAAAATACCTTCCGTAAACCTCGTTTACCCGAGGAAAGCTTCCCATATCTTTCAGGAAAATTGTTGTTTTCACAACGTCCTTAAAATCCATTCCGCCAGATCTCAGAATTTCTCCCAAGTTTGTCATTACTTGATTTGTCTCTGCTTCAATATCCGAAGTAATGAGATTCCCGGTGGATTTCTGAATAGCAATTTGTCCGCTGACAAACAGCATGTTTCCATATTTAATAGCCTGACTGTAGGGACCGATCGGCTCCGGCGCCTTTTCTGAAAAAACAATCTTCTTTGACATCGATAGAGGTTTGAATGAATTCGCAGGCAAATTATAACATCATAGTCATGATATGAAATGAACTGAAGCATTCCACCAATGGAATCACAAACTACCTGTTGGCATTTGAAAAAAAATCGCCATCGGTCATGATCTCATTGCGCTTCGGCAGTCAATTAAGTTATTGTTAAAGATGCTCGCGCTAAATCTTTTGGCGTATTTTTATCAGTCGATTAAGGATATTGGAAACTCAGCAAACCATCGAACCGAAAGTAAAGACCTGGAGTAATATCCGAATGGCACTTTACATCCTTTTGGCATTTCTACTTTTTCTGTTCGCATTGGATTTGATGACGTCTTCTCTGCAGCATATCGGGAGAAATGTTGCGGAGACGATCCTGATGGCAACGGCCAATCCGTTTACGGGGTTGTTTATCGGCCTTCTCATTACGGCAATGCTCCAAAGCAGCTCCACTACAACATCTTTGGTTGTGGCGCTTGTGGCATCCGGATCAATCACTTTGCAAAATGCCACACCCATCATTATGGGCGCCAATGTTGGAACGACGATAACGAGTACCATTGTTTCGTTGGGATTCATCAATAAACGGAAGGAATTCAGAAGAGCAGTCGCGGCTGGTACGTATCATGACTTTTTCAATATCCTTACCGTTATAGTCTTATTTCCGCTAGAATATTACTATGGCTTCTTGTCATCATTAGCGGCATGGATCTCGAATTTATTCATTACGCCCTCCGTTGTGCCTGTGGAAAGCCGTGTTACTCAATTTTGGTTTGGATTTAGCCCTGTGATAAATTTCTTGATTGAGAAAATCCCAAGTGCATTTTTCCTGACGACAGTCGCATTGATTCTTCTCTTTGCCTCCATTCTTGCTTTCCGGAAGCTAATTTCGAATCTGCTAAAAGCGCAATCTCCTGAAGTATTTAGCAGGTTTTTTTTCAAGAGTCAGCTGAAATCATTTAGCTGGGGTCTGCTTACTACCGCTGCAATTCGATCGAGTACGATCACGACGTCGGTTGTTGTCCCTATCGTTGCAAAGAAAGTTGTCAAATTGAGTCAGGCCGCGCCTTTTATAATGGGTGCAAACATTGGAACAACCATTACCGCATTTATTGCCGCGCTTCTCAATTCAAATACCTCTAGTACATTAAGCATTGCGATAGTGCACTTCTTGTTTAATTTCATCGGTGTCCTCATGTTCTTCCCAGTGCCGGTGTTGAGAAAATTGCCTGTGGGCCTTGCCAACAGCATGGGAAAGTTAACTTTAAAATATCGTCTGGCAGGGTTTGTTTACTTGCTTACAACATTCTTTTTCCTTCCCTTCTCGCTTATCTTTCTAAATCAGGATTCCATCCAGACTTTGAATATTGTTTACGAACAAGTCGACGAGAACAGGAAATCGTTTTACACGCTCGTGGCAAAATTCAATACAAGAACGCAAAGTGGTGAGTGGACGAAGTACCCCGATACGTCCGGCAATATCGATGCCGTACCCAGCCTCATTTACCCAATTTCCGTAAGGAATAATACCCTTTTTGTCGGGAAGGAAATGTTCTTGTTCAATCGTCCGGGGTTTTGCTGGGATGGTGAGAATGTTACTGGTAAATTCCAATCCTGCATTGAATCGATATTGCCTTCAATAAATATTTCAGATTACAAATTTGACTCGGTATATGTGTGCCGGGTAGTATATACGAACCCTATCGATTCTGTTGTGCACAAATACTATGTCAGCGCACCCCTAAAGATCTATTTGAAGCATGAGGTCTTAACCTCTGAAAATGATACCAAGGTCGTTGAAAAACTCATCCAGTTCGAAACCCGTTAATGTGGGGGAATTTTACAAATCTTCTCTCTATATTGCAGCATTAGACCAGCGCATAGTGTTCAAAGACTCCGTCCTAAAATTTCTGAAACTGGATGGCCTGATTGAAAATCTTACAGGCTATGTAGAATCGCGCATTGAGCTTACCAAAATGGAGATTCGGGAAGACATCGCTATGGGTCTTTCCAAGGTTTTGCTGGCGATCCTGATGGGAAGTGTTTTTACATTGTTTATCATACTTATCAGCATTGCTGTTGCACATCTTATTGCAAAATCCATTGGAGCATTTGGTGGATTCGCGGTCGTAGCGGGGTTTTACCTATTGCTGGGGTTGTTATTGTTTGCATTCAAAAATGCGATCAGTGAAAAGCTTCAGGATTATTTAATACAAATCATGAAGAAAAAGAAAAAATAAATATGGAATTGCTAGAGTCCACGGATGATAAAAGCTTGTTGCTGAAAAAAACAGAACGGCACAAGCAGCAACTTCAGGAGGAGTTTAAATCCATCTCGGAGAGCACAGAAAAAATAATCACCAATGCTTTGGTTATCGGCGGTACATTAGCAGTCACCTATGTTATCGCGCGAACTTTTTTCAAATCCAAATCTAAACGCAAGACGGCTAAAAAAAACAAACCTTCAAAGGACGAAGCGGATGCATCTGATGTTGTTGACTCAAGTGCACAAGCAGGTATAATTTCTCAAATTGGATCTGCGCTGGCTGCCCAGGCAACTGTATTCCTGCTTGATCTGGCCAAAGACAAATTATCGTCCTACTTAAAAACGCATTTCGAAAAGGAAGCCGCGCCCAAGAATGAGCATTCTTAAGAGTCTGCGCGAGCGTCATCGCGATGGAAAGAAGTCTATTGCCGTTTTAGTAGATCCCGACAAAGTCGAAGATCCAGCGCGATTGTTGCAACTGACCAACCTTGCAGCTGAAAATTGTGTTGACTTCTTTTTTGTCGGCGGAAGTCTCATTACGACACCTAACCTCGGACAAGTTGTAAAACTAATCAAGGACAATGTAACGATACCAGTAGTACTGTTTCCCGGTAACTTTATGCAGGTAGAGCCCTCAGCCGACGCATTACTTTTTTTGTCGCTGATTTCCGGACGAAATCCTGAGTTGCTAATTGGGCAACATGTTATTGCGGCTCCCGTTTTGAAAAACACCAAGCTTGAAATTATCCCGACAGGATATATACTTATAAATTCGGGGCCTATCACCTCTGTAGCCTACATAAGCAACACCACACCCATTCCAGATGATAAATATTCGCTGGCTGCGTGTACAGCGATGGCGGGCGAAATGTTGGGACTTCAATGTATATACCTCGATGCTGGGAGCGGCGCTGAAAAGGAGATCAGCGTAAGAATGATCGCGTCTGTGAGAAAATCTGTTAATGTCCCACTAATTATTGGTGGTGGTATTAATACCAGTCAAAAAGCACTCTCTGCCCTGGAGGCCGGTGCGGACATGATTGTTATCGGAAATGCGCTTGAAAAAAAAACAAACCTGCTCAGCGAAATCTCTGACAAGGTTTATGAGTGGAATCAAAGCATTGAGGCCCGGAAGTAATCCTGCCGCCTAGGTCCGAAGTGACCGGCCAGTTAACAATTTTGAAGAAATCAGCCTTTATCCAGTATGCGAATATTAATTCCAGTAAATGAATGCTTTACGATGAACAATGTAATTTTATGAAATTTCTATCCTGTTGTTTAATCTTAATTTTACTCGCCACTGGGTGTGGCCAACAAAATACCCGTGAACCGCTCAGTATGAAACCTGATCCGCACTCATTCTCTAACCCTAACGAAGCTGTCGTAACCCATCTGCACTGGAAAGCCCGGGTGGATTTTATCACTAAGAAAATCGATGCAATTGCCACGTGGACCATAGAGCAAAAAGACGGCACAACGCAAATTATTTTTGATACAAATGACCTTCATGTTGAAAAGGTTACGCTCGACAATGAAAGCACCGCCAGTTACGAACTAGCAGAGACTGCACCAAATTTGGGCAGGGCGCTTTCAGTGAAAATTAAGTCTGATACAAAAAAGGTTTCGATAACTTATAAAACCAGTCCGAATGGAGAGGCGTTGCAATGGCTCTCACCTCAACAGGCTGGTTCGGCAAGCCCTTTCCTTTTCACTCAATCGCAGGCCATTCTCGCCCGGAGTTGGGTACCCTGTCAGGACTCTCCTAGTATCCGCTTCACATATGATGCCGAAGTAACCGTACCTCAAGGGCTACTCGCTTTGATGAGCGCCCGCAATCCAAAGGAAAAAAATGAATCGGGCGTGTATGACTTTAAAATGAACCAACCAATACCATCATATTTATTGGCATTGGCAGTAGGCGACATCAGCTTTCGACCGATCAGCAATCGTAGTGGTGTGTACGCAGAACCTTCGCTTGTGGATACAGCTACCTGGGAGTTTGCCGATATGGAAAAGATGATTGAAGGCGCAGAACAACTCTACGGCAATTACCGTTGGGAACAGTATGACGTGATCGTTTTGCCGCCAAGTTTTCCCTTTGGAGGCATGGAGAATCCGCGACTTACTTTTGCAACGCCAACGATACTGGCCGGAGACCGGTCGCTTACATCGCTAATAGCTCACGAGCTCGCCCACAGCTGGTCCGGAAATCTCGTTACGAATGCCACATGGAATGACTTTTGGCTTAACGAAGGATTTACCGTTTACTTCGAACATCGCATTATGGAGAAGTTGTATGGCAAAGATTATTCTGAAATGCTGGCAATGTTAGCCCTCCAGAGCCTTCGTGAAACAATCGCTGATCTAAAAAATCAGAACGCCTATGAAGATACCAAATTGAAGCTGAACCTCGACGAAAGAAATCCGGACGACGGTGTAACGGATATCGCCTATAACAAAGGATACTTCTTTCTGCGTTCCATCGAAGAAAAGTTCGGCCGCGACAAATTTGATAATTTTGTCAGAGATTACTTTAGTGAAAATGCCTTTAAGGCTATGGACACGGAGGGTTTTATTTTCTTTTTGAAGAACTATTACCTTACAAGGTTTAAGCTGACGATAGAAGAAGATTTTCTCAATGGTTGGATTTTCACGGAAGGGCTACCCGTCGACTGTCCTCAACCGGTTTCTGATCGGTTCGACAGAGTCAACGAAGTCATCCATAAATGGGAAGACACCGGCCAGTTGGATGACGCAAAGACTTCATCATGGAGTACCCATGAGTGGCTGCATCTGTTAAAAAATCTTCCAGACAGCCTCACTCAGTCCCAAATGGAAGCGTTTGACAACTTTGGCAAATTTACGTCTTCGGGCAACGCCGAAATATTGACAGCCTGGTTCACACACACGATACGTAACGGCTACACTAAGGCTGATGGTGAATTGGAAGATTTTCTAATTAACACGGGCCGCAGAAAATTCCTTAATCCACTGTACAAGGAGCTGATTAAAACTCCCCGTGGAAAGGAAAAGGCACGTTCGATTTATAAAAAGGCACGGCCCAACTATCACTTTGTGGCAACAAATACATTTGACAAGCTATTGAACGAATAGAATATTTATGTAACCATTTTCATTTTTCACATGTCCCTACTTAAAAAGATTAAAGCATCTGTCAACATTTTGCAAAGCCTCGATTTTGTAAAACTTGGCCAGCTCGCCGAGAAAGTTGATTTAAATAAAATGGTGGGTCTCGTGAGCGCAATGAAAGAAGAGGACCTTCAAAAGCTTGTCAAGTACCTTGAAGGCGGAAAGAAAAAGCACGAGTTCCCTGAAATCGACACTGATTTCTATGACCTCCACCAGCTGTTGAGCAGCGAAGAACGAGCTATTCAACTGCAGGTGAGAGACTTTATGCAAAAAGAAATCAAGCCGATCGTTAACAATTTCTGGTTACGAGATGAATTTCCGCACCAGATTATTCCTGAGCTGGCTAAGCTTAACGTTTGTGGACTAACCTATCAGGGATATGGTTGTCCTGGCAAGTCATCGTTACTCGAAGGATTTATAGCGATGGAGATGGCGCGTGTGGATTGCTCTGTTTCAACCTTTTTTGGGGTGCAAAGCGGCCTTGCGATGGGCTCCATCTATTATTGTGGCTCAGAAGAACAAAAACAGAGATGGCTGCCTCCAATGCAAAAGATGGAACAAATCGGTGCGTTCGGTCTAACTGAGCCTGAGGTTGGATCAGGTGTCGCCGGTGGGCTGACCTGTACGTGCAAGAGAAACGGTGATACCTGGGTTTTGAACGGACAAAAGAAATGGATCGGCAACGCGACTTTCGCTGATTTAATTGTTATCTGGGCCCGTGACCTTGATGACGGAAATGTAAAAGGTTTTGTCGTTGAAAAAGACACGCCAGGCTTTAAAGCTGAAAAGATCAAAGGCAAAATGGCCCTTCGTATCGTTCAAAATGCGCTGATCACTTTGACAGAATGCGGGGTTCCTGAAACAAATCGATTAAAAAATGCAAATTCGTTTAAAGATACAGCCAAAGTACTTCGCATGACCAGGGCTGGCGTTGCTTGGCAAGCAGTTGGTTGTGCACGTGGAGCATATGAAAGTGCCTTGCGATATACGAATGATAGAAAACAATTTGGCCGAACCATAAGCAGTTTTCAGATGGTGCAGGACCTCCTAGTGATGATGCTAAGCAACCTCACGGCTATGCAAACAATGGTCTGCAGGTTGTCTCAGCTGCAGGACAATGGAAAGCTCACGGACGAGCAGGCTTCACTTGCAAAAGTATTTTGCACGCTTCGGACACGCGATATAGTTAGCCATGCCAGGGAACTTTTCGGTGGTAATGGTATTTTGATCGACTATGACATAGCCCGATTTGTCGCCGACGCGGAAGCCATCTATTCCTATGAAGGCACAAAGGAGATTAATACACTTATCGTCGGCCGTGCCATTACCGGGCAAAGTGCCTTTGTTTGATCGGTCAATATAGTTCAAGGCATGCTTTAGACGCTTCAGTCTTTTAAAAGGACAAACCAGCAATATTTTTTTCTTTGAATACAACTCCTGCTGTTATTTGGGTGTCTATTGGATGCTGGTTCTAATTATGTTTACGAAGAGGATCATATTACTAATAATTGGGATAGTTGTGGCGATAGCTATTTGCTTTTCGACAAGTCTTTTCGGGATGAAAATAGCAGCGGCACATACCCCAAACCGTGTTGAAAAATCCCTAGAATCTTATCCTGACTTCGTCTTTGTAGCTGACCGGTACATTGATTGGGAAGCCGTGATAACTAAGTTTTAGCGAACCTTCATAACGCACTTCAAATTTCTTTCCTCCAATCATACCCAAAACAGTATCCATGAAACCAAGCTCCTTCATAGCCAGTTTCACTTCAATAGGGACAGAAAACTCATCGTTGGAAGGTATTATGGTTTTTAGCTCCTGATTTACAGAAGCTGCTTTTTTCCCATCAACAAAAATATCGACGTTGATCCGTTTAAGTTTGCCACGAACGGCATTCGGATTATAAAATATTGCATTTGCCTTTAACATGGGCTCGGACGTGGCGTCCACTACGATGTCCTTTATTTGACGCAAAACAATATCCTCTTTCGGTCGTGAACAACCCGCTGTTAATCCGGCCAGAACTAACGATAGGCATACACTAACGTATGCATGGCCAAATTTTGGCAGTTTGGATCGTATTCCTGCAAAAAAAGCATTCCAGAGTTTTATTTCGGTCATCATACACGTATAGACTTTTGGCATGCTAAATTGTTACATTATCAGCGGCATGCATTTATTTGTACGAACATAATTCGATTCCACGTGAATTCCACATTTGAAGCTATAGCCGACGGTATTGCCGAGCATGGATTTGCAGTTACGGATCAGTTTTTATCTCCGGCGGAAGTTTCCGCCATCCTGGCATTACCGGAATTCCAAGAATGGCTCGACCATTTTAAGAAAGCCGCAATCGGGAAAAAGCAAACTCTCCATATCAACGAAGCAGTCCGAGGAGATTATATACATTGGGTGGATAATAACGAGGCGCCCCATCAATTGAAAGTCTATCTGGACAGACTGGATCAATTAGTTCAGTACCTGAATCGCAGTCTGTTTCTAAGCCTCAAAGATTTCGAGGTACATTTAACGGTCTATCCAACGGGTTCATTCTATAAACGACACCTGGACCAATTTAGTCGCGACGACCACAGGAAGTTGTCTGTGATATGCTATTTAAATGAAGACTGGGATGATCAGCATGGCGGTCAGCTGCGAATGTTTCTACCAGAAAAAGTTGTCGAACTACTTCCCGCATCCGGTAGACTCGTTTGCTTTCGCAGTGACATGATAGAACACGAAGTTTTACCTGCCACGCGGCCTAGGTTGAGCATAACCGGATGGATTCTCGATCAGCACGGTGCGCTGAAACATCTTTAAAAATTATATATTGACTTTACAATACACATAAATTTGATTTTAGATTTGTAGCTATTCTTAACGGCGCCATGAAGAAATATTTCCTTAAGCTCTACCATTACAATTTTTGGGCAAATGATCGAATATTAAAATGCCTGAATCGGCAGGGCGTAACAGATGAAAAGATACTGACTTTAATGGGACACATCGTGGCCGCGCAATTTTTGTGGCTTCACCGGATCAAAGGTCTGCCTCCTCCGGCCGTGAAGCTGTGGGGCTCCTACCTGCTGACGCAACTCCTGGAAATGGCTGATGACGCCGGCAAACAATGGATTGAATACGTGGAGGCTACTGACAATTTCGATCGCGAGCTTACATACCGGAACTATTTAAACGAACCGTATACGAATAACGTCGAAATGATCATGATCCACCTCGTTAATCATTCATCATATCACAGGGCTCAAATAGCCATGCTCTTACGTCAAAAGGGTATGGAACCTGTCAATACGGATTTCATCACGTACGACAGAGTAATGCGCGGTCAATTGCAGGAATAGCTCCAACTTCCCTTAAAGTCGCGTGTCACTTGCACGTATCCGGAGACTGACAAGTTCAATTAATTTCTCGACCATTGACACAATATTAGGGCACAGTGCATAGTAGACTGCCCAAAAAGTTTTACTCTAAAATTACGACCAAATTTTATTCGTATCCTACTTGGTGATTCGTGTCCTGGTGCCTCCGTGGCAAAATAAGGTGTCCAAGGAACTAGTTTTTAGAGTGTTCCTTTTCGTAATGCTCTTTTAAAACATCCTCAGCAAAATCATTGGTTAGGTCCCTTACAACGGAGTGGATATGGTTAGCATTGTTTTGCGTATTATCGAATTCTATTAAAAGCATGGGCCCCTGTATGCGATAATAGTGACCCTTGCCAGGCCTCAGACTTCCGGCCCACGCAAAACTTAAATTCTCCATTCCTGCATCTTTTATCTTCTTCATAAGGGTAGTAGAAAAACCCAACTCATAGTTTTTCACGTAGACGTCCAACAAAGACAAGAAGATTCTTTTTTGCTGCTCATTCATTTCGGCATACGTTAGCCCTTTGGGTGTTAGCGGCGTAGCCTTGCGTTTATTCTCTGAAAGGATGTCCGGATAAGCATCTTCGGAAATCACCACGATCCTTTGCTGTTCGCTTGAAAAAGAATTGAGAAGGGAAAACGCCAGGGCTGACTCGTCCTTCAGGATCTGTTCCCCTTTTCTTTTGCCAGATGGGATAGTGGCAGGATTTGAGCCAAAGAACGATGGTGTCGAGGATTGTAACTTGTTATCGACCGCCGAGAAATTTAGAGAAATATGGTGGCCTTCCAACCGCCATCCCCACGGCTTTTCCTTTGAAGGTGTTCCAAAAATACTGAAATAGTATTTTTTAGGATCTCGATACGTGTCGTCGGCAGGCCGGTTCTCAACCTCCCTTAAGACGCTCTCCAATGCCATCACATCTGTTGCCTTCCTGAAGCCTTGTACGCTCAGTGAAGACTTTAATAAATTAATCGCCGCATCAAATTGAGCCTGTGTAAGATCGTGAATTGATACACCACTTCGAAACCTTGGAACATAATGCCAATTAAACCTCTCTGCGTCGTCAAACTTGAACTGAATCTGAGTCTTTACATCGTCACTGAGGAGGTTCAGAAAGGTATTAGCCATGCCCGATACGTCTCCGGACTGTGCACTGCAAATGTGTCCGGCGAGATTTAGGGAAAACAAGAATAAGATGAGGACTCTCATATATTTAGCCTTTTCAAAGGCCCGTGTAATTTCTGTCAGAAGTGTAAATTCCCTGACAAATTAGGTTTAGTAGAAAATCCAATTTTGGATTCTCATCGTAATTTAAGATATCTTATGAAATTATTGATCTTACTCTTTGTTTTTAGCGCAGGTGCTGACCTCGCTCTGGCCCAGTCGGATGAGCTGCGGAAGTTGCATTTTAATGTAAAGAAGAATGTGGCCTTAGAAGGCTATGATGCTGTAAGTTACTTCAACGGCAAGCCGGTTGAGGGCGATGAAGACCTTAAATTCGTATATAAGAATATTATCTATTATTTTGCTTCGCCTTCCAACCTTGAGAAGTTTAAGCTCAACCCTGACAAATACGAACCTGCTTATGGCGGATGGTGTGCTTATGCCATGGGCGAAACTGGTGAAAAAGTAAAAATTGATCCGGAAACCTTTAAGATACTTGATGGTCGGGTTTATTTATTCTACAATTTTTGGGGCAACAATACCCTTGAGGATTGGAAAAAGAATGAAAAGAAATTAAAAGAAGCGGCTGATCATAATTGGAAGAATATTGTTAGATAAGGTTTGAAAGTTCATTTTCCAGGAGCGGCGGGTGTTTCATAAATGATTTCAATTAACTTAAATTGGGAGCAATATTATGTCAGCTATGAATTTAACTGAAGCCTGTTCAAATATCTTATCGCAGCTTACGGATCTGGTACATCAGATCCGTGAGTCTGATTTTGTGAGACCCGCTGAAACCTTGAGCTATTCCACCGTGGGCCAACATCTGCGCCATACCCTTGAGTTTTTTATGTGCTTTGAACATGGCTTCGAAAAGGGCTTAATCAATTACGACAAGCGTGCCCATGACAAGCTGATCGAAAGCGACAAGTTTCTTGCGCTGGCTGCCATTGGCAGGATCACTGACTTTATCAAGCGACTTGCCGACAAACCTTTGAAGCTTGAAGTAGGATATGATCTGGACAAAGAGATCTTTTTGACAATAGACACCACTGCCACGCGTGAACTAGTTTATAACATTGAACATGCCGTACATCATATGGCTATAATGAAGATCGGTATCAGAGAAATTGCTTCATATGTAAAATTGGCGCCGGATTTTGGCATTGCTGCATCTACCATCCGGTACAAAGAAAATTCAGTATCGACATCTTACTAGCGTTGTAGTTAGAGAAATGCTTTTTAGCAAAAACGTTATTCTCAGCAATTTCATGATTCGACTAAAAAGCTGGGAGTATTGGCCGTTTGGAGTAATACATTTCCCTGTGATGATTTACTTCCTGTGGCTGGCTCTTAAGGCTAGGTCGCTGGTATTTTTTTCCGCTTCCAACCCTGGTATTGTAATGGGTGGAATGTTTGGGGAATCCAAGTATGAGGTTCTTAAGAAATTGCCCTCACAATACATCCCGATAACGGCGTTAGCGACACCTCCTTTTGACGGATCCTGTCTTAGTGACCTAATACAACGAGCAGGTTTGAATCTACCTGTTATTTTTAAGCCAGATCTCGGCGAGCGAGGCTTTATGGTCAGGCGTATCAATACAGAAACAGAGATTGAGAGCTATCTGGCAAAAATGAAATACCCTTTCTTAGTTCAGGAACTTGTAGACCTACCGTTAGAGTTGGGAGTCTTTTATGCCCGGTTTCCGCATCATTCGAAGGGCAGGGTCACTTCTGTGGTTATGAAGGAAATGCTTTCTGTACGCGGCGACGGATCCTCTACATTGCAGGAACTCATTTTGAAAAAGGACCGAGCCAGGCTTCAATGGGAAGCACTAAAAAAAATATACAGTTGTAACTTGAATGATGTGGTGCCAGCGGGGCAGACCGTGGAATTGGTTTCCATCGGGAATCATTGCCTTGGGACTAAGTTTCTTGATGGCGGCCATTTGATTAATGATAGATTGTCGGCCACGTTTGATGAGATAAGCAAGCAAGTTGAGGGATTCTATTTTGGGCGTTTTGATTTGAGGTGTGCATCCCTGGAGGACTTATATAATGGGAACGTCAAAGTCTTGGAACTTAACGGATGTGGAGCTGAACCTGCGCATATATATCATCCAGGATATTCACTTTTCAAAGCCATTAGCGTCCTACTGGAACATTGGAGAAATATTTTCTTGATTGCACGGGAAAACGCTAAGCGCGGAACGTCGTTTATTCCCTTTAAGGAGGCAAGAATGCATTACAGGAAATTCAAAGCAGCAACACAGCCCTCATGATTGCCAGTTTAAACTTTCTGCTGGCATTTTTTTTCAGCTTTATTGGAACCATTCCTCCCGGCACAATTAACCTGACGTGCGTGCAGCTTGGGCTCGAAAAGAAAATGGGAATAGCGTGGCGCTTTGCAGTCACCGCTTCCGTCATGGAGTACCCTTACGCCTGGATAGCTGTGGAGTTTGCTGAATGGATAACGTCGTCTCCCTTAGTGGTGGAAAATATGCAACTGATAACGGCTGTCGTGATGACGGTGCTTGGTATTTTAACCTTGTGGATGCCTTCAACTCCGTCCACGATTACGACCAGGATAAGCGAGAGTGGTTATTTAAGGGGTTTCATACTTAGTGTCCTGAACCCATTAGCGATTCCCTTCTGGGTTGGAACAACAGCATATTTGAACAGTCTGTATTGGATTGAACTGTCTACACCTCTAAGACTCCACAGCTATCTCCTAGGGGTTTGTCTCGGCACCTTTGCTATTCTCATCATGCTTGTTTACCTGGCCAAAAAAATTGGAACCCAGTTCACTCAAAATTCCTGGCTCTATAGAATACCTGGAATTGCGCTTATCGTTTTGGGTATATATGCCTTCGTTCAATATTTATTCTAAATTGCTAGTACATTCTAGCATAAAAAAAGCCCGGCTACCGGGCTTCATTTTGAAGATCTATCATTAGTAAACAAGACTCTTTTCCGTCATAAACTCGGCAATTTGAACAGCGTTCGTGGCAGCCCCCTTGCGCAAATTGTCGGCGACAATCCACATATTTAAGGTATTCGGCTGCGACTCATCTCTGCGAAGCCTTCCAACAAACACCTCATCTCGATTTTTGGAATTGATTGGCATGGGGTAAATGTTATTCTTAGGATCATCTTGTACGATCACACCGGGGGTTGTTGCCAAGATAGAACGTACTTCACTTAAATTGAAGTCTTCATGAAATTCTACATTGACCGCTTCCGAATGTCCCCCGACGGATGGGATCCTTACCGTTGTCGATGTGACACCAATTGAGTTATCGCCAAGGATCTTTCGTGTTTCATTGACCATTTTCATCTCTTCCTTAGTGTATCCGTTGTCAAGGAAGGAATCAATGTGTGGCAATGCATTCATATCTATCGGATGTGGATAAACCTTTGGTCCATGTACACCTTTACGTTCATCCATCATCTGCTGCACAGCATCCTTACCCGTACCCGTCACGGATTGGTAGGTTGAAACGACTATTCGTTTCAATCTGTACCTGACGTGCAAAGGCGCAAGTGCCATAACCATTTGAATGGTTGAGCAATTTGGGTTAGCAATGATGCGGTCATCGATGGTGAGCTCGTGACCGTTTATTTCTGGTACGATCAGTTTTTTCGTAGGATCCATCCTCCAGGCTGAAGAGTTATCTATCACAATTGTGCCTGCCTCAGCATACTTAGGCGCCCACTCTAGTGACGTAGCGCCGCCGGCAGAAAAAATGGCAATATCCGCCGCACGTTTGCAGCCCTCCTCAATGCCTATGATAGTATACTCCTTCTCCTTGAATTTTATCTTCTGACCTACGGACTTCGCCGAGGCAATTAAATACAGTTCATCAAATGCAAAACTTCTTTCCTCAATCACTTTGAGAATTTCCTGGCCTACCAATCCTGTGGCGCCTACTACCGCGAGTTTCATTTTTATTTTATATTTAGGGATTGCAAAAATAATGTTTTCCCGTTGTGCTTATGAAAAACAAGATGCAAATATGTTGGGTTTCCAACCTGCAAACGTTTACAATCAAAATTTATTTCGTTTTTCTTCTCATCGCCATTGGGCTGCCCCAACTAGCGTTAGCTCAGTTCAAGGATGACTTCAGCGATGATGATTTCACCAAATCTCCAGCTTGGGCCGGAGATGATTCCCTATTCCTCGTAACTGATGGTCAACTAGTGCTTAACGATATTAATAGGGATGGTGTTGCGTACCTGACTACACCATGCACGTTGGCTGAAACAGCCTCATGGCAGTTCAGGGTATCCTTTGGCTTTAACCCATCCACTAACAATTACGCACAGGTTTTCCTGATTTCTGATCAATCAGACCTCTCAGGATCGTTGAATGGTTATTTTGTAATGATCGGGAAAACCGCAGACGAGGTAAGTCTATATAAACAAACTGGAACGACTCTGTCAAAAATTATTGACGGTCGAGACGACCTGCTAAATTTCTCCTCAGTCGAGGTGAATATCAAAGTAATGCGCGATCCTCAAGGTTGGCAATTGTTTACAGATACCGGAGCATCGGGTGGTTTTACCCTTGAAGGTACATCGGCGGATAACACTTTTCAAACGTCCGAATTTTTCGGAATCCGATGTACCTATACGGCTACACGGTCCGACAAATTTTTCTTCGATGATTTTAATATTGAGTCAGGCTCCGTACACGACGACGTGCCTCCTGCGTTAACGGGTTTGAAAGTCATCTCCCCGAGACAACTCGAACTAACATTTTCGGAGCCTTTAGATGCTGTTGCAGCAGCGATTGTCGAGAACTATGTAATTGACCATGAGGTTGGGCACCCTACTTCTGCAACAGTCCACACAGACAAAATAACGGTGTCGCTAGTATTCAACAAGGATTTTCCCTTGGGAACTCATCTAGTCCTGGCCATTTCAGGCGTGAAAGACGTTGCCCAAAACGGCTCCGACACTATTCAGGAAAATTTCATTTATGCAATACCCGTTGAGGCTAATCCAAAAGATGTTATCATCAGCGAGATATTTCCTGACCCTTTGCCTTCAAATGGGCTGCCGGAAGCAGAATTTGTTGAAATTTACAATCGCACGGAAGAGACAATAGATCTTAAGAACTGGATTGTCACAGATGAAAGTTCAACGGCAACATTGCCTGGCGTACTGCTTCTTCCGAAAGAATACCTTGTGCTTGCGGGCGAGACCAGTATCCCTTCCGATTTCGAAAAGGCCCTGTATTTGAAAGATTTCCCCACTTTAAATAATGGCAATGATATCCTGATAATTAAAGATGAAAGGGGGCAGACGATCGATTCCATAAACTATGACCAGACCTGGTACCGCGATAACGACAAGGTGGAAGGGGGATGGACGCTGGAAATAATTGATCCTGAGAATATCTGCAGCGGGCAGGACAATTGGGGCGCATCAGAAGCTGGGCTGGGCGGCACTCCTGGTTACATAAATTCCATATCCGCCAACAGACCTGATCTCACCGGGCCAAAGCTGATTTCCGTTCTTCCCATCAATGCAAGTACCGTTCAACTGCGCTTTAATGAAAGGTTGGAGACACCTTTATCGAGCTCCTTGATCATTACAATTGAACCAGATATTACAGTCAGTAATGTGGCTTTCTCTAATACAGCGCTGAGGGAGCTCGTCCTTTCACTAGCAGGTGAAATCAAAACAGGCGTTATCTACTCCATCAGCATTGCAGAACTAACTGACTGCGCAGGTAATATGATCCAGGAAGCCGATGACGACTTGAAATTTGGTTTGCCTGAAAGTGCCGATAGCCTCGATATCTTGATCAACGAAATCCTATTTAACCCAAGGCCTACAGGCGTGGATTTTGTTGAGATCCTTAATAACTCATTGAAGTTCATAAACCTTAGGGATTGGTCAGTTGCAAATTTTGAAAATGGAATTCTGACAAACCAGGCAAACATTACCAGCGAAGATTTCCTAATGACACCTGGAGACCATCTCGCCGTGACTGTTGATCCCGAAATCCTTAAAGGAGAATATCTCGCGTCGAAAGAGCAGAACTTCATTCACGTAAGAAGGTTACCTCCATTTAGTGACGACGAAGGCACCGTTGCACTCATCGATAATAACGGGAAAATAATTGATTTTTTTGAATACAATAAAGTAATGCATTCATCCTTTTTAAAAGACGACGATGGGGTATCTCTGGAGCGAATTTCAAATTCGCCGGCGGCCTCTTCACACAATTGGAGATCAGCCAGCTCAGCCGTTGGTTTTGCGTCACCAGGTTACGTCAATTCAAACAACATTGAGACACCCTCTTCTCAACTCGAGGAGCTAATAGTTGAACCTGAAATTTTTAATCCGTTGTCAAGTCAGTCGAATTTTGCGTTGGTGCACTATCGGTTCAATCAGGGTGGGTATGTAGCAAATGCGAAGATTTATGATTCGCAAGGTCGTCCCATTAAGCAAATTGCAAACAATGATTTACTCGGCACCCAAGGTTTTTACAGGTGGGATGGCGATTGTGACAACGGATCAAAAGCGGGCATTGGATACTACATGATATTGTTTGAGGTTTTTGACGAGCAAGGGTCGGTAAGAAACTACCTTAGGCGAGTAGCGATTGCCTCCTCGTTTGACTAATTCTTCTTTTGCAGATTAGTCGCGGTAGATAAATGTTTTGCCCTGACCTTTTTTGGTGATGTACCCACGATACATCCCTTCCGTGCAAAACGTCATTGCTACACGTCCCTGACGATCCAATCCGATCAGTCCTCCCTCACCCCCCATTCCCTTTAATTTCTTCATGATCACCGAATCTGCTGCTTTATCCAATGACAAGCCACCATATTCCATCAGTGCGCTAACATCGTACGCAACATTTAACCTGATGAAATATTCCCCCCAGCCTGTACCTGACACGGCGCAAGTACCATTCTTAGCGTAGGTCCCAGCGCCAATGATTGGCGAATCACCAACACGTCCGTATTTCTTGTTTGTCATTCCGCCTGTAGAAGTTCCAGCGGCAAGGTTTCCATACCGGTCGAGGGCAACGCATCCTACAGTTCCAAACTTTCTGTCTTGGCCAATGCTGCTGGTCTCTTTGCCGGGGTTCTTTGCTCTTTGCAACTGGCGGTACCGTGCCGAGTCGAAAAAGTAAGATGGGGGCACTATTTCAAGGCCCTCTTCCTCGGCAAATTGCTCAGCGCCTTTACCCGCCATTAACACGTGTTTGGACTTCATCATGACGGCATGTGCGGCCACGATCGGATTCTTTATGGTTGTTACCCCAGCGACTGCCCCGGCCATAAGGTCGCTGCCATCCATGATTGATGCGTCCATTTCATTTCGTCCATCGTGCGTAAAGACTGCCCCTTTGCCAGCATTAAAAAGCGGCGAGTCTTCCATGACTTTAATGGCAGCTATTACAGCATCCAGGCTTTTGCCTCCCCCGTGAAGAATAGCAAATCCGCTGTCCAGTGCAGCCAGCAACTTATCGGTATATTCCTTTTCTCTTTCGGGACTCATTTCGGAGCGCAGAATCGTACCGGCGCCGCCATGAATTACGAGTGTTATAGGACCTGGAGGGCTAATTTGCCGCACATTTAATCGGCGATCGTCTGAGCAGCTGGCTAGCAGAACAGCAAGCTGAAGTATCAAAAGGCATCTCATGATATCAATCTGGCAATTAGAAAGATAGGGATTTGAGATTAAAACCAATATTATGGAATTAATTGAACAATATTTTTTGTTTTCGTGGGCGAGCGCATAATTTTGCGCATCTTTTACCAAACGGAGTACCAATTATGGCTAAGAACAAGAAGTCATCCCAAAAGGCCGCAAAAAAGGCGTCTGCCAAAGCGAAATCTGCTTCAAAAGTGAAATCAAAGAAAGCAGCCCCTGTCAAAGCCAAGAAGATTGCGCCGAAGAAGATAAAGAAGGCCACTCCAAAAGCTACTAAGAAGATTGCGCCTAAAAAGGCTGTTGCTAAGCATGTAGTTGCAAAGAAAGAAGCGCCTAAAAAAGAAGCGCCGAAGAAGGTGGCTCCGCCGAAGGTAGAAAAATCGGAAAAAATTGAGAGGCCTGCGCCACTTCCCAAAGCGGCGGCTCCTCAAGTAGAAAAACCATTGCCAGTTGCTCCTCCGAAGCCTGCACCTCCACAACTAAGCATTTTCCCTGTGCCAAACCAAAGACCAATTGCCCATAAACAGACCAATAGTTCGAACACTGATACCCGGACACGTTATTCAGAAGAAGAACTGAAGGAATTTGAAGTATTGATTCACAAAAAGCTGGATAAAGCTCGTGATGAATACAGGATCTTGAAAGAAACTCTTAATCGCAACAATGATGAGGGTACCGACGCCACCTCAGGTGGAAATACAAAAGTACTTGAGGATGGAGCTGAGACTGCTGAGAAAGAAAATCTGAGCCAGTTGGCAGCCCGTCAGCAAAAGTATATTATGAATCTTGAAAATGCGCTTGTTCGCATTAAGAATGGAACCTACGGCATCTGCTCCGTTACGGGTAAGTTGATTCCGAAGGAACGACTCATCGCGGTGCCTCATACTACTCAATCTATCGAGGCAAAAATGATGCAGCACGATTAGCGAATCTTCATTCAAAAGTAAAACGATTGGATTTTTTACAAAATCATATTGAAGCACTCATCTTCTGCTCTCCCGCGCCAATTAAGATGAACGATGTAAAAGGCTGCCTGACCGAGATGTTCAATGCAGAGGTGCCCGAAGAAGATATTCTGAATGCCTTGCAGCGACTGGAAGAGAAATACCAGTCGGAGGAATATTCATTCCAATTGTTTAAATCAGCGGGAGGCTACCAATTTCTGACGAAACCGTCGTACCAGGCCAGCATTGGAATTTTACTCAAGCAACAATCTAAAAAACGGCTTTCTACGTCGGCTATGGAAACGCTTTCCATTATAGCCTACAAACAACCGATTTCAAAATCAGAAATTGAAAATATCCGTGGCGTGAATTGCGATTATGCCGTACAAAAATTGTTGGACAAAGGGCTCGTCGAAATAACCGGCAAAGCTGAGACTATCGGAAGGCCCATGCTATACGGTACAACAGTAAAATTTATGGAGTACTTCGGCATCAATGACATAACTGAATTGCCTACCCCTAAGGAGTTTGTTGCTGAAGTGAATTCAATTGGGGAGAATATCGACCAAGAGGACAACTTAGATCAAAAGGAGTCCGATGTCCAAGCGTAAACCTCCGACTCGTCCGGGCCGCCGTTCCAGTTCCTCATCTTCAGACTCAGGCGGCTACTCTAAAGGAACTAAGCGCGGATCGCGCAGGCCAACCAGTGGCAAAGGTTCTCGTAGTTCCGAAGATTCATTGGGAAAAAATAAAAGAGCGCATTCACAAGGATCTCAGCGCAAGTTCACGGAACGTCCTGAAAAGTATTCGGGCGACCGGCCGTACAATAGCTCAGCCGTTAGCAAGTCTGACCGTAGAAAACAGGAAGGTCAAAGACCTTACAGGCCCGGTTCGCACCGGGATGAAAAAAATGTTCACGGAACAGGAGCTGCCAAATTTTCGAACGGTCCGAGACGCGAGAGGCCTTACCGCAAATCAGATCATACCGACAAATCATCTCCAGAAAAAAATTATCGCGGTCAATCACCCAAACATTCAACTGAGGGCCGTTCTAAAAAGAAATATAGAGCCGTGAGCCCTAAAGTTCAGCCCGACCTAAGCACGCCAGCTCAAACAGGAAAAATAAGGTTGAATAAGTTTATTTCTAATAGCGGCGTCTGCTCAAGACGTGAAGCCGATGAACTTATTAAAATGGGCTTGATCTCAGTCAATGGCAAAGTCATCACGGAAATGGGATATAAAGTAAATCCCGGCGATGAAGTTCGACACGAAAGCAAAGTCTTACGGGCCGAACGACCCGTTTACATCCTACTTAATAAACCGAAAGGCTTTCTGACTACTACCAGCGATCCACAGGAACGCAATACTGTGATGCACCTTATAGGAAACTCCGTGAAAGAGCGGGTTTATCCTGTTGGGAGATTGGATCGAAATACAACCGGCCTATTACTACTCACAAATGATGGGGATCTCGCCGATAAACTTATGCATCCTTCCTACAACGTTAAGAAGATTTATAAGGTTGAACTTGACAGACCTCTGACAAAAGCGGATGCGCAGCAAATTCTGGATGGTGTAAAATTGGAGGAAGGCAAAGCGTTGGTGGATGACATCGCTATAGTTTCAGATGACAAACGCACGGTCGGTATTGAAATCCACATTGGATGGAACAGAGTAGTGCGCAGAATTTTTGAGGCTCTCAATTATGAGGTAATTAAACTCGATCGGTCGGTCTACGCCGGATTAGACAAGAAAAACCTGGGACGTGGAGAGTGGCGATTCCTTACAAAAGAAGAATTGGTCCGGCTAAAACACTTCCAATGAGCATACCTATGCATTTTCCAGGACTATTCGAAACTTGCTTCCTTTTCCAAGTTCCGAATCCACAAAAATAATTCCTTTGATTTTATTTAGGGCTTCCTTGACAATATAGAGACCGAGCCCGGTACCCTCCGTGTCTTCTGAAGCACGGAAAAACATATCAAAGATCTTAGGCACATTTTCTTTTGATATACCCCTTCCGTTATCTTCAACGGCAATTTCAACAACATGGCGAACTCGCTTGAATGAAACGCGTATGAATGGATTGGGTTGATCAAGGTTATGATATTTGACGGCATTCGCCAGCAAATTGCTAAGGATTATTTTCACTTGATTATAGTCTGATTTGAAAGTATGGCTCGGATGCGCCTGATAATCCAGAAAAATTGAAGAGGCGCCCTTGTTAAATTTTAAGTCAGCCGTGGTCTCTTCGATCAATTCACGAAGATCCAGATCCTCAATTTTGACGTCAATCTTTTTACTTCTCGACAAGTTGAGTATGTCGCTGATGATCAGGTCAAGTTTTTTAATGCGTTCTTCGATGATGTTCATAAAGGTGCGCGCTTTTTCTTCCTGCAGTTCGATCCTCCCTAAGTAGGTCAGCCCGAGAATCGAGGCGATAGGAGTTCGGAGATCATGGGAGGTGCTGGAAAGAAAACTATCCAGTTCCTTATTTTCGGCATTCAACTTATGTCTCTCATCTTCCAAGAACCACATCACCATACTCATTCCCATCAGGGAAATCAATAAAAGATCGGCCGATCCAAACAAATCCAATGCGGCCATCTTATTACCCAATACGTTGAGAAGCCTAATGGTGAAATTGTACAACTGATATATGCTAAAAATTATCAGCGAGCTGGTAAGTAATTGCTGCCCGAATCCCTTTGTAAATTTCTTGTTGGTCCATACAACAATTCCCGCCACAAGAAATCCAATGCCTGTGACGACAGCACGGCTTCCCGAACTAATTAAGTAATTAAAAAACACGCCCGACTGGCTGAATGCAATAATGGAAACAAAAGCAATAACGATAGAAAAAAGTAAGATCAGACTGAACCTGCGCCGTGAAAAGGCCTTTTCATAAATCAGCTCATAAGTTCCCCTTAAAATGTATATGATCTGAAGAAAAGAACTGAGCTGTGCAGCAACACTGAAGATTGTCCTCTGCATTGATCGCTCATCAACCAAGAAGAGTAATACAATTCCCTGGCAGCCCGTATATAACGCAAATGCTACCCAACTATACGACCATGTGTGAAGAAAAAGCCGGCGATAGAGATTACCGAAGTGACGGAAAATGAAAAAAAAGATCAGTCCGAGAATTATCTCCGATAGATAGATATAAATTAGTCGGGCGGGGGCTTCCGATAGATCAATTGAGCCCATTCCCTTCAGATTTTGGAGAAATTTGACATAGAGACACGAATACTCCTTGCTAAATTATCAAAATTGCCCATTGATCCACCTTATAAAAATAAAAGCCTCCAAAATTGAAGGCTTTTTTCTGAGGTGGTGATGGAGGGAATTGAACCCCCGACACAAGGATTTTCAGTCCTTTGCTCTACCAACTGAGCTACATCACCTTAAAAATGAGGGACAAAAGTATGTAAATTTAAATTCCATGCAAAACGGACTAAGATTTATAGGATTAAAGGATTTTGGGATTCTTGACAGTAGATCCCGCATTGGTGCCACCCAACAGCCATTTCAAATCCTAAGATTTGTGAACAACTATTTCTATTTTTAGGAATGGAGATTGAGCTTTGGTGAAATCCGGAATATGATTCAGCAGATTCTTTTTTTAATCACTTTAGGTACGGCAATTTACTTCATTCGCAATAGAATCATGCGAATCAGGAGTACCATCAAACTTGGAAAGGCAATTGTCATCAATGACAGGTCGGATGAACGCCTTAGAAACCTGCTTTTGGTTGCCTTTGGACAAAAGAAAATGTTTAAGCGCCCGGTTCCCGCAATTTTGCATTTTTTTATCTATGCCGGATTTTTGATAATCAATATCGAAGTGCTGGAATTTGTTATCGACGGAATCGTTGGAACCCATCGGATTTTCGCCCCTTACCTGGGGACTTTTTATAATGTGCTAATGAATGGATTTGAATTTCTGGCTGTAACGGTAATGCTAGCCTGTGTGATAATGCTTGTTCGTAGAAACCTGCTGAAAATAAAGAGATTTTGGTCTGCAGAAATGACGCTCTGGCCCCGCCTTGATGCAAACATAATTTTGATAACGGAAATAGTGCTCATGATGGCAATTCTCACAATGAATGCATCCGACCAACTATTACAACAAAGGTCAGTTGAACACTATACCGGTACAGGTCCTCTTCTTTTTAGTGGTGTGATTGCACCTGTGCTCATGGATTTGGACACCTCCGCCCTTATCGGGGTTGAACGTGCAGCGTGGTGGTTCCACATTGTCGGAATCCTTGCCTTTGCAGTGTACATCACCTACTCAAAACACCTTCATATTTTTCTTGCTTTTCCGAATACGTACTTTGCCAAGCTTGAGCCAAAAGGGCATATGGAAAATATGCCGGTCGTTACTAATGAAGTAAGAATGATGCTGGGAATGGCCGCCGGTAGTTCGGAACCTCCTCCGACACCCGGACGATTTGGCGCCAAAGACATCAATGATCTATCATGGAATCATTTGCTGGCGGCATATTCCTGTACTGAGTGCGGGCGTTGTACCTCGGAATGCCCGGCGAACATTACCGGTAAAAAACTCTCCCCGAGAAAAATAATGATGGATACCAGAGACAGAATGGAGGAAGTCGGTGCTAGTCTGGCTAAAAATGGCAGTGGTTTGAACGACGGAAAATCTCTTTTAGGGTCATATATTACCAAAGAGGAAATTAATGCGTGCACCAGTTGCAACGCTTGTTTTGAAGCATGCCCTGTAATGATAAATCCGATGGAAATTATCTTAGAATTGCGTCGATACATCGCAATGGAGGAATCGGGATCTCCGGTCGCCTGGAACTCCATGTTTCAAAATATTGAAACTAATTTTGCGCCATGGAAATTTTCGCCGGCCGATCGATTTAACTGGGCAAACGAAATAAAAAAATAGGCATGCCAGAAGCACAATTTCCTGTTCCTACGATGGCGGAATTAAAGGCTAAAAGTGAAACACCAGAGGTGCTTTTTTGGGTCGGATGTGCAGGGTCCTTTGATGACCGATACAAGCGGGTAACCAGGGCGTTCGTCAGAATCCTTAACGCAGCCAAAATACGTTTCGCAGTCTTGGGTACGGAAGAGACATGTACCGGCGACCCTGCGAGAAGAGCAGGAAATGAGTTTCTTTTTCAGATGCAAGCACTGAACAATATTCAAGTATTAAATGGTTACGGGGTCAATAAAATTGTTACTGCTTGTCCTCATTGCTTCAACACTCTGAAAAACGAGTACCCTGAGTTGGGCGGAAAATATGAGGTCGTTCATCACAGCACTTTCCTTCAGCAATTAATAGCCGCTGGCCGGATAAAAATAGAGGGCGGGTCATTCCGCGGTAAAAAAATTACCTACCACGACTCCTGCTATCTGGGAAGGGCCAACAATATTTATGAAGCCCCACGTTCGGTATTGGAGGCCCTTGATTCAGACCTTGTGGAAATGAAGCGCTGCCGTACCACGGGACTGTGTTGCGGAGCGGGTGGCGCGCAAATGTTTAAAGAACCCGAGAAAGGTAAAAAAGACGTTAACGTTGAACGTACGGAGGAGGCGCTGGCGACTGGCGCAACGACGATCGCGGTTGCCTGCCCATTTTGCATGACAATGATGAGCGATGGTATTAAACATAAAAATCGCGAAAGCGATATAGTGGTTAGAGATCTGGCAGAACTTATTGCTGAGGCGCAAGGTTAATTATCAAGTTAAAGGATTTATACGATGTTCGTTCCATTCACAGAGATTCATGACAGAGCTAGAGTCTGGATTTACCAGGCTAAAAGAAAATTTAATTCTGAGGAAGCAAAGATAATTTCCCAAGCGCTGCAGGCGTTTACAGAAGGGTGGCTGGTTCACGGTAGTCCAATGCAGGCATCATTTGACCTTAGATACGATCAATTTGTAATTCTTGCTGCCGACGAGCAGGCAAATGCTGCCAGCGGGTGTTCTATCGATGACTCAGTGAGAACATTGAAGAAGTTGGGAGCCGAATTAGGTATAGATTTTTTTGACAGGTCAATTGTAGCATTCAGGAAAGGAGAGCATGTTTTCACCCTGGGGTCATCCGATCTGAAGGAAAAGCTGAAAGAGGGCATCTGGAATCAGGACTCGCTGGTGTTTAACAATCTGGTCGGCACAAAAGGCGATTTGAACCATGCATGGCTTGTACCTGCAGCTTCAACCTGGCTAAGTCGTTATTTACCACGGCAAACTGTGGTCAGTTAGACCAGTTATTTGTAGCTTTAATACGTCATTATGAATTTTTTTATGAGGTTGAGAGTATTCATGGTCGTTGCAGCCCTCTTTCTGATGTCATGTGGCATTGAAAAAAAAGCAAACAAAGCATTTTTTCTGGGCAAGTATCAAAATTCTATTGACCTGTATAAGAAGGTCGTAGCTAAAAATCAAAATAACGGCAAGGCAAATTTCTTTATAGCTGAGTCTTATCGCCTAAGCAACCGCCCAAAAGAAGCAGAAGCATACTACGCCAAGGCGGGGGGCAAGGGTATTGATGGCGACTCTGTTAAGTTCTTTTACGCTCAATCACTAAAGGCAAATGGTAAATATGCGGAAGCGCGCAATCAGCTGCAAGAGATAATTAAAGGCTCCACCAATACTGCTCTTAAGGATAGAGCACAAGCGGATATAAATGGACTGGCGTATATTGAAAAGTTAGAAGAGAAGGAAAGCTACTACCGTGTAAAAAATTTGGAACTTATTAATACACCTTCTAGCGAATATAATCCGGTTTTCTTAAATAATGAGTTGTACTTTACTTCATCCCGAGGCAATGACAAAATATATGAAGCCACGGGAACACCCTTCACCGACATCTATAAGGTGGCAAGCCGCGGCGCTATAGTTGATGTTGCCACTATTGCTGCATTACCGCAAGGGATTAATACCTCAAGCATAAACGACGGCTGTATCACATTCTCCCCCGACGGAAAAACCATGGTTTTTGCCAAAGGGAATTCCGGCAAAAGAAAGAGCACAGAAGATGTAGACCTGTACATTTCGAGATTCAGAAATGGTGCATGGTCTGAACCCATCATGATCAATATCAATGAGCCAGGTGCATGGGACTCATCTCCTGCGTTTAGCCCAGACGGCAGGACATTGTATTTTGCATCGAACCGAAAGTCTCGCGGAAGAAACCAAATCAGCTATGGGGGTACCGATATTTACTCAGCTCAGATGGATACCCGCGGCCGATTTTCCCGTGTCAGAAATTTGGGACCCGAGATCAACACAGCCGGGAATGAATTATTCCCTTACGTCGCCGAAGATGCCAAGCTGTATTTCGCTTCGGATGGACATCCGGGCTATGGTGGTTTGGATCTGTTTGTAGTGAAACGTGCAGAGGGAAAGACAGCAATAGAAAACCTGGGACAACCCGTAAATTCCTCGGGCGATGATTTTGGAATCTTCTTATTTCGTCCTGACCGCGGATTCTTTACATCCAACAGAGAAGGCGGCAAAGGTGACGACGATATCTATACTTTTGTGAATGAAGACCCAAATTTGAAAGTCGTCAATTACTATCTGCAGGGAATTACCTACACTCAGGATAAGGAAGGCAAGCTGCAGATTCTGCCCAATACTAAGGTTAACCTTATGGATGCAAAGGGAGACATTATGCAAGACTATGTTACGGGCGATGATGGCAAGTTTTTATTCCGTGTCTATGAAAATGAAGATTACACTATGGTCGGTGAGACCGATGGTTACCTGATTAAACGGCAGCCCTATACTACGAGAGGGCGGGGTGTCGACCCTTCTACGTTAAAGGACCTTATCACTAATATTACGCTCGATACAACGCTGGTACTGGATAAAATCGAGCTTAATAAGATATTTGTGCTTGAGAATATCTATTACAATTTTAACAGAGCAGATATACGGGAAGATGCGGCCAAGGAATTGGATAAACTTGTGCAACTTCTGATTGATAATCCAGAAATTAAGATCGAATTAGGTTCTCATACCGATAGTGTGGATACCGATGCCTTTAATCTCGATTTGTCGCAGCGTCGCGCAGAATCTGCAGTTAGGTATATTGTCCAAAATGGCATTGCACCCGATAGATTGGTAGCGAAGGGATATGGGGAATCCAAACCGATTGCACGAAATACAAACCCCGATGGAAGCGACAACCCAGTGGGTAGGCAAAAGAACAGGCGTACTGAGTTTAAAATCCTGGAGGTCGGCGTCATCCCGAAATCCCTCGAAAGCGACGAATCGATCGACGAGGAGGATAAATACTTTAACGAAGGAAACTAGCGATAATCATCCTCTTAGCTCGCATATGCCCTGAGAAATTTTTCATCCGCACATCCATAAAAAAGCCGCTTTTGTTAAGAGCGGCTTTTCTATGATCCTTTTATTATTAAGCAGCTTTTGCTTTCTGCACGCTTTCTAAATGAATTTCCTTCTGCGTCCTCAACCTAATAATTCTCATCTTATCGAGCAATTTCATAACAAGGTATGTAGGGTCAATCTCATGCCATCGAATACCGCCAAAATTAGCACGCGATCCGTTCTTATGATGATTATTGTGATAACTCTCACCCATCATTAGAAAATCGACGGGCAAGAAGTTTCTCGATGTATCACCCACTTCAAAATTCCTATATCCGTATTTGTGCGCAAACCAATTGATAATTGCGCC
>JAICGJ010000003.1 GCA_025923195.1 Chryseolinea sp.
CTGACTAAAAAAACATTTATGATAAAAAATTATCTTGTAATAGCCTGGCGTAACTTTATAAAGCATCGCACTTTCAGCCTGATCAATATTATTGGGTTTTCGCTGGCGATGTCCTCATGCTTCCTCATTTTCTTTCACATTCGGAGCGAACTTAGTTATGAAAAAAATTTTCCGAAGCATGAAAAGATTTACCGCGTACATCCACCGGAATGGGCCAAAAGTTCACCTCCGCTAGCGGGAGCTATGCTCGATTTCTTCCCAGAAGTAAAATCTGCCGCACGGTTTTACCAGTGGGGAAACCGCGTCTTCAGCCATGGCGACTTTCACACGGAATTAAAAAGTGGATTCTGTGCAGACTCATCGGCTATTGAAATGTTCGACCTTGAATTTGTCTTTGGAAGTCCCGAAAAGTCTCTGCGCGCCTATAACACCATTGTACTTACTGAATCAGCTGCGAGGACTTTTTTTGGTGACGAGGATCCAACGGGCAGGATGCTTCGAGTGGCGGCCAATACAGAATATGCAATCACAGGTGTGATCAGGGACTTACCCGAAAATACGCACTTCAAATTCGATTATTTGATCCCCTTCACTACTTTCTATAAAGACATACCTGAAAACTGGACCTCCTCGAAAGGATGGATGGCACCCTATACCTATGTACTCATTGAGGAGAATGAATTTCCCAATGTGCTATCAAAAGTGGAGGGGTTTCTATTGAAATTCTATGAAGGTCGGGGGACGCCGGAAGAAATTAAAGCAAATGCAAAACTTGAATTTCAACCACTAACTGATATTCACCTTCATTCACACCTGGAACAAGAGATGAGTGCCAACAGCAACGCAGGCTATGTCTATATTTTTGGTGCCGTTGCTGTCTTCATCATTTTCATCGCCTCAGTAAATTTTATAAATCTTAATATTTCACTTGCGTTCAGACGAATGAAGGAAACGGGTATGCGAAAAGCGATGGGGGCATTTCGATCGCAGATCATCCGTCAATATCTCACAGAGACTATGCTCACTAGTTTTATTTCCTTTATCATCGCCCTGGCGCTTTTCTTTGCAGTGCTGCCAAATTACAACTCCCTGGCCGGACGCGCAGTGCAGCCAGCAGAAATATTTAAACTTCAGAATATTGGAATAATGTTAGCCCTCATCCTCGGTGTAAGCCTCATTTCCGGCCTCTATCCTGCAATTTTTATTTCAAGCTTCAGGCCCATTGAGTCATTGAAAGGCCAAAAAGATCCCCGGTCGTTTACGTCGTACATTCGAAAAGGGCTCGTCGTTTTTCAATTCGCTGCGTCCGTATTCATGATAGCCTGCACGATCATTATTTTTCGACAAATGAAGTATTTTGAATCGACAGATCTCGGCTTCAATAAAGATCAGATCGTTGCGGTGAAATTATATGGAGGGCTGGCTGAAAAGTTTGCAAATGACCAGCAAGTAATCAAGACCGCTTTGAAAAGCAATACGTCGATCATTAACGTCGGGTCATCATCGGTATTACCTGGTGACATGATAAGCGTTGAAAGCGTTGTGCCCGAGGGTGCAGATCCCAATGCGGAATTTCCGTCATTCCGGGTTATCAGGGCGGATTACGATCTTGCATCAGCACTTGAGTTGAAAATGCTTGAAGGGAGAAATTTTTCACCTCAATACAATGACTCAGCTTCGTTCCTGATCAATGAGACTGCGGCAAAGGCACTTAATCTGACCCACCCCGTCGGGAGCAGAATTACTAACCAAACCTTCGGGCTAACAGGAACCGTCATTGGCTTAATAACAGATTTTCATTTTACATCCCTTCACAATCCCATAGAGCCACTCTTGATCGAGTACAAGCCGTCGTGGACGTCCTATCTGTACATTAAAACAAAGTCTGAAGACGTACAATCCACCTTACAGTTTATTGAGCAAACCCTCAAACGAATTGAGCCATCGAACTTGTTCACACATACCTTTATTGACGAACGATGGGATCTTCAGTATCGTGAAGAAAATAAAATGAGTGCCCTTTTCAATGCGTTTTCCATCTTCATGATCGGAATTTCGTGCATCGGCCTATTTGGCCTTTCCGCTATTGCTATCGAAGCACGCAAAAAAGAAATAGGTATCCGGAAAGTAGTTGGCGCCAGTTCGCAAACCATCGTACGCATCATTTCAAATGAATTTCTTGTGATGGTGTTATTGGGATCCGCGATTGCATTGCCGGCCGCCTGGTATGCGATGGATCAATGGCTCCAAAAATTCGTATTCAAGATCGCTATAACAGGTGACACGTTTTTACTTACACTAATAGTGGCCATCTCGGTCGCATTCTGCGCTGTGCTCTCCAACGCCCTGAAGGCAGCGCGAAGCAATCCCGTCAACTCATTGCGGAATGAATAAAGTATAGTTTTATGTTTCAGGAGCTGATAAGTCATTTGACGTTATTCAAGAATCCAACGACATCTGCCAAATCCTGATCGCTCAACCCGAGTGATGAGGCGTCAGGCATTAAACTCTTTTCTGATTTGTGCCTGGATGACACTTCGCTAACGGGTATAATGCGCCTAACACCGTTGAGATCTTTGATCACAATTGTTTCTTTTCCGTCGGCAACTAAGAATCCAAATTGAGACTGACCATCCTTTGTATTGATTGTCCAGCCTTCGTACCCAAAAACTATGCCGGCAGACGGATTCACAATGGCATCCATCAATGCTTGTTTGTCAAATTTATCTTTGATCAATGTAAGTTCAGGACCTATTTCCTTTCCCATGGATTTAACCTTATGACAAGCGCCGCACTTATTCTCAAAGATTACTACTCCTTTTTTTTCATCTGGCTTCAATGAGGCGATCGATGGTATAGCATAATTATGTTTATCATCTGACGCAAAGTATTGAGACGCCTGTACTCTGACGGTTCGATCAGGGCTGTTCAATATGCGCTCGGTCACGACCGGATACAGTGCTTTGGGAAACTTACCTTCAGAAACCATGGACAGGATCATTTTGCTCCCGACAATATCCGAAGCCATTTCGCGGGCACTTCGCCTTTTTTCATCCATCGGTATAACCTCATCCAGCACATTGCTCATTTTGACTTTCATTTCAGCAACCTTTCTTTCGTGGGCGGGGTCGAATCCACCCTTGCTCCAGTCTGCAAGCTTAAACCAGTCATTGCTTTGCCGGAAAGAAAGCCAATAGGACGACTGCTCCATCACATCCTTAAGCGTGTTTTTAGTCAATTCAGCCATCGCCGAAACGGCCCTCCTGTCGTTGATAAATGCGAGCGCCGTAATCGCGCGTTCTCGTTCTCTCGCGCTAAGTTTGGGGGACTGCGCGCGAAGTTTAAGATGATCGATATAGCTCGGCGGATGCAGCCTCCAAACGACCGCCTCCATTCTCTCGTCCCATGACTCCGGCTTCTGATCTGCCGCATCGAACAAGACTGCAGCGGCTTTCAAAAAGTCGTCTTCTTGACCAGTTACTGCATTACCCAACGCTTCCAGAAACCAACGGTCTTTCGAGTCAAAGTCTTTTAGGAGAGCCAAAAGGATAGGCTTCGTAACGGAATAGGGATATTCGGACAGGGCAATTAATACTTCCCTTTTTAAAAACTCAGAAGGATCGTCCGCCAAACCAGTAGCATAGGGAATGATATCTCCCGAAGAGTGACGCAAAGCCCTGAACGCAACGGTACGGATATCTTCATCTTTGTGCTTCAGAAGTTTTTCTACCTCAGTCTTTCCAGAATCCCCTAAGCCCACGAGAACCCAAACAGCGCGAGCCCGATGATAGGAATTCTCAGAGTCAAGCAATTTACTAACCTCTGGTATTGCATCTGTTCCCTTCGCCTTCAACTTCTCACCGGCTTCAAATCGAACGTTTATGGCGGGATTTAGCAGTGCTTCGATACACCCACGAACGGTCGACATGTCAAGAACCGGACGATGGAGATCACTACCCTTAGGAGTTATCCGATAGATTCTGCCATAACCTGTCGAATCATCCATTTGATGACCACCAACTACCGGATCATACCAGTCGGCAACATATATCGCTCCTTCAGTGCCTACAGCCACGTCACTTGGACGAAACCACTTATCCGCCTGGCTGTTTTCAAGAGAATCATTCCAAACATAATCTTCATTGTCGTCGCTGAGGGACGTGATGAAATTCGTTCTCTTACCTAAATCGTAACCCGAAAGATGGCGCTTGGGGTGATACGAAAAAATAACGTTTCTACCGGCATCCGCACTCAGCAATGTTCCCCGGAACTGTTCACCAAAGGCGTCGCCCTCGTACACAACGATGCCGGTAGGCGCGCCTGCGCCCGTACGGTCTCCTGCGGGGATAACGCCCGGATCATCCTGATGCCAATGAGCAGTGAATACATCCTGGCCCGGCCGCTGATCAGCCTGCCAATACCGCGTGCCATCTGCACTAAAATATCCAGCATTTCCTCCTTCCATCAACCAGGTAGTACGACAGGTTACAACCTGGTCGTCATTATCATTTTGCCAAAGGTCTCCCCTTGAATCAACGGCGAGCTCATATGCATTTCTAAAATTGTGACCCAACACTTTCATATTTTTTCCGTCAGGGTTTATGCGTAATGCCAGGCCCCCAACCCAAACCTTCCCGTCGTCGCTTTTCATATTGCCGCTGTTCTGTGTATTGTAAGGAGACCCACCGGTATACATACTTCCTGATCGCAATGTCCAACCACTTTTATCGGTCACAACATGAGGGCCAGCATTGCCGGTCGGGAAATAAAAATTTCCATCCGGTCCACCTACAATGGCATGCAATGAATGGTCATGGTCCAGCCCGCCAAATCCTGTCAGGAAAATTTCCTTTTTGTCCGGGTGATCATCAGCGTCTTCATCTGTGTAGACAATAAGATTGGGGGAACAGGACACAAAAACTCTATTACCAATCACTGCTATTCCAAGTGGTGAAATGAGGTCCTTGTCCTGAACAAAAACTTTGGAATCGTCGGCCCGTCCGTCTCCATCCCGGTCCTCGAGTATAACTACCCGATCGCCTTGCTGATGATGAAGTGCTTTGGTGGAGTCGTTATTATAGTTGCGATAATTTACAGCCTCAGTAACCCATAACCTGCCTTTACTATCGATATCAATATTGGTGGGGTTAAAAAACATAGGAGATTCTGCCCACAATTTCGCTTCAAGATCATCAGGCAAATACAGCTGCGGCTTATTCATCGTACCTTCTTTCTGCTGGCAAGACAGTATGGCCATTGCTGACAATACAAAAACGAGCAAGCGGTGCGAGGCCGATTTCAAAGTGTTGCAAGTCAATCTGCCAAAAGTAGAATTCATAATAAAGGACTCCTCTAACTTTCTTAATCGTTCTGTTGAAACTAAGAACTTTACGGGGACCGTCCAAACCTTGCGTCATGATATGGGTTCGATACATAATCTTGTCAAAACAGCACACTGAAAAATACGGACTGAGTGTTCAATTCAAAAAAACAAATAACCCTGAACTGTGGGATTATGAGAAAACAGTACAAACGTAAATGATCCCAAACTTCAAATTCCAATGTAATATGCAAGCCTTAGCCAAAACGATACGGGAGCGGATTACATAGGGATTAGATCCGTGGCAAAGTGCGGATAATTGTGCCTGCGGGACGCTCTGGATCGACATTCCTTCTTTCTAAACTCGATCTCAGAATCTTACATGACCCAAAAAGGTGATTGATCAACCTATTTATAACCCCTTCCTTTGTACAAGAAATCAACTTGTGATCTGAATGCAATTGCGGCAGTCTAACGTGTTCGAAATGAAACTGAATCGCCATATGATTTTTTTACTGCTGTATCTGCTCATCCTCTTAACAACCTTTATTTTAAGTTCGTAAGCTATGGTCCAGACTATCATTTTGAATTTCAGTCGCCGGGTCATTTCAAGTTTGTTCCTCATCAACATCTTGTTCATACAGTCCTGCGATTCGGATGAGGATCCTATTGCCACTGTGGATTCTACCTTTAAGGTTGTGGGAACAAAACTGACAGATCCCTGTGGGGAAACGGTTATACTCAAGGGAGTTAACAAGATGAGCGTATTTGATGAAAATGACTTATATGGGGAAAATTATTTTCCGGAGATCGCTAAAACCAATTCGAATTGCGTTCGAATTGTTTGGCAGGCGCAGTACAGTAATGGTTCTCCTTCGTTACTCAATCAACTCGATTCTCTGATAAAAAACTGCATAGAAAATGAAATGATTCCTATGGTTGAAATGCACGACGCAACATGCAGCTGGAATGAATTGAATGACGTTGTCAATTACTGGATTCAGCCGGGTGTTGTTCGAACTGTACAACGGTATGAACATGCGCTTCTTGTGAACATTGCAAATGAGGCAGGAGACGACGGCGTAACGGAACAACAATTTTTATCTGGCTATCAATCCGCCATAACGAAATTGCGTAACGCGGGAATTCGCACACCTCTCATTATCGATGCGAAAGGATGTGGAAAAGATCTTGATGTATTGGTACCAACAGCGGCTGCATTAATTGCTCATGATCCGGATCATAACGTTATGTTCTCAGTGCATCCATATTGGTCGAAAGTTGCCATACAAACGGTACAGCCGACTTTTATAAAAGATCAGATAGAGAAAGCTAAAGACAACAGCATTCCACTTTTGCTCGGTGAATTATGCGGGTATGGGGGTTGGCCCGGCCTAGACGAACCAGACGTTGCATCGTGCGAAGAGAAAGGATCAATCGATTATCAAACCCTATTGTCGGAAGCTGCTGCAAATGATATCGGTTACCTCGTATGGGAATGGGGCCCGGGGAATGGATTTTATGAATACAATCCCCCAGTGCTATGCCCTGGCATGGATATGACGACCAATGGCACGTATCAATCCATAGTTGACATCGTACCGGGATCAAAACCGAGAGGTTGGATTAGAGATGTTGTGCTTGATAGTCCTTACAGTGTTAAAAAAACAGCTACTAAGTCCTCATACATATTGAATGGTTTCAAGTGTCAGTGATGAGTGCTTCATTAGTAAGGTTTGAATATGTCTAGACTGAATCCTGACCTAAAAGAGTGATTGAATTCAAGTTTCGTCCTGCATTTCTTTGCTGAGTATCCTTTATATCAGACTTCTTCATACATGGCTTTCCCGATCGATACAAAAGTAAAACTTCCAAGAAGATTTTGGATTCCACTTTGGGCCATCCTGGTCTCGTTTAGTCATATCGCGCGTGCGCAAGACTTGGAACAAATCGCAAACCAGAAACCAGTTGAGGTACATGGAGGCATTGATGCCCGAGCAATATTTTATGATGCCAATGGTATTGCACCTCGATACCTACCTTTCAATTATTATTTGACAGGTTCTCCCGTTCTATCGCTTTATGGAATCGAAATTCCAGTGTATTTCAGTTTCAGCCGACAACAAAATTCATTTACACAGCCCTTCAATCAGTTTGGATTAAGTCCGCAGTACAAATGGATAACACTTCACGCGGGTTATCGAAACTTGCAATATTCTCCCTTTACGCTTGCTGGACATACTTTTCTTGGTGGCGGTGTCGATTTACGCCCGGGAAAATGGCGCGTGGGCGGTATGTACGGTCGCTTTAATAAAGCCACCGTCTTAGATACACTACAGGGTATCTATATTGAAAATTTTTCTTTCAAACGCACAGGTTATGCGTTCAAGATCGGTTACGGTACGTCTGAACGATATATCGATTTTGTTGCTTTGCATGCAAAAGATCATGCAGGTTCTTCTCCCATAATCGAAAAGCACTGGCTTGATTCTATGAAGATTACTCCAGCCGAAAATTTGGTGAGTGGATATCAAATGCGCTACACTTTTTTTGATGGAAAAATCAGTCTTGAAAGTGATGGCGCGTTTAGTGTATACACCGCAGATGCACGCTTAGACCCCATTGCAGACAGTGCTTCGGTAGAAAGTTTAGAGGCGTTCGAGAACTTCATTACAACAAATTACAGTACTGAAGTATATGCTGCATTCCAGGCGAGTGCAACCTATAGATTAAAGTTGATGAGCTTTAAATTGCAATACCGATATGTAGAACCAGGATATCAATCGATGGGCGCATACTTCCTGAACAACGATTTAGAAAACTGGACAATTAATCCGTCGCTAATTTTGCGCAAGGGCAGCCTGCGGTTTACGGGAAGCTTGGGCTTTCAACGCGATAACTTGCAAGACTTAAAACGGGCAACGTCTCACCGTGTTATTGGAGCGGCCAACCTCGCGGCAGAGTTGACTGATAAACTAGGACTTGATCTTTCATATACGAATTTCAGCAACACGCAACGGGCCCGGATAGTGCGCTTCGCTGATTCGTTGCGTGTGGCTCAATCAACGCAAAATTTTTCCTTTTCACCACGCTATATCAAGACTACGGCCCTTAGAAGTTACTCCATTTTACTTTCTTTCAATTTCAATAGATTTCAAGAGCTCAATACGCAGCGGACGCTCGAAGGCACTGGAAATGACATCTTAACACAAACATATTTCGCTACGTACCAGGTTGGATTTTTGGCGTCCCGTTCTTCGCTGTTTGTTACAATTAACTATGCGCGTCTGGGTAATGATAGTATCAAGGATCAGAATTCGGGCCTTTCGATTGGTGGTACAAAATCATTTGCTTCCAATAGAATTATTGTTACCGGTTCCAGTGGATACATCTTCAGTAATCGCAATGGCGGGCGAGGACATATTTTAAATGAATCATTACAAGCCAGGTTTATCGTACATCCCAAACATAGCTTTCAAAGCATGATCGTCTTCCTCGGAAACTATCCGGATAATGAGTCTGAGCTTCAAAGAAAATTTACCGAGATACGAGCTGAGCTGGGATATAACTTTAATTTTTAAGACACATGAAAGCTTGGAAAATCTTTTTTCTGATGGTGATGGGTGTGTGTACGATGACCGCTGTGGCACAGTCTCCGATACGCGTACAGATTCAGGTGAGTAGACCATATCCAAATAAGATATCAGATTTCCAGTCGAATCCGAATCAGGTGGTGATCTTATTGACCAACAACTCACAAGTCACCCACAACGTTCAGCTCTTGGGATCAGTCAATGGCGATAATAACGTCAGCGTAAGGACCGCCAATAACTACAGGAGCAGCAGGCCTATTGTTGTGGCACCGTTATCGCTAACCCGTGTATCGGCAGATGACATTGGTGCGCTTTTTAATACCAACACCCTCGTATTTGCCGGAATAACGAAAGAGGAGGCGACACGAATGAACGGTCTACCGGAAGGTGTCTATCAAATTTGTGTCAAGGTTATAGATTATGTTACCCGTACTCCGTTGTCTGAAGATGAGCCGTTAGGTTGCAGTAATATTTTTATGGTAAGCAATTTGGAGCCGCCAGTAGTCATCAAGCCGTTTGCAGATGATTCGTTAAAAGCGCAATCGCCCCAGAACGTGGTGTTCAGTTGGTCATTGCCTCCTGGCGCGCCACCTTCTACACAATACAATGTTCGACTTGTTGAACTGCCTGATGCTAACAGAAATCCGTTTGATGTGATGCGATCTTCACGTCAGCCTTACTTTGAAACTGTGGTGGTTGGTGCTCCTACGATATTGTACGGTCCTGCTGAGCCGCCGTTGGTTGAGGGCAGAAGGTACGCCCTTATGGTTACCGCAATTGATCCATTTAACAATGTAGTGTTCCGAAATGATGGAAGGAGCGAGGTCGTTGCTTTTACATACGGTAGGCCCGAACGCAAAAGTTTGATTTCGTTTCAGAGAATTGAACGCCGTTCGTCGTTTGTAAATTTGCCTAGAACGGTAATCACCGGCAAAATTAATTGGTATTATCGCGCTTCAGAAGAAAAAGGGTTTGGGTTGTCTTCGATGGTTGGCGCACCTTATCACTCCAATGCTGCCATGAGAGAAGCCATGATCGATCCATCGTCAGGTCCGGAGGCCACCACGACATTTCAACGGGCAGTGAGAGATGTGAATGCCTCGGTGGCAAGACTACCTGCAGCTGCTCCGAAACAATCGGTAATAAGCAGCCCTTTGAGTGCTGCGAGGAAAACATCCTCGGTCGGTGTTGTGATTTCGGGTGGACAGCCATTAACCAGCGTGACAACAGCGGAATTAAGCGCGTCGAGCAAATATTTGAGCTACATTCCAAATCTTTCTAAAAGAGGTGATACACCTCATCCGATGAAACGGGCTGCCGTAAAATTATATGCAGTAAGTACAGCAGGCAAGGAAAGCTTACTCGCTTCGACAACAACCGACGATGAAGGATCATTCGAAGCTGCTATTGTCAATGTTGCTTTCTATAATCCGGCGCTCGGAGATAAAATTAAGGTATACATCGACCATCCGGATTTTGTGCTGCAGGAGGCGACTCTCACTTTAACAAAGCCGGATTATACGGGAAAGTATGATTTGGGGACGCTGTGGGCTTTGGCGCGGACGTATCGTTTGAAACCTAAAGTCCTAGATGAAGGGAAGGTCGAAGTTAGTGATGCCATCGTTGAAATTTATCGCCCGGTCTCCTACTATGACAAAGATCCCAACGTGAAGAATGAAGGATCTTTAAAAAATGATTCGATCGTAAGAATCAACGGACAGCCCTGCGTGAAAGTGGCCGCTGTACGTTCCGGCAGTACCGCGCTTCGATTATTCTACAGTGACAACTTCATGGATTATTATACCATTAGAGTTGTTCATAAAACACTGAAACCTCTTGTTCAGACATTAAGCATCTCCGGTTACGGAGGCGTCAAAGAGGAGGTTTCCCTTGTTGAGCAGACCTATTCTTGTGTGACTGGAATGCCCAGTTTGAAGGGCACGGTTGTAAAAAGATTGAGCCCAGAGATAAATGTTCCGGGTGCCATCGTTACCTTATATTTCAACGACGATGCCGACTATGGTCCTAAGAAAAGTTCGACGATTGAAAATATCGGGAAACAATATTATGATCAGGCGGGAGTTAAGGTTTCGGCAGTGAGTTTGATAGGCAATACGCCTGGCGTTACGAAACCCAAGCCCATTGCATCTGGCCTCGGACCGACGAAAAGTGTCGTCGGAAATTTAAACTTGATTGCACCAGCTCCCGCGACTTCGAGTACAACCAGTCCTTACGCCTCAACCTTCGTAGGAAGATCCGCAACAAGCTTGAGCGCTGCGGCGGTCTTATCAAATACAAGATCCACCACCACCGATTCCCTCGGTAGCTTCTTGTTTACTGACTTACCCATCAGCGCAAAAGAAACTAGAATGACGGTGAGAATACCAGGCTATGAAAAGGTATTTGAGTTCAAAGTGATGATCGCTGTGAAGGGTACCGAATACAATTTGGGAAAAGTGTATCTGGACATGACTGTGTTTACAATTGGAGGCATTGTTAAGAACGAAGAAGGCCAACCTATTTCGCGCCCCGTTGTTAGATGGGTTTCCGGTGGTAATCCTAAGGAAGGTGATGAATATGGTCGATTTGCAATTGAAAATACAGCCGGTAAAGATACGCTGATCGTTTCAAAATTGGGTTTCGAAGAAAAGCGCATACCAGTTACGCTTACCGAACCCGTTGTACCTGATAATAAATCGGGTAAAACAGATAGAGGTTCAATGAAATCGCAAGTTGTTTCGCCGGCCTTGTGGAGTCAACAACTATTGGCACTACCTTCTTATTCCGCTGTCACAGCATCGACGCCAACATTTTCTGCTGCTGGATTAGGATTGCATACCGTGCATACTGTAAATCGCAAGGTTCTTCAGTTAAGCACGCAACCGCCTTCAAATAATACCAAAAAGAAAACTGCCGATGCATTTAGTGTTGCGGATTCTAAAGTTGCCCTGGCGTCGCTTTATAGTGTGCTGATTACGCCTGAACAGCAGCCTGTACCTCCTATTGATCTCGGCACGATTGTGCTGCGGAAAAAGATAGGACGATTATTGGTAAACGTCACTAAAGAATCGGATGGTTCGAAAGTATCGGCTGCGCAGATCAACATAATCGATACTTCCATTGCCGGAATTACAGACGCAAATGGAAGGTGGTATTCAGAAGTGCCAGGTGGGAATGTCATTGTCGAAGTGAAGGGTGTTGCCGGAAGTGGACTGGTCACCGTTCAACGACAAATCGCTACATCGGACGTCGATACGACGGTCGTAGCTGTAGCGCTAAAAAACGGTGTAACGGTCAGCGGTCTGGTAACCGCCGGATCACAAAACATCAGCGATGCGACAGTGAGGGTGGATGGTTTAGACTACATCAATGTCAAGACAAATTCGTCTGGCCAATTCGCCATCGTTATCCCTACTGGAGAGTACACCCTTAAAGCGACAAAGACTGGCTATGTCGGGGCGGAGAGACAACAAGTATTTTCAGGTACAACAGCCGAAGTCAATTTCAATCTCGGGCAAGCTGGATTCGACATTACTAAAATATTAGGTTTCGAGGTTGAAATAGAAAAAATGGAGGGCGCTGGAAATAGCCGAACGCTTTCAGGCGCCGTGATCAATGTTCCTTCAAACCAGATGTTTACTGTTAAGCCAAATGAACGATTACCCTTCAATAACATAGTGGTCGATTTGATTGGGAATGTGCCCGTTCCCCGTGGCGGTCAACTCAATCTTTCCGTCACCCACCTTGATCTGCTTGCATTTGGATATCTGCCCGTTAAGGTTAAGAATAACGATCTCGCTTTGGTCATAAAACAAGTTACGGGAAACATTCGGGCCGGACGTCTTGAAGCGATTCCAGAAATTAACTATCAAAAATTCATTCCTATACCAATAGGATTTAAAGTACCGGAGGGATTGAAACACACCCTTACAACGGGTGGCATATCCTCAATTCCACTATTAGCCGCCGGAGAGTCATTGCCGACGCTGGAAAACTTTTCGATTCATACTTCAAGCGGAAACGCGGAGTTGTATGGATTTACATTGGGGCTCAATTCCGCCGCCTGTGAGGTTAAGAGTGATGGTCTGTATTTCAAGGGTGATTTAAGTTTGTCTGGCATACCCCTGCTCGATGACAGTAAGCTAGCTATAAATGAATTAATGATTGGCAAAGATGCCAGCCTTAAGAACGTGAGTGTTGATATCGGTGTTAATAACTCCATAAGCCTCGCGAGCTGGACTGCAACTTTATTATCTGTAGGCATCAATGAAAATGGGCTAAAACTTTCCGGTAATGTCAAGGTGAAAATACCGGAATCAACTGAATCGGGTATTGGCTTTGACAACTTGACGGTTAGTAAAACGGCTCTATATGGTGGTGATTTTACATTACCTGAAGAAGGAATAGATGTTTTCGGAATTGTGAAAATGAAGCGAGGTATCAAACCACTTTCATTTGGACGCCTTGGAAATACGAGTGTTCATTACATCGGGGGATCAGGCGAATTCAAACTGCCAAAATTCATTGATAATACGTTAACCGTAGAGTTCTTCCAAATTCAAACCGATGGGAAATTCGAAGCGAGAGTTCCCGTCAATATGAGTATTCCATTGCTCGGCCTCGCGAATATTTCTCTTCGAAGCCTGGGCTTCCGAACGACCGGGGGAGTTGGCGTTGATGTGATGGGTGATTTTAACTTGCACGCTATTCCATTTTTTAAAGCATCGGCGGGAGGTATTCACTATGGAAAAAATGGTTCTATTTCTGTCGACGAGTTAGGTGTAGGTTTTGACCTAGTTGGAATCGCCGCCTTAAATGCACGTGCAAAATTTGTCGATCAACCGGGTCGTCAAGGATTTGAAGGTTCTGGCAACATAAAGATAAAGGCAACGCCTCTTGACCTCGGATTGGGTTTCCGGTATTATAAATTACCAGCAGGAATTGAAATCGGCGCGCTGTTGCGAGCGGGTGTTGTAATACCGATTGGTGCCGTCACGCTTGCTGAAATCGAAGGTGAGTTTGGATTAAACACGCAGGATAATAAATGGATGGGACGTATAGGTGGGTCGTTAAGCATCGGCGGCTTAAATGCAGCTCTGGCGATTAAGCCACTTTCTATCACCGTGGAAAATGGTCCTGTTTTCAAACTTGATGGTGGATTAGCTGTCTTGGGACAGAGTGTTGCTAAGGCGCATGGTATTCTTGATTTTCCAAAATCGTACTTCAGTTTTGACTTTCGACAAAATCTTAATTTTCTGCCGGAACTCTACACATCCGACGGTGGTGGACGTTTTGTGGTGTCAACTGCGCGAGATAATACCTATTGGATGATGGGTGTGATGTATCGTGCGAGCATGCTGGGTGGATTGGTGAAGGGTAATGCGAACATAACTGCTGGTTGGGGTCTAAATGTTGACGCACATCCCGAGCATAGTGAATATACTGGGTTCCTGAATCGCGACTATCTTGACAATGGCGTGCTTAAAGGCATCCATGTAGCAACGTTCGCAGGCATTAACTTCGATACAGGTGAACGAGGTTTTGCTGATGTAGCAACAGGTCGAGCATGGTATAATAATCACGGCGCTGTAAATATGGATATGGGCTTCGGAAGAGGAAGATATGGTTTTCGTGTAGCCACGGGATGGGAAGCAGGTGCTTACCTCAAGATCGCTGATGTAAACATCGCTGGTGCAGAAGTTGGAATCGATGGGGAGTTAAAAGGGTTCTACGATTATGGTGCGCGTTACCTTCAGTTCGATGGATATTTGCGCGCCAAGCTCATTGCATGGATCGGTGATTGTTCGAATGACTGTGTTAATAAAATCTGTTGGGGTGGATGCGTCAATCCATGTATGGTGGCTAACTGTGAGGTTTGTCCTATTCCAGTGGGCGGAAAGATATGCTTGAAGCCAGCTGTGAATGCTAGCTTCAACTCAAGTTCCGGGTTTAAAATGGGAATTGATTTCTAAAGCGTTTATGTGTTTAGGTGTTCAGGTGTATATGATACCAAAAAAGATGAAAATGTTTTATGAGATGGTTTTTCGGTTATGCATTGTAACATGTTCAGTGCTTGTTGCAAGTCATTTGGCGGTTGGACAAGCGCAGGAAAACAATGCCTTACCGCTAAAATATTCGCAAAGAGATGGAACATATCTCTATTTTTCGGATCGCGCTTTATCACCGACACTGCCTTTTAATGGTATTGTAAGCGTTCGCGTAAGCCGAAACACGGGAAGAGGTTTTAAAGAATTGCTTATAGCAGCACGACCTTCGACTCTGAAGGAATTCAAAAAGATGTGCGGTGAACAAACATGGTCCCAAATGAAGGTGATTAAAAAATTATCTTCCGATGAAGAAGCTTGGAAATATATTGTAGATCACCACCTGCTTGACGACTATGGTACGTTGGCTTTTGATATGGCATTTCGTCAGGCGATGGGAAGCGCTTACCTCGATAAAGAAGCAGCTGGTTTAGCAACGGGCAAGCAATGGCGGTATAAGGTTGATTGGCTTAATGCTTCTGGAGGTATTATTCAGTCCGCTGAGGGAACGATTACAGGTGGTGCAAAACTGTTTACCATTGGGCATGTCAGCAAGTCCCGCTCATTTGCAAACGATTCATTGGTGAACCTTCAATGGTACGCATTAGAGAAACAAGGCTCCAATCATATTGTCATGGCGGATATTTTCCGGCAAACTGGCGGTAAAGGGCCATTTACTAAATTATCTGCGAAATTGTTTGCTAATCGAAAAGGCGATTCTCTAATTTTTAATTATCGGGAAAATGTGATTCCCCAAGCTTTGTATCGATACTACCTTCGCCCTACTGATGAAATGGGTAACAGCGCGGGGCCTTCTGATACGATCAACGTGCTGTCATTTAACTTCGCTGCATTGCCACTGCTGCAAGATGTATCAGCCCAAGATACCTTGAATGGCGTTTTCGTTAAGTGGAAACCATTAGGCGATTTGCCGCACGTAACCGGAATTGAAGTACAGCGCTCGCGGGATGTACGTGGCAACTATGTTATTCTGGACACAATTGCCGTAACGAGTATATCTTTTTTTGATGATCGAGTGCTTCCTGATATTCCATATTTCTATCGACTTCGCTTGGTCGCGTTGCAAGGCATGGAGAAGGAAGCGGGATATTCGGGTTATGTAACCGCCGTCGTAAAGAATAAGCTTAAGAATCCAGATCCACCTTATTCATTGGAAGGAAATATCGTAGATGGGAAAGTACATCTTACTTGGCAAGCTGTTTATGATCCCGACCTGTACGCATATTTCGTATACAGAAGTCCATCGGATCAACAGAAATTCGAAGTCATCTCCCCCGGGCTTCAAACGCTCGACTTTACCGACACATCGTCGGTCAGCGGACGAGTTCAATATGTTTATGCCATTAAAGCTGTGAACAACTACAGCCTGGAGAGTGAATATTCCAACCTGGTAACCATGCGCCAACCCGTTGTTGAATTGCCGGATGCTCCTAGGGGTTTAAACGCATACCTGGATCATGGGAAAGTTGTCTTGTTGTGGCCATCTGCAAGTAGAACAGATCACGCCATCGCAGGATATAATATATACAAACGCGAACTTCAAGCGCAAAACACTTTTAGTGCTGATCAGCCGGCAGCAGTGCAAGCGACGAGTCTGAAATTTATTTTGGTAAATGATGCATTAATTACGCAACCTCACTTTGAAGATAGACAACTTATCCCAGGAGAAACATACGAATATGCTATTTCTTCTGTAGACATTTTTGGAATTGAAAGTACCTATTCCCCATTCGCTAAACTGACGGTGGAAATTGCAGCGAGGATCGTTGAAACTTGCACGATCCGAAAAATCGGCACTGGTATTGAATTAACGTGGGACCCATCTCTCCATGAAGGCGCGGAGGTCGTTTCAATTTATCGCAAGCGAGCTGGCGCTATGAATTATCAGAGGGTAGCGAGTCTTACCGGAGGGCAGACAACCTACGTCGACAAAACCGCTGCGAAGGGAGCGTTGTACATTTATGTCATCAGCGCTGAACGAGGTAAGACCGTATTGGCTAAAAGTGAAGAGAAAAATATTCATTACTGACATCATTATGAAGATATGTTTCGAATCAATAATGTTTGCTTTGCCTCCCGGGCTACAAAGGCTCTTGGCCCTCGGGGTCATGATCATGGTTTGGCTTATGGCTTCACAATGTGCTCAGGATAATGTGTTGGCCGAACTGGACGGCACGATCAGGATCGATAGCATTTCACCTGCTGCAGGACCGGTTGGTACAACGGTAAAAATTTATGGAAGCGGGTTTTCTTCAACCGTCAATCACAATGAAGTTTCGATTAATGGCATAAAGGCATCTATTCTTGAGCCAGCGAGTCTGACAACACTCATTATTCAGGTGCCACCGAATTCGACAACCGGCAAAGTGAGTTTGAAAGTTGACAATGTGATGACCCAGGGGCCCGTTTTTACGGTTGTTGATCCGCCGATTATTCTATCCGTGACGCCTCTTCAAGGCTTCGCAGGTTACCGTGTATTTATAAATGGATCAAAGCTTTCACAGGTCAGTGATGTTAGATTCAATGGTGTGGCGGGTGAAATCTTTAGCAAAAGCTCCGCAGAAATCGTTGTGATTACACCCAATAGTACTACCGGTGTCATTGAGCTATTGTTCCCGGAAGGAAAAGTTACAGGGCCGGTGTTTACTTACCTGCCAATACCGGTCATTGACACAGCTGGCATCATTCAGTACATTCGGTTGGATGCTGAGGGCCCGTTGGGGAGTGCCATTGCTTTTTTGGGCCGACATTTTGCTACCGATGCCGCAAAACTAAAAGTCTACTTAAATGCACAGAGTGTAGACATTCTTTCCGCTGGTCTGGATAATGACGGGAACCCGGGGGTAATTATAGGCATGCCTCCACCCGAAACCGATAATCCTACAACGCTGGAGATTGAATCGGAAGGCATAAGGAGCTTACCTTTTGAATTCGTTATTCCACCAAAGTTAAATGACCTTTCATACAATTACATTGGTAATACAATGCGGATTCGGCTGGACGCTTATGGCTCTTACTTTGGGGTAGCCAATCCGTTAAAACAAGTAAAGGTGTTTCAAGTGGGTGCTGTTAATATACCGGTCCCATTAACAGTAGTGTCATGGACTCCAACACTTATTACAATGGAGTTAGATATTGTTCATGGCGAGTATTATGATGTGAGCGTTGAGGTGAAAGAAGAGATTTCAGAAGTAATCAGGTTTAGGCCATAGGTAGTTCGTGGACGCTTGACAGTTCAAGGAGACAAATTCGTTTGTTGATGAAATAGGTTCATCGGTTGCGCTACGCGCAATTATTCAAGTCAAAATTCGGTGGGTCGGTCTTGGAAAGCCTGGCCGAAAAACAGACCACCTTCCCTCAATTATTTTGCAGCCATACCGACGCTCAGCCCCGGCCAGAATTTCATCCACAATTTTTTCCAAGCTTTTAGGCCCAGTCTCTACACGTGCATTGATCAATATGTTGACTAAGTTTGATTTTATGTGATTCAGTTTGATATCCGCCCCGGTACTGGTGGATGTAAAGCACACGCGTTCACTACCTTCTTCCGACTCAACAAAAAACTTAAGATGACCGATCGCAAAACGTCTTAGTTGGATCTCGTTTACTATGGATGCAATGATATTTTTTACAACAAAAGTTGCCTGCTCACCCGATGCCCGGATGCTGATGCTTTTATCGAGCCAGGCAAGCTGGGCCTCGCCATGCCCGTAAATCTCATAGTCAATGTCCAATGAAACTCGCTGTCCAGTCAGAGTGAAATTGTGGATTGCTTCAAGCCAACCCTCGATGTGGTCATCGAGCAACGAGTTCTGGTGCAGAATCATCTTACCCGGGTATTCAGACCTTATGATCCCGTCAAGCATTTGTTGCTGGTCTGCACTCAGCAGATCAATTTTGTTTAATATCAGCAGATCGGCTTCAGCTAGTTGTTTTTTATAAATGTAGCGTACCGATTCATCGATAAACGCTGAACGTCCTTCGAGAATTGAAGACAACAACTCAGCATCTGCAAAAATCGAAATCACCACTTCAATCTCGGGCATGAATTTGTGCAAGGGTTTTGCAATGGTTGCGATAAGGTCAGTACAGGATCCTACAGATTCGGCAAAAATCAGTTCCGGATGATTTTTTCCCAACGCCAGAATGTGTTCACCTAATTGCGGATAGTTGCAGCAAAAGCACCCATTGGATACTTCCTTCACAGGAATGTCAAACTTTCTAATAAATTCGCTGTCAACTTGCTGGTCACCCTGGTCATTCGTAATGACTGCCACCCTGCGGTTGGCGCGCAGCAAAATGCGGGCAGCGCTCGCAATAGCGGTTGTCTTTCCGCTGCCCAGGAATCCACCTGTAAGAGCCAGCTTCATAATAGTTATTGACCAAGGTAATAAAAGATCGACACTATCGGACTGACCCACACGCAAATCGAACTTCATGAATGTTTGCCATCTGCCAAAAAATAAAACTATATTCAATGATCAAAACCAGACGCTGATGAAAACCAATTCTGACAGACGAGCATTTCTAAAAAAAATCGGGGTAGGTAGTGTAGCGGCGACGACATTGCCCACGGTAGTATTGGCAGAAGAGCTACAAGCGGTAGCCGTAGCTAAGAAAAATAATGCGCCGAAATTAAAGGCTGCCCGTGATTACAATGCCATTTATACCGGCGAATATTTGAGACGTATTGCGTTTCCGATTGGTGGTTTGGGCGCCGGCATGTTTTGCATGGAGGGAAATGGCGCCATCTCCCACATGTCGATAAGAAGCAAGCCAGAAGTGTTCAATGAGCCTGGCATGTTTGGGGCTATTTCAATAAAGGGCTTGAGAAGTGGAGCGAAGATCGTTGAGGGCCCCGTTCCTGATTGGAAACGTTTCGGCCAGCCAAACACGGGCAACGGCGCAGGGGGTTCTATATTTGGATTACCTAGATTTGATCAGGCTTCGTTCCTTACAAGGTTTCCCTTTGCGACCATTACCCTCGAAGAAAAGGATTACCCTCTTCGTGCTGAACTAACAGGCTGGAGTCCGTTTATACCCACTGATGCTGACAATTCCAGTTTACCCGCGGGTGCGCTCGAATATAAATTCCGAAATACCAGTAGTCAGACAGTTGATTGTGTGTTTTCATTTCACAGTAAGAACTTTCTGAAGCCTAAAGACATCGATACGCAAAAAATAAAGCTTGGCAAGAATTCTATTAAATCTCGGCCCAACGGATTCATTCTTGCGCAATTTCCATCAGAAAACCGTCCTTTTGATGAAGGCGATTTCAGTATTTTTTCCGATTCCGAGGGAGTAGTAGTAGACCATTGCTGGTTTCGGGGTGGTTGGTTCGACCCCTTGACGATGGCTTGGGAGTCGATCAGAAAAAGTGAAGCAAAAAAATCAGATCCCGTTGAATCAGATGCACCTGGCGCGTCTTTTTACATTCCATTTCAACTCGCTGCAGGGGCAGAGAAAGTAATAAAAGTTATGATGGGTTGGTACATTCCTGTTTCTGACACCCGGCATGGAGGGGACGCCAAGGAAGAGGACAAGTGCGATGCAACCTCGGGCTGTTGTCCGACATCGGCTCATCTGGGAACCACCGTCGCCGATGAAACTTATACAATCGGCAAATATAAGCCCTGGTACAGCAACCGCTTTAAAAATGTTAATGAAGTGACTGACTATTGGTCAAAAAATTACAATGACCTTCATCAGAAATCAAAATTGTTCAGCGATGCTTTTTACAGAAGCACACTTCCGGCAGAAGTAACGGAGGCGATAGCTGCTAACCTTACGATTCTGAAGTCACCCACAGTGATGCGTCAATTCGACGGAAGGTTGTGGAGTTACGAAGGCTGCGGCGATAATTGGGGATGCTGTCACGGGTCCTGTACGCACGTATGGAACTATGCGCAAGCAATTCCCCATCTGTTTCCCGCACTGGAAAGGACACTTAGACACACGGAATTCTGTGAAAGTCAAAACAAGAATGGGCATCAAACCTTTCGCGCGGCATTACCTATCCGGCCCGTCGATCACGAATTTTATGCCGCTGCTGACGGGCAGCTTGGGGGTATTATGAAAGTCTATCGCGACTGGCGGATTCATGGTGACGATGAATGGTTGAGGAAAATGTATCCTATGGTAAAGAAAAGTTTGGACTACTGCATAGCCACATGGGATCCAAAAAACAAAGGCGTAATTGAAGAGCCTCATCATAACACCTATGATATTGAATTCTGGGGACCAGATGGAATGTGTACTAGCTTTTATCTTGGCGCTTTGACGGCGATTATTCAAATAGGTAAGTTTCTCAAAAAAACCAAGGATGTCGCCGTGTATCAGAAGCTGCTGGAAAAAGGGAAGAAGATCATTGAAAGCGAGCTTTATAATGGGGAATACTTTTACCAGAAAATCCAAGTTACCGGGTTGAATGCTCCCAATCCGATAGAAGCGTCAAAGAAATCCATGGGAGGTGAATACTCTGAGGAAGCGCGGCAATTACTGGAAAAGGAGGGGCCGAAATACCAGTATGGCACCGGTTGTTTGTCCGATGGCGTGTTGGGAGCATGGATCGCCAAAGTCTCCGGCCTGGATGACCCATTTGATTCCAACAAAATTACGAGTCACCTCGTGGCGGTTCACAAGTATAATTTTAAGACTGATTTAAGTGAACATGCAAACCCGCAACGGCCATCCTTTGCGTTGGGCAATGAAGGAGGACTACTCCTATGTTCATGGCCAAAAGATGGAAAACTGTCCTTGCCGTTTGTCTACAGCGATGAGGTATGGACTGGTATCGAATACCAGGTAGCATCGCATTTGATGTTTATGGGAAAGGTTAAAGAAGGCCTGGAAATAGTTCGCGCATGCCGTGACCGTTACGACGGCCGGGTAAGAAATCCGTTCAATGAATACGAGTGCGGACATTGGTATGCGCGCGCACTTTCCAGCTACGGGTTACTACAAGGATTAACAGGTGTCAGATTTGATGCTGTTAACAAAATGCTGTTTGTCGATTCACGGGTGGGTGATTTTACTTCCTTCTTATCGACCGATACCGGCTTTGGAACAGTAAGTCTCGACAATGGAAAAGTGAATGTTCAGGTGGCATTCGGGACTATTCCAATCCAAAAAATAAACCTGGCTGGAAAGATCTCTGAGTATAAGGCATAGAGAAAAGATTACTCGACGGCCATCGGGCGCACCGATTCACGTTCTGCAGGGCGGACCCCATTGGATTTGACAAGCTTCCGTGTGCATTGCGCTTTATTAATGCGATTTGCGACCTTTCGACCATTTTTCGATAGTCTTCACGTTAATTTAGATCAACGTTCCCAGAACACGCAATCTGTTCTTTGCTCGATTAAAAAAGGGAAAACACCAGATTAAAAACTGCGGTGCCAGAATAAAAGTGTACCTTTACAAGAATTCAATTCCACGCCTTCCAATTGATTGCTTTCTCCGATTGAGTGGATAAGATGATTCTCCTTGGATCTTTTGATTTGAATATACAGGAGGTAATCCATTCAAAAAAGAATATTTCGTGCGACAGCTCAAGATAATTAAGCAAATTACAAATCGGGAAAGTCAGTCCCTTGACAAGTATTTACAAGAAATCGGCAAGGTAGATCTAATCACTTCTGATGAGGAAGTGCAACTTGCTATCCGGATCAGATCTGGCGATGAAATTGCTATCCAAAAGCTAACAAAGGCGAATTTAAGATTTGTCGTTTCAGTAGCTAAGCAATATCAAAACAATGGTTTGTCGTTGGGAGACCTGATCAATGAAGGAAATCTCGGATTAATAAAGGCCGCTTCGAGGTTTGATGAGACGAGGGGCTTCAAGTTCATCTCTTATGCCGTTTGGTGGATACGCCAATCCATTTTGCAAGCACTCGCAGAGCAATCGAGAATCGTAAGATTACCATTAAATCGCGTAAGCTCTTTGAACAAGCTATCAAGGACGTTTTCGGAGCTTGAACAGAAATATCAACGCGATCCCTCTTATGAAGAATTAAGCAATACCCTGGGCGTGAGTGAAGAAGAGGTCATGCTTACCTATAAGATATCCGGCAGGCATTTTTCACTTGATGCACCATTTGTGCAAGGTGAAGAAAATAGTTTGCTTGATACGCTGACAAATGAGGGTGACGCAACACCAGAGTCAAATCTGCTCCGGGATTCACTACAAGGTGAAGTGTCACGCGCCTTAGCTACGCTGACGGCAAGAGAATCGGACGTAATCTGTTATTATTACGGTCTGATGGGCGTGGAAAGTCTAACCCTTGAAGAAATTGGCGAAAAATTCAACATCACAAGGGAAAGGGTCCGACAAATTAAGGAAAAGGCTACCAACCGGCTGAGGCACGCATCCAGAAGCCGGGTCCTGCGATCCTATCTCGGATAGATTGAATAATAAAAACATATTTCTTAGGTTGGGCTCACCAGGATTGTTATATTTGCATCGCATTTAAGAATCAGTGCTTCGACATTTTCCTGCCTCAAGATTTGTTAGGAACACCTCCTTAATTTAATAACCTTCTAGAATAGTTGTCCTGTTTGCGACAACGAATAGATACGTTTATTGCAGTCTTTGTGCGAAAATTCAAGCGAAGACTTACAAACTAGTTTTTTTTAATTTAAATAATAATGCAAGGAACAGTAAAGTTTTTTAATGAAGCCAAAGGATTTGGATTCATTAAACCCACAAATTCGAACACGGACATTTTTGTTCATTCTTCAGGTCTTATCGACGAGATTCGTGAAAACGATAAAGTTGAATATGAAGAAGAAAGAGGAAAAAAAGGTATGAATGCAGTTAATGTCAAGTTGCTTGACAACTAGAAATAGTTCATTCTAATTGTAACGTCATGAAGAACCACCTGAAAGTGGTTCTTTTTTTGTGTCTATGTCTGAAATTTTAACTACTTCGCAGGACTTCTCTCATCTTGCTTCTATAGCTTTTGACAAAACGAGCTTGTGATAATATCGGAAATGTGGCAAAGAATAAGCAAACGCCCGCGCAAATGAACGTGTGCGTTATGTTTGCAAAAAAGACTCCAGAGGAATAAATGCCCAGAATCAATATAACGGAATAAGGAAGGGAGCATGCCAGAATATTCATCGCGAATTCGAGATCAAATATTCTACTTTTATCCGGTACCTCTGATTTACGTTCAAGCTCCCCAATAGATGCCATATGCGCAAAGGGCCAAAAGCTGCAAGCACTTTGTGGAAAGACGACAATTAAAAGTGCGATAGCTAGATCCTGAACGGGCAATATCGCCAATAGAATACTGCTCAATAAAAACGCGATACCTGATCGGAAAAACAGAAATGATAGGATGATTTTTGCCTGGTGGCGGGTTAATTTCATTGAAATGCCGATAAACAATAAAACCAGAGGCGTCATCATAACACTTAGGCGATCCACATTCGTAGTGATAAAACCTGGAAGGGACTCAAAGCTCAGTCCCAGTGACAGCATTAAAATAGCCGTTGCAATCACAAGGTTAACAGGTTCTTCAACCAAGGCTTTCAACAGGTCTTTCACCTTTGATGAGGTTCTGCGTTCAGTCATGGAGTGATTGTTAAAATACCATTTCATTGCGACGAGATAAGCGATGATCAGAACAAAAACCTTATTGCCAATGTCGCCCAAGGCGGCCATAGCAAAGGGAGTTTCACCACTGTATTCGAGGATAAAAGGGAAACAAGACAGGCCGGGTGCAAGGGACGGTAACAGCAATGTCGCTGCGCGATATTGGGACAAGGGGACATTAAAAAGGGATTGAAGCGGCAACTTATCGACCAAAGCATACAGAATTAAGTTAAAGCCCAGGGCGAGTAGGGGAATAAATATCATGGAGGGTTCAAATTCAATTTTTAGTAGCGCAATGAAAATCGTCGCAGGAAGCGCTAAACTTAGAATGAGCGTCTTGATTCCCTCCTTCTGATCCTTACTCTTGATCTTGTTTCGAAGCAGAAAGCCGATAACAATCATCAGTAATAATGAAAGTGTTTTGATGACAGCGGAATTCATTGATGGGGTTTAAGAAATTTGGACATGGTTAGAGTTGCTGCATAGGTTGCAGGTGCAAAGACTACCAGCCGGAGCAGCTTATGCCTTTGCAACCTGCAGATTATTACAGGAAATCTTCCTGTACTTTATTATGCAATCTGGAGAAACGCTTCCTCGAACACCTTCATTTCATCCATGAGTCCGATGCTCACGCGACACCAATTCTTGTCGTTGAATTTCCAAAATCGCACGCTGACGCCACGGTTCATCATTTCCTCCACGAATTTTTTCCCGTCAGTCTTGATCGGGAATAGTACAAAGTTGGTAGAGGAGGGAATGTATTCATAGCCCTGTTTTTTCAATATCTTATACAAGTATTCCTTTGACTCCGTCGTTTTTTTCAGAGCTTCATGAAGAAATTCGGCATCTTGATAACTCGCTAGCGCTGCGCTTCCTGAAGTTGCTGAAATCGACCGGCCACCTTTTGAATAAGGTTTCAGCGCTTCCAGCATTGCCGTCTGCGCCACCATGTATCCTACTCTCAAGCCAGCAAACCCGTATAACTTCGAAAACGTGCGTGCAACCATCACGTTGCTACCTTTGCGCACACATTCCATTACAGATGCGTCTTTAGGGTTGTCCAAGTAATCAATGTAGGCTTCATCTACAAAGACAGGTACGCGCTTTGAAACTCGCTCGCAAAAAGACTTTAACTTAGTTGAATCGACCGTTGTCCCCGTCGGGTTGTTGGGATTGCACACGTACATCAGCACAGTCTTTTCGTCAATGGCTTTTTCCATAGCGTCGAGATCAAGTTTGTAATCTGATGTCAGTGGAACTTTTTTCCAGGTCGTGCTGAAATATTCAGACATGTCCTGGGGTATGTTGCCGTAAGTTGGATCACCGCTGACAAGGTTTCCACCCATTTTTCCAAAATATGCCACTGCGGCCTGCAGCAATGGACCTGAACCTGCTCCCAGCATGACGTTTTCAGCCTTTAGTTGTTCATACTCAGCGATCTTCTCAGCCAAAGTCTGTAATGTCTTCATGGGGTACTGATAGCTTTTGTCAATGGCTTCGATCAGAGCCTTCTTGGCTTTCTCCGATGGACCAAAAGGATTTTCGTTGGCGGAGAGACGGGCCTTGATATCGGCCATCGCTTGACGTCGGATCATCTCTCCTGACATCGTTTCGGTTGTGCCAATATATTTTGAATGCGATGATGATGATGCGAACGCATCGCTTAGGCTACCGGAAAGGAAGGCAAGTGATCCGGTTACGAGCGTACTGTTCTTGATCCATTGGCGTCTGTTGAGTGTTCTTGTTGCCATGTTTTTGGGGTTTTAGTCTTGTTCAATCTTTAAAATTGTGCTTTGAATACTTATTGCGACATGAATAAAAAGCAACAAAATGATCTTCCGCTCACGGGTTAGGTGGAAGCGAAAAGACCATTTGTTGCAATACTTTTAAGCGGTGTCAATTGATCTACTTTAAGAATCTGAAAGCTGTTCCTTTGTACTCGCCAGCGTATTCGTTAGGTTTAGCACCTGTGAATGTTACCAGAAAACTACCAGTGGCATCTGTTGTGAAAACACCCATCGAAGTACTTGCAGCAAAGACCTCGACCTGGAGATCGGCTAGCGGGATGGAATCGATCCCTATGGTGTAATCAAGGATGCCACTCTTATCCAATTCATAGAAGTAAGCCGTTACCTCATTCGGGCTTGTATTTTTAATATCGAGAAGTACCGGAGAAGCGATCTTACTGATAGCCATGTCCGATTCGTCCTCACAGCTGGTTATCGTCACGATTATCATGGCGGCCAACAGAGCCATAATACAAGTTGTTCTTATTTTTGACATTCTTTCGTTCATAAAATTTCTTGTTTAGTTTTCTACCCACCAGAGTTTTGTTTTCATGTTGTCAGGACCACCGTTCAAATCATCTGTTGACGCAACCTTTGCAGCGTTCAGGGAATATTCGGTTGACGGATACACAAGTCTGGTTGGCAACACACCGTCGTTTTGAAATTTTGCTTGCGGATCTGGTGCAGGCATAATGGGATAGCCCGTCCTGCGGAACTCAGTCCATGCTTCTATTCCTTGACCAAACAGTGCGATCCATTTTTGTGTCATTATATTCTCCTTTGACACAGGTCCTAGCTGTTCAACATATCCTGCAGGAACGGCAAGCCCATACTGATCGAATCCAGCGGCAATTCCCTCCTGGAATAAAGCTTCAGAGTCGCCCGCAATATTGCCTTCCAGCGCCGCCTCAGCTTTGATAAACAGAAGCTCAGCATACGTCATCAAGACTGCAGGTGACGTTGCCTGTGCGAAGATCGCCGGGTTAATTACGGCACTGTATCCTAGATACTTCGTTGCGATTTCACCAGGCAATCCGTTGGGATGACCCGAAATGACACCTCCTGAAAGACTACCGGGCACAGCATATACCTCGAGCCTGGGGTCGCTAAGGCTCTTAAGTTTATCAACTAAAGTGCTGCTGATATTCCAATCCGTGCGGCCCTGCTGAATTAGGATATCATGCCATGGATTATTAGTGGGGACAGCGCCATATTTGAGCTGCGCGATCTCGCTCTTGTCATCAATCATCGGAAAGGTCGTGGGATCATCAAGCATAGCTTGCATTTCCACTGAAGAAGAGCTTATGAGATGGGCCTGGCGATTGAGTAATTTAAACCGAAGTGAATTAAAAAATTTCTTCCACAGGATTATCTTTCCTGAGAACATGATATCTCCTTTTATTGGCGGTCCGGCAGGATCGAGCATTTCGTTTGCAATTCTCAGTTCTTCAATGATCCCGCCATATATAGTTTCCTGTGAATCATAAGCTGGTGAAAAGACTGGTTCGTCGGCTGTACCTGCCAGCGCCTCCGAATATGGAACGGCTCCCCATATATCGGTAAGGAGGGAAAATGACCAGGCGCGCATTCCTCTTCCAATGCCTTCGTAATTTGCGTTAGGATCGTCTGAAGCGGGGCCGGAATTTTCAATGATCTTCTGATAGTTGATCAATCCTTCAGCATAAAATACTTCCCAATTCTTTATGTTTACCGAGGGTTGCACATTGTAGTTATCACCTTCATTTTCATAGATATTTCTCGTCAGGTATCCGGCCCATGACATTGCATGATCGAAGTTGATCCGTTCGTTTCTAACCTTGTTGCCCCAATAGTTGTCGATGGAGGACTGCAACGCCTGGGGTAACAGGTATTGAGAACCTACTTCGAGGGGCTTATTAGGGTTCTGATTAGTCTCCTCAAAATCGTTGGTACATGACCCCGTCACAAAAGATGCTGCCAGGGTTATGAGGTAAAGTTTTATAGATAATTTCATAAAGAGTCCCTTTTAAAATTTAACATTTACGCTAAAACCAACGCTTCTTGTACTTGGCAACTGGCCGCTGTTAAAGCCGAGATCGGCGCTGCTGATTTCCGGATCAATATGTCTTGCATTCTTATGGAAGATGGCCAGGTTCCTGCCGATTGCGGACACGGTGACTGACTCAAGGAAGTTTTTCTCAAACCACTTACCGGGTAGCCTATAGGTGATGGTCGCCTCACGCAGCTTGACATAACTGCCATCCATGACAGCAGCTTCATGATACTGCCGGCCGCTGTAATAGGTCATGAAGGTGCGGGTCGAGGCGACAACGTCGTTGGGAACGTAATTCGGCGACTCTGATGAACCAATATTTTTTACACCTAGACCAATGACTCCCTCTTCCCTTCCTTCCAGACTTTCTTCCAAAACCCCATTCTGCCTTCCCAGGCTGCTCCCCATGTCATAGATATTGCCGCCCTGCTTGATATCGACCAGGGCGCTGACCGTTACACCTTTGAAAGTTATTGCATTAAGAATTCCGCCAGTCCAGTCGGGCGTTATGTTCCCTATTACATGCTGGCCGGGAAGATTATAAGGATATCCGTTTCTAAATATCAGTTGTCCATCCTCTGTTCTTGCAAGCTTGTTGCCATAGAGGTTACCATACGGCTGACCTACACGCGCTTCCAGAGAAGCGCCGCGCTGTGTCCACAATATAAGGGAATTCAAACCCGACGCCAGTTCGACAACTTCGTTTTTGTTTTTCGCGAAATTCAGGCTTGCGTCCCAGGTAAGTCCATTACCCAATTTTATGATCGTTCCGCTAAGAGAAATTTCCACACCTTTGTTCGTTATCTTGCCGGCATTTAAGATCCGTCCCGTGTAGCCGCCACTCCTGGAAATATCTACGGCTAAGATCTGGTCCTTGGTAGACTGATCATAATAGGTCACATCCAGTCCAAGTCTTCCTCCGAAGAAACGGATATCAGCGCCCAGTTCCATGCCCGTCGTAATTTCCGGTTTGAGGTCAGCATTTGCGATCTGAGAGCTCTCCGAGAATTTCGGTACACTTCCATTCCATAATCCCTTCGGGCTATATACCTGTTGCAATTGATAAGGCGCGCCATCGCTTCCCACCTGAGCCCAGCTTCCCCGCAGCTTCATGAAGGAGAGTGCGCTGTTAAATAGCGAAGGCACCATATCAGACACCACAGCGCTCAAGGCAGCCGACGGATAGAAGTAAGAATTATTTTGCTTTGGAAGTGTACTTGACCAGTCGTTTCTTCCCGTCAGGTCAAGAAAAATAAAATTTTTGTATCCGAGCGTAACCGCACCGAATAAGCTGTTCATTTCCGATTCTAAAATGGAACTTTCATTAAGGTTCGGGCTTGCATTATTTCCTAAGTTATATACCCGGTCAATAGTGAGTTCGTTAACTCTGGTATAGTTGCTCTTGAAATAGTTTTTCCTGTTTATTCCTCCCAACTGCACAACTAGTGAAATGTCTTTGAATTGCTTATCTGCCTTCACAATAAAGTCAGAGTTGGTTTCCTGGTTCCGCAGCACCTCTTCGCTGTAACGGCCGGCACGGAATGAGCCCCCCTTTGTACGGGCAAAACGATCAACCACTATTCGAGTATCCGTCCATAAATCGGTGCCTGACCGCGCCAAAACGCTTAACCAATCCGTTAGTTGATAGCTTATCGCTACATTCCCAAGAAACCGGTCTTTTTCGTTAGGTTGAACCAAGACCTCCTGTTCAAAATATGGGTTGCTAAAAAAAGTATGCTGCCAGTTTGGTGGTTCCGTATCACCGGCCGGTTGAATGTGCACACTTTCGTAATCCCTGTAGTTCTTCAGTTGTGTAAAATTGACATGACGATGATGCCAGACGAAATTGCTTGAACTCGAAAAGGCCCGATTATCGGATCCTGATTTAATGTACTCTCCCGAAACAACTACTTTTAATTTATCAGTAAAATTGTAGGAGGCATTCAGCCTGAAATTGTTCCGGTAGTAATCGTTGTTGTAAACAATACCATCCTGCTTGAGCTGCCCCGCGGAGAACCGGAAAGAACCGACATCATTGTTTCCCGTGATGGATACGTTGGTGCCAAGCGTTTTGCCAGTTTCCCACCACTGCTCCCAATTGTCAGGTTCTGGAACCAACGGCGCTGTTTCAGTACCCGACCACCAATGGCGGACGAGGCGACCATCCATTGGCGATCCCCAGCTTTCATCTGTACCAGCGCTGCCTTTAAAACCATCGACTGTACCGCTCCACCCGTCAGCATACCAGGTTAAGTAACCGGATCCTCCACCATAAACGTTTTGAAATTTCGGCTTGACCAAAGGTTCTTCGAAAGTAGCGCTGAAATTCACTTCAGCACCAATACCTTTGCTTGCGCCTGATCCTGTTTTAGTGGTCACCAGAATAACGCCATTTGCAGCGCGAGAGCCATACAACGCAGCCGCCGAGGGACCCTTCAAAATACTGACGCTGGCAATGTTGTTGGGATCAATCTCTGAGATACCTCCGCCGTATTGCTGATTTTGCTTTCGGTTGTAATTGCCATCGTTTCTGGTGGCGTCCTCGCTCGAGGTCAGATTTCGTGAGTTGACCGTTTGTGCGATAGGTACTCCATCAACTACAACGAGAGGCTGGTTATTTCCTCCAACGGACGAGAAACCGCGCAATACAAACTCCGGGCTTCCGCCTGGTATTGAATTGGTGGACACCTGGAGGCCCGCGACTTTACCCGATAAATTATTTACAACGCTGGATGTGGGTGCCCTGGAGATCTCGTCTCCGTTGACTTCCTGCACGGCATATCCCAACGCTTTCTTTTCTCGCTCTAGCCCAAAGGCGGTAACAACCAGTTCAGAAAGTTGTTGTATATCGGTCTCCATATCAACATCTATTACAGATTGATTACCGATCAATACTTCCTTGGGTGACATCCCGATAAAAGTAAATATCAAGGTCTCACCGGCCTCTGGTACCGTAATAGAATAACTGCCATTGCCATCCGTAATGGTACCAACTGTGGTACCCTTGACGACGATGTTGACGCCTGCTACAACAGACTTGTCTTCAGTGGACTTTACACTTCCAGTAATGACGCGTTCCTGAGCAAGAACTTGGGCACTCAGCAAGCAGCAAACAACTGCGCAATAAATAGGAATGCTGAGACAGGATTGGGTAAAACATCTCTTCATAGGGTATATGTTTAGGTTAATAAAAACCTGTGTGTTGAAACAATACCCTAACCCGATTTAAGATCTTGACAAAATATTGTTTTGATCTCGTACTGTTTTCGCAATAAATCTATATGCTTAATTCGTGTTTTGCAGAATATTGTAATGAAATACAGGAATTTGACGTGGAACACGTTTGAAATAAAAATTTTCCGAAAAGGTTTGCTGTGATGCAATTTCAGACAGTGTGACGTCGCACCCGTGTGAACACCTTTTTGAAAACGTTATATGAAATGCATCTCCTCTCTAAAAGAAAATTAACGTTCCGTCATGGACTTGTAAGGTGCAATGAGGTAAGCCGCTCCAAGATATCTGAACCATAAAAAATTGCCCCCTTCTTACATCGAACGGATCCTGTGAGCAAATCCGCAAAGTGATATTTAAAGAACCAAACGGCGACCCAAAATCAGTCAAAAGAAGCAAGGGTGATCCATGAGTCATTGATACAACTCTATAGCTACCTGCTAGAAATAGAATACGGAGCCGCCAGAACATCAAGTCTGCATTTGGCCTTTTAGAGTAAGCCGACCTGGACCTCCGTTACGTTCGCGTCAGGATTGTAAAAGTCTGCGTTGATGTAAATCTCCCTGTTATTTGCCGATGATTCTAGCTTATGCTTGCTGATAAATTGCATTATTTTATTATACATAGATGGCAATTCATCCCAACCACCCTCATGAATGAGGGATACGCATTTGAACGGCTGTGTTCTCTTAAAATGAAATTGTCCATCATAACCCGGCAGCACGTCTGAAACAGGCAAGGCAATTTCCAGAAAAAACGATTTGTTCGTATCGCCGGAAAATCCGTAGTAATGCCAATGCAGCGGACCGGTAATATGCAGGTTGTGCGTAACTGCTTCCCGATAAACCTCTTTCGCCTTGGGAAGAAAATCAACCAGATTGCTGAGCGTCGCCTCCGTGCGGTAATAAACGAAATTAATGGGTTTTACTTCTTTGACTTGCATAGCGATTGTTTTTTTTTCGCTAATCAAAGTAAGATGCATGACAGCCTTGTGTCAGCAGAATCCAACACTGAGAAATTATTAACTGAAGAAGCAGCAATCCCCACATTAAGAAGATTGCTGCATCCCTTTTATACGCTCGCAAAAGCTTTTGGCTTTAGCAAAGGCTTATAATAATCTCGATAGGCCCAAGAAACATAAATGTGTAGTACCAGGATTGCCACGCTCATCAGGGGATTGTCCGTCAAAAAAACATGAAACATGAAAATATTAATACTTATTGGCATAAGGACAACCAATGCGAGCGGAACAAACGCTCCTGTCAGAAGCGCGATTGCCAGAACAATTTCAATTGCCTTTAGGAAAGGGAAAAAGTATCCTGACAAGAATAAACCCGTGGTGAAACTTTCAGCGGCGCCACCTGTCTGCGGGGGTGTAGGCAGAAACTGGAAAAAGAAATTCAAACCAAAAACGAGAAAAATCAGGCCGAGGAAAACTCTGGCACCTGCTACTGTGATAGTTTTAATTTTGTGCGACATAAATGACTGCGTATGATTTGTTTTTATTAAGCTGTGACCGCTTCGTCTTCAAATACCGGATAGTCGGTAAATCCCTTTTCACCAGGTGTATACAGCGTGCTGGCGTCGAGTCTGATGTTGAGCGGGAGTCCCTTTTGAAACCGATGAACCAAGTCGGGATTTGTTATGAAGGGTTTGCCGAATCCAACGAGATCTGTGAGATTCGCCGCCAAGTGTTGCTCGGCTTTTTCAAGATTGTATCCACCTGTCAGAATAATTGAATTATTAAAGGTCGAGCGGATCTTTTGTTTCAAGTACAGTGGAACATGAGCTCCTCCGTCTGCGGTGTGATCGACCAAATGCATGTATATAAGTCCCAGTTTATTTAATTGTTCTGCCAAGAATGTATAGGTCGTATCGATCTCTGGATAATGCGGCATGTCATTGTACACACCATAGGGGGAAATGCGTACACCAGTTCTATCTTTTCCAATTGCATCGCTTACGCCACGCGTGACGTCAAGAACAAAACGCGTTCTGTTTTCCACATTCCCGCCATAGTTGTCTGTCCGTTGGTTAGAATGCGGAGATAGAAATTGCTCGAGCAAATATCCGTTCGCAGCATGTAGTTCTACCCCATCAAATCCTGCGGTTATTGCATTGATGGCAGCCTGAACAAACTCTTCTTGGGTGGCCCTCAGTTCCGACGCGGATAACGCTTGGGGTACCGGAAGTTCTTGATACCCTTCCGCATCGGTCCACATTTGACCTTTTGCCTGTATGGCTGACGGTGCCACCACGCGGCCATCTTCGGGAAGATTATTGACGTGACTGATTCGACCTGTATGCATTAACTGGACAAAGATCTTTCCCCCATTTTCGTGCACGCTATCTGTGACTTGTTTCCAGGCTGCAACTTGTTGAGGTGAGAAAATACCGGGGATTCGCGCATAGCCCAACCCGTTAGGAGAGGGCGAGACGCCTTCCGTAACAATGAGCCCTGCTGATGCGCGTTGCCCATAATATTTGGCCATGATCTGATTGGGGATATTGTCGATGGCACGGCTCCGTGTCATCGGGGCCATTGCGATCCGGTTCGATAGTTTTACAGATCCCAAATCATGTGTTGTGAATAAGGTGTTGGTCTTCATAGAATTATATTTATTTAGTTATATATTTAAATGTATCTATATATTTAAGCGCGATTTTCCCTCGCAAATGCACTTTTTACATAATTATAAGTCTGTAGGAGTGCTAAAAGTTCATCGATTCATTTAAATTTTTCGATGTATTTCTTAAAAAAATTTTAAGAACCTCTGAATTGCGAACCTATCGTAGAAGTATAATCCTTCAATAGCTGCTCATTCAGCGTATATTTATGGTTCCTCCCCTCTTTTTCAGGTTCAATAATACCCGCCTCTATCAAGATTTTGATATGATGGCTAATTGAGGGCTGCGTTAAATCGATCACGCCCTGAATTTCAGAACATTGCCCTGATCCTCCTTTTTTCGAAATATGGTGCAATATTTTCAGTCGATTTGAGTCGCCAAGAGCCTTAGAAATTTTCTCTATTTGTTTTAACGAAAGCACCATAACATATTGAAGAACGTAAATGTATTAATCTTGGCCTATTACGCAAAAGAAATAAAAAAAGTTGCACAGAATAGACGGTCAGGCCAGTTCTGCAATTAAAGCTGCATTCTTTTATCAGTCCAGGTCGCCAGGTCTTGGGCACTATGCGTAATTAGGATCAAAGTGATTTCGGAGCTCAGGTGGGTCAACAGGTATTTGGACAGCCTATCTTTTTGAATTGGGTCCAGGAATTGAAATGGCTCATCCAGCAGCCAAAGCTCTTTTTCCGACATAAAGCAAGCCAATATCATCAAAAGTTGGAGCTGACCTGATGAAAATGTCCTGACGGGCTTATCTATAAATGAATCAACATCAAAGTATCGGATTATTCCATCGAGCGCGCCACCAGCCCGACCGGCGTTAACACTTCTTATGTATTCACGGCCAGACAATGTTGCGCTATTAGAATCCAGGAAACTGGCTTGCTCCGGTCCCAAATAATTAATCCTTCTCTTTATGTCCCAAATGGATTCCCCGCTACCACGTCGCCTACCAAACAAGTAAATCTCCTGCGCATAGGCCTGGGGATGGTCCGCAAAAATGAGGCTAAACAATGTGGTCTTGCCGGCGCCATTACGGCCCGTCAGGGCCCACCGCTCACCCTTCCTTACAGTCCAATTAAAGTTCCGGAAAACTTCATAGCTGCCATATTTCAGTTTCAGATTTTTGATCTCAATCAAGGTAGGGAGATCACCATCAGAGAATTGACTTTGCGTCAGTTCGTGGGAAATATTTTCTTTCATTTTATGCACTCCGGCCCCGTATCTTTCAGATTTTACAATCTTGAAATTCTCCAGCTTCAAATGTCGATTGATACACCTCGGCAGATGAAACTGATGGTCGACAATGATAATTTGTATTTTGTATTGTTCGGCGATAAGGTCTATAAACCGGCAAAGGTCTTCCCTGCTTTCGTAATCGAGACCTTCTAAAGGATAGTCCAGCAGCAACAATTTTGGCACACCTTTTAAGAAACTCTTTAACAAAAGAAGTTTCTTCAGTTGACCATTTGACAGACGACTCAGCTCCACGTTGAGCAAGTGTCTAATCGATAGACTAAGCGGGATATGGTGCTCACCCATTTGTTCCAGCGGCTCACCTAACACATCCCTGACGAGCGGTGTTCGACTATCTTCCATGCCGTAGTATCGTTGCTGATAGAAGAGGTTATTGCCATCGACAAAGGAGCGCAATGCGTGGGCCGGGATGTAGGTGATCAAGTTCTTTTTTTCCGCGTACCTCACGTCCCAGATAAAACCCTTAATAAAATCGTAATGAATCTCGCCCTTTGGGATATGCATCATGCCAGAAAGCATTTCAAGGAGGATAGACTTTCCGCTACCATTTGACCCAGTTATAAGCCAATTCTCACCGTGCTCGATACGCCATGAAAAACTTTCATACAGAGTATGTCCCTGCTTTACGATATCGACTTTTTCTATGTCAATCATGGCTTCAAAACTATAAATCTTTTTGATGGCTTAAACCAAATCCGATTTGCAATCCGTGACTATGCTGTCGGATAGAAATTACGGGTTTTGCAGCTATTGTTAGAGAAAGTATGTAAGAAAACAACAACAGGGGCGTTGTTGCTGAACATTATCGCTGTGAATTGTTTATTATAAAAAAACAAGAATATGTCAGCTAATCTGATTGCTAAGGCATCAACGACGATTTCAGCTCCTGCATCGGCAGTTTGGGACGCCCTTACAAATCCAAGTTTGATTAAACAATACTTTTTCGGCACCGATGCCGTGTCAGACTGGAAAGAAGGAAGTCCTTTAGAATTTAAGGGTGAGTGGAACGGAAAACAGTATATTGACAAGGGTGTCATTTTGAAAAGTGAGCCAGCCAAGCTATTCCAGTACACGTACCTTAGTTCTTTTTCAGGGCTACCTGACGTTCCAGAAAATTATGCCAACATCACCTACGAACTTTTTGAGGACAACGGAGAAACTACGCTCAATGTAAAACAGGAAAACGTTGCCAACGAAGATGCCCGCAAGCATTCTGAAGAAAATTGGGAACTGGTATTGAAAAATCTTAAGAATCTGCTGGAGAAATAGCTACTTTGAGCGACCCCACTTCATTCTCATATACAGGTTTCCCTGCTTTAACTCTTCCAGCATTTGTTGGGTCCTTTTTTGCTTCGTGGTCTCAAGTTTTGCTCGAGTGATCCAACCGATATAATCATTCTGCTGGTATGGCGGACGTGCCTTGTACAACTCCAATAAGCCGTGTTTCTCCAGCAATGATCTAATATTGCGTGGCATTGGATTGATGGATCTTTTTAGCGTTGATATTCCACTTACCTTTTTCATGAACATTTAATCTGATTTGTTTCAGAATCTGCTAGCCTGGCATCCGTCCCTCAAGCTCCAATGGAATTTGGAAATGGTTTCTAAATTTGTCGAATGCGAAAACTAATCCGCTACTTATTTCTGCGACCAATCCTCTGGCTAGCCAATACTTTTTCCACCGCACCTGACAGACAAAGGATTTATAGTGCATTAACGAAATTGAAAGTCCGCCTGCAAACTGATCCTGGCAAAAAAGGGTTTGTAATCCCATTTGATATAAACACGGGCAAATACATCTTGTTTTCGGATCAGCATAAAGGCAGAAAAAACGGGGCAGACGATTTCATGCTCGCGGAAACAAACTATGTGTCCGCCCTTGACTACTACAACCGACAAGCCTTTCATCTTATTTGTTTAGGTGACTGTGAAGAGCTTTGGGAAAATACGTTGTTCCACGTCAAGAAGCATAACACGCTCTCCTTTGAGGCAGAAAAAAAATTCGTATTTCGTAATGCGTTCACAAAAATTTTTGGCAATCACGACCTTGATTGGGAAATCAATCCGACAGCGGCGACCGATCTAGCTGAACTATACGAAAGACAAATTGCTGTAATGGAAGGCGTTATTCTACAGGCAATGATTGAAGAAAGAATGTTCACCATATTTTGCACACACGGTCATCAAGGGGATTTGCAAAGCGACGGAAATTTGTTCAGCAAGTTCTTTGTTTCGAAAATATGGGCGCCACTACAGGCCTACCTGAGAATCAATCCCAATACACCGGCTTACAATGCGACACTTAAGACCGAACACAACAATATCATGTATGAATGGTCATCAGATCAACAAGATCTATTGCTAATCACGGGGCACACACATCAGCCCGTGTTCGAATCATTAACCCTCCTAGAAAGAATGCAGCGTCGCGACGCTATAAAGAAATCCAGGAATGAGCCAGTACAAAAAAATTACAACATGCCGACGCCTTCCCTGGAATTCTTCCAAAAAATACGGCCTACTTATTTCAACACTGGATGCTGCTGTTACGATGACGGCGATATTACAGGAATTGAGATTGACCGCGGATATATCAGGCTGATCAAGTGGGAGAAAAAAGGCGGAAAGAGTGAGAGAGTTGAACTGGAAAAAATTTCTTTCTTACAACTTGCCAGGCAGCTCTCATAAATTAGCATATTTGTTGTCTTCCATTGCACATGATGAAACATGTAGTTTACATACTAATACTGATCTCTCAATCGTGTTTGGCCCAGCCACGACAGGTCGCCGTTACGATCGATGACGTGCCTAACGTTAATGTTTTTCAGCGGGACAATTTCCGATCGATTTTGCTTGAACGTATTGAGGAACTGAATATTCCCGTGGCTATTTTCATCAACGAAAAAAACATTTACAATAATGCTTTTGTAAAAGAAAACATCGCGTGTCTGGAGCGGTGGCTTACGAGTAACACCGTCACGCCAGGCAATCATTCTTTTAGCCACATTAATTATGCCGACACTACGCTGGAATCCTTTCAACAAGACATCATTAAAGGTGAAAAATTAACTACTCAGATCATGCGACGGCGGCCACCATATTTCAGGTTTCCTTTTAACAGCCTCGGAAACGATAGCGCATCATATGCGGTCATCCAAAATTTTTTAACAATCCGAGGATACATCCACGCCCCATTCACCATAGAAAGTGAAGACTGGGCATTTAATGCGCTCTATGAAGATGCGCTGCAAAATCAGGACGTGGGCAGAGCACGGGAAATTGGACAGCAATACGTGATACACACCATGAACTTGTTTCATCATTTTGAGACACTGTGCGAGAATTTGTATGGAAGAAACATAAGGCACATTTATCTGTGTCATGACAACCAACTGAATACGGACTACCTGCCTGCACTCATCAAAGACCTGGGCAAATCAGGCTATTCATTCATATCACTTGAACAGGCACTTGACGATATTGTATATCAATCGACAGAATTCTATACCGGCAGGTATGGATTCTCCTGGATTTACAGATGGGAAAAAGATCAGGATAAACGAAAAGCCATGATGCGTGGGGAACCCGTCGATGAATCCTTGCACATCGAGTATCAAAAGTTGGTCAACAAAAAATAATTCTTTTCATGGGCACTAACTCACATAGGAAATAACGAGCCGCCTACCCTATTCTAAAATGCAGAGAATATCGTTTAAATTGACTATCTTTGTGGCTCACTCCTCCGAATTCCGTAAAAAACGCGTGTTTACGCAACGATAACAAGAGGCGTTTTAACATTACAAGCTTCTTGCAGCAAACCAAAAACTCATGTCATTCGAAAAATTAACGCTCATAGAGCCGATTTTGCGCGCCCTTAAGAACGAGGGATATACGCACCCAACCCCAGTACAGGAACGAGCAATTCCCGTATTATTAGAAAGAAAAGATCTCCTTGGATGTGCACAGACTGGCACTGGAAAAACAGCAGCATTCGCCATCCCGATCTTACAGTTGCTTCACCAGGATGAACTTTTCGTCAAAGGTCCTTCTGGTATTAAGGCAATGATACTGACTCCTACCCGGGAACTCGCCATCCAAATCGGGGAAAGTTTTTCCGCCTATGGAAGGCACCTCCGGTTACGACATACCGTTGTATTCGGTGGTGTTCCTCAGCGATCACAAACGGATGCGCTGCGTTCAGGCGTTGACATATTAATTGCAACACCAGGACGCTTGCTGGATCTCATGGACCAGCGATTCGTGAAACTTCAGAATCTGAAACTGTTAGTGCTAGACGAGGCGGATCGCATGTTGGATATGGGATTTATTCACGACGTCAAAAAAATTATTGGCCGTATTCCTGCACAACGTCAGACAATTTTCTTTTCCGCTACGATGCCTCCTGAGATTGCTAAGCTCGCAGATACTATATTGACTAACCCCGTTCGGATTGACGTCACCCCCGTCTCGTCGACCGCGAATACCATCAAACAGGCAGTCTATTTTGTTGGAAAGAATGACAAACGCAAGCTGCTACTTCACATATTGCAGGACAGGAGTATCATTACTGCGTTGGTTTTCGCTCGCACAAAACATGGCGCCGACCGGGTCGCTAAAGACCTTATCAAATCCGGGATTCGCGCTGAAGCTATCCATGGTAATAAATCACAAAATGCGCGTCAGCGCGCCCTGAGCAACTTCAAGTCACAGCAGACTCGTGTATTGGTGGCTACCGATATTGCTGCGCGCGGAATTGACGTTGAAGAATTGTCCCACGTGATCAACTATGAATTGCCCAACGTGCCCGAGACCTATGTCCACCGAATTGGGCGAACCGGACGCGCAGGGTCAACCGGAATATCACTTTCTTTTTGTGATGAAGAGGAAAAGGAGTATTTGCGCGACATCCATAAGCTTATTAAAAAAACGATCCCTGTCATTGAGGATCAGCCGTATCACATGACATACGCCGCACTTTCACAACAGACGAAACAGTCAGGGGAATCTGTGAATGCAAAGAATAACAACAGGTCGGGCTTTGCCCGGTCGGGAAGACAGCAATATCGTGGCCGTTGGCAACGATAGGACGCAACGTGAAGACTATGCTATACAAAAGGGCTCACCCGAGCCCTTTCCTATTTGTATTGAAACGCAAATCTACTTACCGGCAAATCGTTTAGCCACTTCATTCCAGTTCACAACATTCCAAAATGCTGCTATGTAGTCCGGTCTGCGGTTTTGATAATTGAGGTAATAGGCATGTTCCCAAACATCGAGTCCGAGAACAGGTTTGCCCTGAGCTTCAGCAACATCCATCAACGGATTGTCCTGATTTGGAGTGGAGGTAATTTGAAGTTTTCCGCTGCTGTCTGTAATCAACCAGGCCCAGCCGGACCCAAATCGGCCCACCGCGGCGGCAGCGAACTTAGTTTTAAACTCATCAAAATTTCCGAATGCTGAATTGATGGCATCTGCTAACGCACCTGAGGGTTTGCCTCCAGCGTTCGGTCCAAGGATAGTCCAAAAAAAGCTGTGATTGTAGTGTCCTCCGCCGTTGTTGCGAACAGCGACGGGATATTTTGAAACGTTTTTACATATATCTTCGATGCTTAAATTCTCTTCAGGTTTACCAGCGACGGCGTTATTCAAGTTGGTAACATAAGTGTTGTGATGTTTACCATGGTGTATTTCCATAGTACGAGCGTCGATATGAGGTTCAAGCGCATTAAACGCATAAGGAAGAGCAGGAAGTGTGAATGCCATAATGATAGTGGATTTTTTTAGTTAAACATAAATTTCTTGCGCAACCAAATATACAACCATAACTGTATCGAGAAAATTTCAATACATGGCTGTTATTGGGCCGCACGTTTACAAAGGCTTGTTGTTAAAACGGCAAATCATCAGCAGTGTTATTGGAATCTGCTACAAAAGGCTCGTCCATGGCTGGCGGAGGTGAATCAACACTGCCGGTGTTATGTTTTTCGATTTTCCACGCGCGCGCTTCGGTGTACCACCGGCCGTTGTATTCCCTGCTTTCAAGCTCAACGGCCGCGGTGACGAATTGTCCAACTGCAAGATTGAACTGGTCTACTTTGTCACCCCAAACAGAAAGGCATACCTTCTTGGGATACTGACTTTGAGTTTCTACGATAAACTCTTGTTTCTTCCATGGACCCTTTTTTCCCATACCTGATTGAAGAGGAAGCAGTTGAATTACTCTACCTTTTAGTTCCATATTGTTCATTTCTATTACTTTCTAAGTTCCTTAAAAAAACTGTCTATAAGACTCTTGCTTTCATCTGCCTTCACGCCTCTCACCAATTCTGTTTTCGGGTGAAGCAAAGGTGCGTTTACTAAAGTGAAGCCTCGTTGAACATCGGACGCTCCGAATACCAATTTGTGAAGTTGCACCCAATGCAAAGCGCCAGCGCACATGACGCACGGCTCCAAAGTCACATATAAGGTGCATTCATTTAGATATTTGGAACCCAGATGATTGGAAGCCGCTGTTATGGCCAGCATTTCGGCGTGGGCTGTAGCATCCGTTAGTTTTTCCGTCTGATTGTGCGCCCTTGCGATAATCCGATTCATACAAACGACCACCGCCCCCACAGGAACTTCACCACTGTCCAAGGCTTTGCCAGCCTCTTTAATCGCTTCGCGCATGAAATACTCATCGGTGTATAATTCCATAGGGCGGCAAATGTAAAGCTTAAAGATTAAAGCAGAAAGTTGTCGCGTGTCAGGTCTTTACTTTAATGCTCTTCATCATCGCGCGCGCAGTTTCCTGCCAATCTTGTTTTTCCCTCCTGGGACAATTGAAAGAGAACACGAGCGCCCTGCCAGGCTCAAGAAGATATTGAATGTATGTATACCTCAAAATCGGATCCTGAAAACCCTCCTGCCGCGTGCCGTTGACACGAGAATCAAATTCAAAAAAGATAAATTTCTTTTTGTTGACTTCATGGACGCCTTCCCGTATCATATCTACACGATCGAACATGCTCAGTACACTGGCCTTGAAAAATTTTTGAGCCATCTCGACATCGGTATCAGGCCACTGCGTGGCGGAAATATTAACGCTAAAATCAATTGTACGATCCAGATTCGTGTAGGCTGCTAACGGAGCTCTTACCGATGGATATCGCTGTGTAAAGTCAAGCGCGTCCATAGCGTTCCACTCGCGTGGGATAGATACGGTTATTTCATCGTTAACTTTGACTTTAACGAGTTTAGGTCGATCTGCGGCCACGAGGCTCAATCCCACCAAAAAAAACCACTTCAGCACTCTACTTTTAATTTTTTGCATACACTTACGGATACTAAAGTATTCTTAAATTCGCGCCTGTCTGTCGAATGGCAGCGCTAAATTAATCAAAACTCAGATGTTACGGACGCATACATGTGGTCAATTGAGGTTATCGGATGTAAATCAAAACGTTGTCTTGACGGGTTGGGTGCAAAGATCTCGCGATAAAGGAAGCGTATTGTGGGTCGATTTGCGCGACAGATATGGCGTAACGCAATTGATATTTGAGGAAGCTAAAACAGATGCCGATGTATTGTCAGCTGGAAGAAGTCTGGGACGCGAATATGTTATCCAAATTGAAGGTTTGGTGGTGGAAAGGCTTTCAAAAAATGACAAACTCCCCACCGGAGAAATTGAAGTGAAAGTATCGAAGGTGAAGGTACTAAATCCCTCGAAGCTTCCTCCATTTACCATAGAAGATGATACTGATGGCGGCGAAGAGCTAAGGATGAAATACAGGTATCTTGACCTGCGCAGAAATCCGGTGCGCGAAAGTCTCCAGCTGCGGCACAAAATGGCGCAGCACACGAGAATGTTTCTTGATGGACAGAATTTTATCGAAGTGGAAACCCCGGTGCTGATAAAATCCACACCCGAAGGTGCCCGTGACTTCGTGGTTCCTTCGAGGATTCACAACGGCGAATTCTATGCATTACCACAGTCCCCTCAAACGTTCAAACAATTGTTGATGGTGTCAGGCTTTGACCGATATTATCAAATCGTTAAATGTTTCCGGGATGAGGACCTGCGCGCGGATCGCCAACCCGAATTCACGCAAATTGATTGTGAAATGTCCTTCATTACACAGGAGGACATATTAAATACCTTTGAAGGATTGATCCGGCACCTGTTCAAACAAGTCAAGGGCGTTGAACTGCCAGATGTACCTCGCATGAAATACGATGAGGCTATGCAATTTTACGGGTCCGATAAGCCGGACACGCGATTTGATATGAAGTTTGTGGATATTACGGACCTGACGAAAGGAAAAAATTTTCAGGTCTTTGAAAGTGCAGAACTCGTCGTAGGGATCAATGCCAAGGGCTGTTCCGAATATTCGCGCAAACAAATTGATGAACTTACTGAGTTCGTCAAGCGTCCTCAAGTCGGTGCAAAAGGTCTGGTGTACGTGCAATACAGAACAGATGGAACCATCAAATCTTCGGTGGATAAATTTTACTCGGGCGACGAACTCAAAGGATGGACCGACAAATTCAACGCTGAGCCTGGTGATCTGATATTATTGCTCGCCGGCGAAGCCTTCTCGACGCGCAAACAATTGAATGAACTCCGCCTTTTGATGGGCGACAGATTGGGCTTTCGCGATAAGAATAAATTTTCGGCACTTTGGGTCCTGGATTTCCCGTTGCTGGAATGGAGTGAAGAAACCCAGCGATATCACGCCATGCATCATCCTTTCACATCACCAAAACCTGAAGATATTAAGTTACTGGATACTGATCCTGGGAAAGTACGTGCGAACGCTTATGATATGGTGATCAATGGTACTGAGGTTGGAGGAGGCTCTATCCGTATTCATGACAGGGCCACACAACAAATGATGTTCAACCATCTGGGATTTTCGGAGGCTGAAGCAAAGAAACAGTTTGGATTCTTAATGGAAGCTTTTGAGTTTGGTGCACCTCCCCATGGCGGGATTGCTTTTGGCTTTGACCGGCTCTGTTCGATTTTCGGGGGGGCAGACTCCATCCGCGACTTTATTGCGTTCCCAAAAAATAACGCCGGGAAGGACGTTATGATCGATACACCATCCACAATTTCCGAGGAACAGCTGAAGGAGCTGGGGATAGAAGTGAAAGTGAAAAGTGATAAGTTATAAGTGAAAAGTGATTGACCGCTAGGTTTCGCTTTTCACTTTTAGTTTTTAGTTTTTCACTTGTCACTTTTAGTTTTTCACTTATCACAAATAGCTCAGCCACCATTTGCTTCGTTGTTCAATCTTATATCGATCATACCATTTACACAACGGATAAAGTATGACAACAACTCCTATCCATACGACGTAGACAACCCATAGGCTAAATCCGTACCCGGCGAGGTTCGGCGAGTTAGTGACCCAGGTATCGAAGACCATGTCTGAGGCATCGTACCCAGTCAGCATAGCCGCAACCAATGCGAGCAGGTGAATCAGATACAAATGAAGCAAGTAGTAAAACATGGGCACCCGTCCGAGTATTTTAACTCTCTGGGCAGCCGTTCCAAAATAATTCTCAGAAATAGCCAGGAATAAAATCGCCGGACCCAATGTTACCAACAGGTATAGCAATGAGGGTGGATACTTTGTAACATTCAAGAAAGACAACACCGTAAACACAGGACTGGGCTGAACCGACCAGTGATTAGGGTCACCATAACCGTTGATAAATCTTATCACTACAAACAGGGCAACTAAGCCGAAACCAACATAAAGCAGCATTTGTTTGCGTGATTCCCGACTGTAGGAACTTTGATAGAAGAAACCGAAGCAATATCCTAATAACATCACGCCGACCCAGGGCACAAGCGGATAGGCAATGAATAGAAAAAAGTCTTGTGACAAAGAAAATCCCTGGAATTGGTGGACCATCGACCATAAGATCGCGCTTGCACCATCCCCCTCGATGCGGAAACCATCAAGCAGGTTGTGTCCAACAACCATTAACAGACCGATCGCCAAAGTTATCTTAAAAGGCAAGTGAATTGCACCGGCCAATATGATCATGCCAATACCAAGTGCCCATATAACGAAGAGGGTTATAAGAGAAAAGTGAAAATTGAAAAACCAGGCAAAGTTTACGATGGTCAATTCCAGAAAAACCAACCAGAGGCCACGCTTAAGCAAAAAGCCCGACAGGTCCTTTTTACTTCTCCTCAGTCCTATGAGAAATGCAGAGGTCCCGGCAAGGAAAATAAAAACAGGCGCACAAAAGTGAGTTACCCATCTTGTAAAGAACAGTATGACACTGGTTTTTGACATATCCGTGGGGTCATACAGAAAGGCATCGGCATGGAAATAGTCTCGCACATGATCCAATGCCATAACAATCATAACAATACCACGCAACAGATCGATTGATTCTATTCGGGCAGACTTCGTCATAAAACGGTTAATACGATTGGAGTAGCACGAGAGTTATCAAAATATTGAAAAATTCTGTCGTAATTTTCGCAATACCGCTCGTTCTTCATTTCCAAAAATTATTGCAAAAGTTTTTCAGGGATGCCGGAGATGCCTTCAATGACAATATTCCGATAGAAAACCTCGGCACCTTCAGATTGAATTTGGATTTTTCCCTTTCTTAATGGGGAGATATTTGGGCCATCAGGCTGACTTAAGTTGTACAGGGCCATTACGACTTTGTCATTGACGACATGAACGCTGCTATCACCGTAGCAATACAGGTCAATTGTATTCCATTCCCCGGAAGGATTTTCTCCGTCACCACGCTTGACGCAGTTTCTCCCATTAGGACCTTTGTCGCGAAAAGTCAGCAGTTCAGCACCCGCTGTGTATACAAATCTCTGGCCCTGCTTTGCCGCTGGAACATCTGCAAATGCGCCGCCGCATCCCCAATAATCCCCACAGTCGCCCTCCTGAATCTGGAATTCCTGAGATCGCATCCAAAACAACCAGTCGGCCGCATGAGGCCCGACGGCGTGGTACAAAATGCCACTATCGCGTTTCGCATTTCGTTTCGGGTCCCATTTTAATTGCCCCCATTTAAATTCCAGTCGCAAATGATAGTTGCTAAACTCCTGCTGGGTTGAAAGCCCGCCAAAGTTCTCTCCCGATATGCGGATTGCAGGCTGTTCATCTTGTTTTACGACCGAAAAAACGTTGTTTGGATCTTTATTGAGTCCAATTGGCTCGCCACCAAAGTCCTTCTTCGCCGAATCATAAATTGGTCCAATGTAGACGTCCCAGCCTTTCAAATCCTTTCCGTTGAATAGTGATTTCAACTTAATCGGTGCATGGCTTAAGGTTACCCCTGTCAGGAGCGCAACGGAGACGAGTACGTAACGAATTTTGTACATTCTCAATATTAAACTATTCCAATTTAAGTCTTTTAAGATTATGATAAAATTGAGAAAGTTCTGCGTCAAATCGATAACTGATTCTCCTGGAATTGTCATTCGCTTTCGCGCGTTGTATCAGCTGGTTAGATGCACTTTCCGTAAAGGGTATGCGACCTGGTCCCAAAAATTTGCTCTGCGCGAAAAATTTGTTCTGGGTGATAAAATCATGAGTCGAACCCTGAGGCTAGTGCTCAGGGCATCGAAACCATAAGGATAATTGGTAGCATATCAGAGATCTATGACACTAACAAAGCAACGTTGTAACTATTTTCGACGTACTTGTGTTAAGGACGAATATTTCCTCACGCTTGTAAATAAAACAGGAGGAAATCTTCGTTCTGAAAAGGCGGATCTTGAATTGGAATTGGACCCCAATGATACTGACAATCCATTACGAATTGAGCCCAACAATATACGCCAAATGTGGTGATCACTTGCTTGGCATCGACCTAGGAGCGCAAAGAATTTTCACGTTAACTTACTCAGATGCGAATAAAGACTTTTAGTAGATACGAAATTTTTATTATCGCAGTCCTTACCATTTTGCAGTTTACGGTGATTCTTGATTTTATGGTGTTATCGCCACTGGGCGCCATCCTACTTCCTGAGTTATCCATTAATCCCTCACAATTCGGAATGGTTGTATCGGCGTATGCTTTTAGCGCAGGTGCATCCGGTCTACTTGCTGCAGGCTTCGCAGATAAATTTGATAGAAAGAAACTTCTGCTGTTCTTTTACGGAGGCTTTATTATTGGTACAACGCTCTGCGCACTTGCCCCCGACTATCACGACTTGCTTTTAGCACGCATTATCACTGGCGTCTTCGGTGGAGTCCTCAGTTCAATAAGTTTTGCTATCATTACCGATATTTTCAAACTCGAAGTCAGGGGACGGGTTATGGGTTTTGTACAGATGGCTTTTGCATCAAGTCAAGTGTTGGGCATACCCATAGGGTTGTATTTCGCGGACGCGTATGGCTGGCATTCGCCTTTCTTTATGATCGTTGGCATCAGTATCATCGTTGGAATACTGATTATCCTTTTCATGAAGCCAATTGACAGCCATCTGAATATACCGTCCACGAAGAACCCGGTTCGACACCTGATGAACACGATCTCCCGTTCAACCTACCTGAAAGGTTTTGCGGCAACGACCTTGCTGGCAACGGGTGGTTTTATGCTCATGCCCTTTGCCCGCGCCTTTAGTGTTAACAATTTGAACATAACCATGAAGCAGCTGCCGCTCTTGTACATGGTTACTGGTATTTTTTCGATGGTCACGGGACCGTTGATCGGTAAATTCAGCGATCAGGTTGGTAAATACAATATTTTCGTTGTCGGTTCAATCATAACGATGATGGTAGTGCCCATATATTGCAACTTAGGTGTTACTCCATTCTGGTTAGTGCTGGTGCTAAACATTATTATGTTTGCAGGAGTGGCCTCGCGCATAATATCGTCTTCGGCGCTGCTTACCGCAGTACCGGTTCCGCAGGATCGTGGTGCATTTATGAGCATTAACTCGTCCGTTCAGCAAATATCCGGAGGCTTTGCAACCTTCATTGCCGGCCTTATCGTAGCGCAAACTCCCGAAGGAAAATTGATAAACTATGATACACTTGGATACGTAGTAGTTGGGGCGATGATAATTACCATTATCATGATGTACTCCATTCACGTATATGTCGAAAAAATTTCAAAGCAGAAGGTAGTTGTTCAGCCTTGATCGTGATCAGAAAAAAAGCAGATAAATAAAGAACAGCAAGACAAGCGCAAGGGCTATCCATTTTAGCGCGGTTGGCTGTTCCCCAAATTGATAATTGCATACAGGACAAATTTTACTCCTTGCGTCGATCTCCATGGCGCAAGAAGGGCATTCTTTGGTTTTCATTAGCGAAAGTTAACGCCTTAATTTTATTGGGAACAGTAGACTTGAACAACTCGCAGAAGTAAGGGTTAACTTTATAAACCAAAAAAAGTCGTTTATGAGTCAGGCATTTATGCGGGAAGGTGATGATCAATGGCTGAGTGATATTGGTCCCTCGGTCAAGGCACTGAGTTTTTTTTTAACGCGTGAAAACAACGGAATCGAGGTCTACGAGCTAAAAACCGTCATCGATTCCCACGGAAATGAAATGCACGTGATGAGCAACGGCTTGTCGTACAAAAAGGACGAGCATGGCAAGTGGGAGATTGCGGAACTGTCTTAATCGCACCCAACAGGTCAAAGTTGTGTAGTGATTTTTTACAACTTCCCCCATCGATCGTGTAAAGATGCTGGTAAATATCCCACGAATTGCGGGAGAATAATTATTACGCAGGGCTGTAGATTTAGATTTTTCTATCAGAAACATCATTAACCTAAGCCATATGAAAACAAATCTGACCCGCGTTTGCATTGCTATTGCATTTGTAATTCTCTGCCAATCCTTGATCGCGCAAAACGTTACCACTCCGCGCCCTAGCCTAGCTGCCGAAGTCTCTCAAACCGTAGGCATATCAAAGGTGACCGTCAAATATTCCAGGCCAGCAGTAAACGAAAGAGAGGTATGGGGCGCTCTTGTGCCTTACGGGTGGAATGTTCAGGCGTTTGGTACCAAACATGAAGCACCATGGCGAGCCGGAGCAAATGAAAACACGGTAATTGAGCTTTCGCATGTTGCCAAGGTCCAAGATAAGGATGTTCCAGCCGGCTCCTACGGTCTTTTTTTCGTGATCAATAAGGATAACACCGGTGAAGTCATATTATCCAAAGATTATAGATCATGGGGAAATTTCGCCTATGATCCGCAACGTGACCAAATGCGTGCGCCAATCACCATACGCGACGGTGCCTTTACCGAACTGCTGACATTTGACTTCTTATCGGCGGACAAAAACTCCACCGAACTGGTGTTGAGCTGGGAGAAAAAGCAGTTTCCTGTTACAATCGCATTTGCTATGGATGAAATCGTCATGACCAATGCGGCAGAGGAGTTAAAGGGTGCCAAGGGATTCGACTGGAAAGCGAATTCAAGCGCCGCCAATTATTCGCTGGTGAATAAAGTAAACATGGAGCAAGGAATGGTGTGGATCGATCGCGCCGTGAGCCAATCCAGGAATTTCACCACATTGAATATCAAGTCAGGCTTGTTGAATGAAATGGGAAAAACAGCAGAAGCAGAGAAAACAAAAAAAGAAGCATTAGCGCTGGCAACGGAAGTTGAACTTAACAATTATGGATATGAACTATTGGGGCTTAAGCAACACGATAAGGCTATTGAAATCCTAAAGATGGCCACTGAACGCTACCCGAAAAGCCCCAACGCCTGGGATAGCCTGGGAGAAGCCTACGCATTGAAAGGCGATACGAAAAATGCAATTGCGAACTTCAAGAAGTCGCTGTCTATGAACCCTCCGGAAAATGTCAGGGCTAATTCGGAAAAATATCTCAAGCAATTCGGTGCCCTGTAGTCTGAGCCAGAAAATTTTCGGCCTCGGAAAAAATATCAAAATTCCGCCTTCTAAAACCAAGGGGATCAGCCTGTTATGATAAAAGTACTCCTCCGTTGGGGAGTACTTTTTATTTTCCTTTTCTTTGTGCCCAAATAAAAAATCGGACATGAGATTGATAGTGGTTGTTATTGCCTTGTTGGCTAGCTTTCCCCTTTTTTCACAGTCAAAAAAGGAATTGATCGCTGAAATTGATGCCTTAAAGGCACAGATTGCTGAATTAAAAAAACCAAAGGAAGCGGATACAAGCGATGTCCATAAAAAAGCAAGCTACGGACTTGGAGTTATCGTTGCTTCCAACCTGAAAATGCAAGGCGGTGATTCAATTGACATCGAGACCTTGAACATTGCCATGAGGGACACCTATCTTGGCAAGCCACTTATTATGGATAAGGAAAAGAGCTCTGTGGTCGTGCAGGAGTATATGGAAAAGGCAATGGAAAGACGAGCGGCTAAGGTCCAGGAGGAAAGCAAAGTCTTTTTAGAATCCAATAAGACTAAGGAAGGTGTGCAAAGCACGGCCAGTGGCTTACAATACAAAGTATTATCATCCGGCAGCGGAAAGGCCCCAGCAGCGACTGACCGCGTTACCGTAAACTATACAGGAAAGTTGGTTGACGGAACTGTATTTGATAGTTCCGCTTCCCGGAATGAGCCAGCAACATTTGTAGTGAACCAGGTAATACCTGGATGGACTGAAGCCTTACAGCTCATGCACGAGGGCGACAAGTGGCTGTTATTCATACCAAGTAGCCTCGCCTATGGAGAGCAAGGCGCTGGAGGCCAAATTCCTCCACACGCCACCCTAATTTTCGAAGTGGAGCTGTTGAAGGTAAATTAGCAGGCCTGTTACGTGGTGAGCCACTTGACAAATTTGCCCCACCATGTTTTTGGCGGCGGTTCCAGTTCTGCGGCCGAAAGCTCCTCTGTTTCCTCTCTGAGAACTCTCGCTGCTTTTGTCGGTTGGTGAGCCTTTACTTTCCGGAGATAGTTTTGGGTGCGTCTTTCTTTCTGCTGTCTTAGCTCCTCCTCTCTTTTCTTTTTAGCCTCAACTGCTTCCCGTTCGCGTTGAAGTGCGATAGGATTCTTCGTTGGCCGTTTATCCCTTTTGACTGTTTGATTGCGATTCTCCATCTCTTGCTCCTTAAGAGAATCGGATTCACTCTTCTCCAGGGGTTTGCAAGGTTCCTTTTTTTTGATCTCAGGAAGCTCAATTTTCCCGAGGACTTTTAACCCGGACAGTTCTATTTTGGGAGCCTTTATAACTTCGTTCTGTTCGATAAATGTTGCATCGTGTGCCATTTCCAAAGAGTCTGCGGCCACCTGCGATACCGTTGTGTTTAGATTATCAGGAAAGGTGTTCGTGGTCTCAATCGTATCGACGTCGTCCTGAAAGAAAGAAGTTGGTGAAAAATGCCGCATCACCAAAGCAACATAATCTGCTTCCAATCTGGCATTCGTACTGTTATCAATTGATATTCTATTGTTAGCCAGAAAATTGATGATCTCAAGTGGTGTAACCTCTAGCTTTCTTGCAAGTTGCCCAAGCCTCATAGCTTTTATTGGATTCAATTATCAAAAATTGCCACAAATATAAGGCTGATGAATGCGATTACAAAAAATAGAGGGCGTGAATGACAAAGTGGGCGAGTCACCCGCAAGAATTGCTTATTGATACTTATAGGATTTAACCGCTCCACCAAAACGGTTGGTGTACTGCTCAGCGATTGACATGACCTGCTCATTTCTGTCTGTCAGGGTGCTGATCTTCCACGAAAGGTAATAATGGCTTTTCTCGTTACTATTAAAATGTACCCTGTTGTTTATAAAACGAAAAGCGATTTCCCCCAATTCCTGTTGCGTAATGTTGTGGAGAAAACTGTTAATCAACTTTAATTCGTCGCCATAATTAGGTGTATACTTTGCAACATAGTTATAATACCGGTCTGAATTTCGGGCCTCATATAAGTCCGTGAGAATTCTACCGATCCTTGACACTACGTAAACATTCCCGGGATAGCGGCTGTAAAGTTGCAACGCGTGGTAAAGCGCCAAATCATACTCATTATCCTTATACGCACTCTCAAGAGTCTCGAACGCGGCAATGTCACCTACAGTTCTTACAAATTCAGGAGGCTGGTGGCGAGTTTGCGGAATTTGATTGCTGATATAGGGCTGCAGCGCTTTCCTCCTTATCGAAATATTCGGGTGAGAATCAATAGAATCTGCTGAATATAAGAAAGTGCCCATATATTTTTTGCTATATACGCTCAGTCGGGCATTTAACCAATGGTCTTGAAAAGGGTAATCTGAAGAATGAAAAGGTGCAAATATTTCCGCTCCTATGTCGTATCTAGGCGATTGCGGCGATTGGAGAATGTCGAGAACTGAGAATGACGCTCTTTCGTTGTATTTTGCATTCCGCAATAGAACTATGGCCATCGAATCAGCTTTCATTTCGTTAGTTCTGGACTGTTTACTGAAGTCATAGATGAGCTTGCGAAACTCATCAATTTCGTCTCGGATCACCTTTCCTGAGATAATTCTAAAAGTCTGATTGCGTGCTTTATCTTCCAGGTCAAGATCGGCTTCCTGGACAATTCGAGTTCTGATATGACCTAATTCGTCGTGCGCCAGTTCATGGGCAAGAATAAAGGCTAGCTGGTTCTCATTTTCAATCCTGCCCAGTAGACCTACCGTGACGGCATAAATGCCCTGTCCGTAACAGACAGCATTGACGTGAGGACTGGATAAAATAAGAACACGGCGTGGGTACGGGTTAAGCGTATTATGACTAACGATATTTTCTAACACTTTTTCGACGTATCTCTCGAGGTAATCATCTTTGATAAATGCGCCGTCCAGCACCTTTTCCATGAACCTCATCCTGCGTTCGAAATTGATTTGCCTTACTTCCCTGCTGACAGGCATGTTTTTATCTTCCTCTTCAAACTGAGATTCCAGTCCATTGATTAGTGCTTTGGACAATTCCGAATGCGTTTTCCTCGGAACATAGTTATCGGTAAACTGCGCGCTTGAGATATTAACGGCGCATACCAGAGCCGTTGCCCCTATTAGGCCAACACAACGTGTCGAAAGCAACTTCATAAACGAGAGGTTAGGCTATTGATTTTAAGAAATTGTCAAAGGAAGCCCTTTCACGAGGCAATCGATTGATCTCTTTTTGAATTTTGAAAATTTCGTCCAATGGCAAATGAAGTTCCTTGTGGTATATTTTGTATATCAATTGCCATTCTGCCTTGTCCATAAATCCATCACCATTAGCGACGACACACAGCCAGGCAATTATTCGAATCTGTTGCATCCGATCGAGTTTCTTCAAAGCTTTAAGGCATTCACCCAGTAATGTTGAAGGGTCCTTTGATCTCAATAATTCCAATTCCACTCTGAAGTCTTCGTCATTTATGCCTTCAGCCTTGGCAAGGAATTTTCCTGATAGTCGTTCATGGTCGTTGACATGACCATCCGCAGAAATCAGTACGAAGTATAGTTGCGTTATGATCGACTTGTAGTTCATGGTATTTACGAGGTTTTTTCAGTAAGTATTCGAAAATGATGCCATAGCCCTGAGGCCCCAAAATCGGGCAAATTAGAGCCCATTCTTTAGCTGAAAGTTTCAAAATGGGAAAAAGTTTTATTCTTGGGCATGACTTGGGCCACTTTCGCCCTTATGTTCAGGCAGGTCTTTTCTCCTATATAACTACTCTACGTTGAGCCACAGAGAGCTCATTCAATTCTGCTGCCAAGTGCCTCATTCAAAGCGCAAGACTTCATTCCGTGCCGGCGCGATGGCCCGAGCCAAATGCGGGGGGGCCCGGCATACTGGCGGGCAGCATATTTGGCTCTTGAGATACGACAATCGAGTGAAATCCCTCAAAAAACTAGAAGGATCCACAAGTAGGGTTATCGAATAGATTTTCACGTTTCGTGTTGTTATATTTTTTATTTTTGTGCGCGTATGTTTATAAGGAGGAGGACCCACAACAGGCCGCTGGCAAGCATCTTATTAGTTGTCTTTTTGTTTACTTCTGCGTTTACGCAATCTTCCGGAGTACTATCAACTTATCTCAAGTCTTTCGGATGCAGTTTTGAAAAATCCAAATCGGCCGCTGCATCGACCTGTCAATTCCCCTTTGAAAAAAATGAAAAGGAAGAAAAGAAATCGGAAGATAAGACCGTGTTTCTTTCTCTCCTGGTTGAGGCAATACTATTCACACTAACCGAATCTCACGAACATTCCTTTTACTCCGACCCCAAATCGTCAGGAGATTCTGCAAATATTCCCTTATATCTCCTTATCCGGACACTGCGTCTCTGAATTATCCTTTCAGCTGATGGCCCCGTAGCCGATTCTTTTCCTGGGCGCAGACCTGCTTTTTAAAGAAGTGCTATCAGCAGAACCATTTCATGGCTGCCTCTTTTGATTTTTTCAGCTAATTGACTTATGGAATGAACTTAAGACATTCTGCCTTTTATCACAGTGGACTGGCACGAGAAGTAAAAAGTAGCCAGGCCTTTGACCAGGAAGCAGTGCTCCTTGATCTGAAACATTTTTTACCTGCTCAGGGACCTCTAAAAGATTTTATTCATCACAATACGCTGCACGCATTTCAACACTTAAAATTTTTTGATGCCTTGAGCCGTGCTTCAAAATTATTTGGCTACAAGGTGTCGCTTTCTTTATATGAATACCGTAGACTGTATGTATCGCGGAACATCGACGAAGATATTCTCACCTGGATTATTGTCCAGCGGAAAGGCTCCCAGGAGGTAAATCGGTGGAAGGAAAAACTGATCAGCGAAAAATATCATCAAACAAGACTACCGAGGATTGGTCAGCTGCGTTCCAATTGGAAGAGACACTATCAGATCGACCTTGATTCGCTGGTGCACCCCACGCTATTCCGAGTTATTTGTAGCTACCTGGATCAGGGGATTGCTATGTGGAAATTTCCGAGTCACCCGGAAGGCTTTCTGGCATCCCTGCGCGAGCTTGAACGCAATAGTTTTACAAGCTTTTTCAGGAATAAGAGAGCGCGTAAGATTTTAATGGAGGGTTCGCACGACATAGCCAGTCTGCTGAAAATTCTAATCGGAGATAAGTCCCAATACAAGCAATATCTTTTCGATCAGCAATTTGCCCATCAAGGCTGGTCAGGAATGGTGGCATACATCGAAGATCATCCTCAAAGCCTCCTGGATACTAAAAAAGTATCTTTGCATGACTTTGTGTTTTTTGAACTACTCCTAGAAATTGATGCGCTTGATTCTACGTTCGGCAATATTTGGGCGCCTCTGTCATTAAAAGTCAGGAAGAAACCAGTTGACCTTTTCGCGGAAGAAGAAATAAAAAGTGAATTGGATGAAGTCCTTTCGATGTGGCAGGAGGCCTTCGAATGGACGCACTACGATCAGGCGCTTTCCGGAATTCTAAACCAGAAACGAAATCAGCAGCAATCCGCTCTCAAAAGCTTTCAAGCAATATTCTGTATCGATGACCGGTCATTTTCATTCCGACACTATCTTGAAAAGTTTGACAGTCAATGTGAAACGTACGGCACGCCTGGATTCTTTAATGTCGAGTTCTTTTTTCAACCGGGTAGCGGAAAATTTTATACTAAACTATGCCCGGCTCCGGTAACTCCGAAATATCTTATCAAGGAAACAGCCTCTAATGAAAAGAAGGAGAAAGATGTACACTTTACGAAGCATTCTCACACATTATTCAGGGGTTGGTTTATTACGCAGACGCTGGGATTCATCTCGGCCCTCCGGCTGGCCCTAAACATTTTCCGACCTAAAGCCAGCGCTGCTACTGCTTCCTCATTTGCCCACATGAACAAGGTATCAGAACTAACAATAGAGAACGGGGACGCCAGTCAGACAGAAAATGGGCTGCAGATCGGGTTTACGGTCCAAGAAATGGCTATGCGTGTAGAGGATCTGTTAAGAGGCATCGGGCTAGTGAAAGACTTTGCCTCACTTGTCTATATTATCGGTCACGGCGCAAGCAGCGTAAACAATCCGCACTACGCTGCCTACGATTGTGGCGCCTGTGCGGGACGGCCTGGTTCGGTCAACGCCCGTGTGATTTGCTTTATGGCGAATCACCCAGGGGTAAGGACAATACTTCGCTCAAATGGGCTGAATATCCCTGACGCAGTCCGCTTTGTCGGAGGCTTGCAAGATACGACGCGAGACGAGATCGAATTCTTTGATGTGAACAAGTTGGACGAAGGAATGCTTGAACTGCATCGAAAAAATACCAGCGTTTTTGCAAAAGCCTTGGACGCAAATTCAAAAGAAAGATCGCGCCGGTTTGAATCCGTCAATACGCGTATGCCTGCCGCAAAGATCCATGAAAAAATCCGCACGAGATCCGTTTCATTATTCGAGCCCAGGCCTGAACTCAATCATGCAACTAACAGCTTGTGCATTGTTGGTCGAAGAAGTCTGACCAAAAATTTATTTCTCGACCGGCGCGCATTTCTCAACTCGTACGACTACAGCCTTGACCTCAATGGCAAAGTACTTTTCAATGTTTTAAAACCGCTTGGTCCCGTTTGCGGCGGAATAAATCTCGAATACTTTTTCTCCAGGGTCGATAACCAGAAGTTGGGAGCTGGTACCAAACTTCCGCACAATGTAATGGGTCTCTTCGGGGTAGCAAACGGAATTGAAGGTGATTTGAGACCAGGGCTTCCAAGCCAAATGATCGAAGTACATGATCCTGTGAGGCTGATGCTGCTGGTGGAGCATTTTCCTCACGTAGTATTGGAAACGATCCAACGATCCGATGAAGTGTATGAATGGTATATTAATGAATGGATCCACTTGGTTGTTTTCGATCCATTGACAGAAAAGTTGTATTTATTTCGCGATGGCACCTTTACCGACTATCATCCAATCCAAAGAGCGGGTGTGACAAGCGATGTGACAAGCCTAATTGAATCCACTCGAGAAAATATTTCGGCTCATATAATCACCACGCCATGACATTTTTTTTAGAACTTTTTATCCTTATTCCCGTGGCGGGATTTATTCTGAGCTTATTGATACCAGGCAAAAAGGAGAATAGTATCTCGTGGGTAGTTTACTTTACCGTGGGGATACATCTCTGTATGTTTTTGGTCTTCACAGGATTCTGGTTTTGGCAAGATCGCCCAATTCTCAACCTCAAAGATATTGTCCTCTTTAAGACAGAAGGCTATGAGTTTTTTATTGATTTCTACTTTGACAAGATCTCAGCGGTGTATCTGTTAGTGGGTTCCTTTCTTACTTTCCTCGTAGGGATTTACAGCCGAAGTTATTTGCACAGAGAAAACGGATACAAACGCTTTTTTAATACCATCCTTTTCTTTTACGTAGGGTATAATATTGTAATTTTTTCCGGAAATCTTGAGACGCTTTTTATGGGCTGGGAGATCCTGGGGATCTCTTCGTTCCTGCTTATAGCTTTTTACAGGGATCGCTATCTTCCAGTGAAAAACGCCGTCAAAGTATTTTCTATTTACCGTATCGGCGATGTGGGCATCCTACTCGCGATGTGGATGAGTCATCATCTATGGCATGAAAACATCACATTCCTCAAGCTCAGCAACTATGAATTAGTGAGCTCGCAATTACAATCTCACAGTGTAATCGGCGTATTTATTTCGCTGATGATTCTCATTTCAGCTGTTGCCAAGTCCGCGCAATTTCCATTTTCATTTTGGCTGCCAAGAGCTATGGAAGGGCCTACGCCTTCCAGCGCGATTTTTTATGGAGCACTTTCGGTTCACGTCGGCATATATATTCTGCTGAGAACATTTCCATTCTGGGAACACCAGTTGTCAGTCAGAATATTGATTGGCTTAATAGGGCTGATTTCAAGCATTATTGCTACCGGCATCGCACGCGTCCAATCCTCGATAAAAAGTCAGATCGCCTATGCTTCTATTGCCCAGATTGGAATCATCTTTATTGAGGTCGCAGCGGGGTTCCAAAACCTCGCGTTGTGGCACTTTGCTGGGAACGCATTCTTGCGAACTTATCAACTCCTGGTTTCTCCTTCCGTTGTAACTTACCTCATCCGTGAACAGTTTTACAATTTCACCCCCCGGAAGCAAACCATCGAAGATTCGCTCCCCAAAAAGATTGAATACACGTTCTATATGCTTTGTCTGAAGGAATGGGGTCTTGACTCACTCATGTATCGATACCTATGGAATCCACTCAAATGGGCCGGAAGGAAACTGAATGTACTTTCCCTCAACGGCGTGATCTACTTCTTTATCCCCGCTTACCTTGCAGGACTATTTTGTGTTTATAACAAATCCCTGATATCTCAACAAATACAGACTTATTTACCAATGCTCTTTTCCATCATCGGTCTGGTTATGGTAATAAAATCCTTTGTTGAAAGGAAGCAGTCTATGTTGAGTTGGGTGCTAATCATTATGAGCCATTTTTGGATAGCTTTGGCTGTTGCGTATAATGAACAATTTAAATTTGATGAAATTCACTTATATCTAAGCGGAATTGCTGTCTCAGGGGTCATAGGGATATTTTGCTTGCGACGACTAAAGTTTCATGAAAATGAGAGCGGCCTGGAAAAGTTTCAGGGGCATTCTTATCGGCATCCAAAGATTGCGCTCGTTTTTCTGATTGCTTGCTTGGGTGTTTCCGGGTTTCCAATTTCACCAACCTTCATAGGAGAAGATTTAATTTTCACTCATATCCATCCGGACCAGGCGCTGCTGGCCTTTGTGATCTCGATAAGTTTTATTGTTGATGGTCTTTCTTTGATAAGAATCTATGCAAGAATCTTTCTCGGACCTCATGCTAAATCTATCTATGAGATGGCATATAAGTCATCATGAGGAAGTTATTACTTGTGCATAACTCAGTGGAAAAGTTGTGGAGTACTTTTTTGAAAAATATTTGCTATACGATAATCAGCAAAGTACCTTCATATCACTAAGTCGTTTTTTAAGGACTTGATCAGACAGGACCAGTAAACAAAATTTTATTTCTTACGGGAAGTAGAAACAAAGAAGCTGGGGCTGGATGGTTGTGCCAACGAGTAAGAGATCCTTCGGGTGATCCCAGACGGTGGTACGAAACTGAGAATGGCTGTCGCAAGACGGTCGGACGAGGTTTTAATCCTTGAAAGGCCCTAAGGGTTGAACATTGGTTTCGGCTAATGTCCAATTAAGACGGGAAACTCTCAAGCAATTGACGGGTTTCCCGTTTTTTTTTGTATCCTGCCAAACACAAGTGAATTATCACTTCAAGCCCAGAAATCAATCAACGTTATCACAAAGTTGTATGTAAAGTGCGCGGCAATTCCATACCATAATGTATTATACTTCATTCGCATAAACGCGAAAATCAATCCTAGCGGCACAAGCCAGAGCATACTGATCACCGCGAGGTGAATTATCCCGAATATGAAACCTGTTATATAAATCGCACTTCCCGCTGACGTAACTTTTGACAGGTTGGAGAATAAGAATCCACGAAAAGTGACTTCTTCGAATAATGCCGGTTGAACACAAATAAACAAAACTGCCCACAAAAACGGTGTGGACGTATCTTCAAATAGGTAGGTGCTGTAGAAAACATCATCCTGTATTGAAAACTGAATAATGTTTGCCAATCCTGTAACCATTATCCCGGCTATCGCTGCACAGACTATTGTTAAGCTCATCAGACCCAGCCGCAATCCGTTTAAAGAAAACAGATGCCTCAGCTCTTTAAAGTAGAATGCCCAGAAAGCAATCACAAAAATTACATCAATACCTGATATAATCGCCAGACCTTTAAAGCCTGGTGGAAAAATATCCGTCAGCTTGTAAGCAGCAAGCAATACAAGGGTTACAAAATAATAGACTAACGTAGGGGCTAGTGTTTGTATAACATCGCTTTGTACCGGCGGGCTTTCTGGATTGGAAAGTACTTCTTTTCCACAATGCCCACAAAAACGATCACCCGCCACAACGGTTCCATTACATGACTGACACTGTACTCCCGAGACTTCAATTGAATTATCCGTTGTCAACAGGCACTGCTTTTAGTTTCTCAAGTTCTTTCAGATATCCCTGTCCCTCCTGTGCCGAACGAATGCCCTTAATAAAGGCGGCAATTACAAATATTTTGATAATGAGTCCGCTAAAGATGGATACTGGATCTACAAAGGCGTTCACTACCTGCACGGTGAGATAAACCATAAAAGCTGTCAGTATTGCACCAAACGGATTTTTTGTACTCCACGCTGCGAAGATCAGGAACAAAATGCACAAACACAGATTAACAACCAAGGTGGGGACATCATCATTTACTAAACCTGCAATTCCGCCAAAGACGAAGAAGATACCGGCCAAAATATATATCGCAGTTTTGGCTCCCTTTATTTTATCATTGGCATCACCTAACAATCGCTTTCGGCTGCTTACCAGGAGCCTGAAGCTTCTCTGTTCATCGTCTGTGCCTCCTATAGGGAAACTACATTGGGAACAAAACTTTCTATTCCCGGGGTTTTGAGTGGTACAATTTTCACAACTAACGTCGGGCGACAAAGCGCCAGATTCAGGTAAGAATTCCATAAACATCAGTTCCTTTTGTTAGAAAAAAGAAAGAATATCATGAATTACGGAAATGACCTTCTGGTAACCAATGAGGCATGCTGTCAAGAGGCATTAATCTGTTCCACAGTCTGCTTTCCGCTGGCTAAAGCAGCCTCAACAGTTCCCATCTCTGCACCTTCGTATAACGCCTCTCCAGCAAAGTAAATCGTGTCGTCAGCAGGTTTTGAAACAACTTGAATAGCTTGGGACGTCTTCAAGGTGGCGTATGCATAAGCACCAAGCGAGTATGGGTCGACATTCCAATTTATGACCTTCATCGCTTTAGTGGTATTTCTGATTTGTTCATCCGAGGTTCCAAACAAGTAACCCAGCGACTGGAACGCGAGGCGTGACAAGGCGGATGTATCCTGGTCGATCTGCGATAATGATGGCCCTGCCAGCCAGCCTGTCAGCAATGGAGCAGGGTTGGGGTTTTGAGTCCACCATGTTGGTACTCGCGCGTCAGAAAACAGAAAATTCAATCCAGGCATTTGGCGAAATTGACTGCCTTCGCGCCGTTCCCAAATGGGATCATTAAACTCAACAAGAAACTTAATTACGCCACCAACTTCCATATCCCAAAAAGCCTCGCGATGCCTCGCCAACGGGGGATCAAATTCAATAATACCCTTTTTTAAAACTGAAACCGGAGCGGTAACCAAGAGCTTACGCGCTTCAATCGTTTCTTTGTTGTCTGTGAGAACTTGTACGTGGTCTCTTTTCCAAACCACCTTTCTTGCAGCGGTCGACAGCTTTAGTTTTCCTTCATGCTTCTGTATTTCAGAATATAGGTAGTCCATCAGCCCGGAATACCCGCCAACTGGGCGATAGCCTTTGATATCTTCACTAGCCCATTCATCTCTCAACGCGAACGCGCTGGCTTTGTCAATATCTGCTGCATCATACCCTTCAACAAATTTCTTAACAGAATCTGTTAACACGCGGTATTTAGGTTCACCGAAATGCAATTGTAGAAACTTGCCAATAGTCATGTCGTGGTCAAGCTTTTGAAGTTGCCTTATCAATTCATCCCATTCATCGTCGAAAAGATCTCCTTCAGACAACGTGTTGTCTACCATGTTCCATACCCTGCCTTCTCCCCCAAAATATGAAATATTTGCCTCCTTCATCAAACCTTTTGTGAGAGGCAAATCACCATGCATAAATTCAGCGCCCGCCTCCACTGGCACAGAAAAATTCTCTCCACGAATTGTATAAATCCTCCCGCCAATACGATCGCGGGCCTCAAGAACCGTGACTGACTTCCTCTGGCTTGCGAGAGCTCTTGCTGCATACAGCCCAGCTGCGCCGGCTCCGATTATGACAATGTCGACCATAGGACAGAAAACTTTTTTATTCCGGTTTTTGGCGCCACATTTTCTTTTCGGAATGCAGCTTCTTGCTCCGAATTCGTTTCTCAACTGCGGTTTTTGAAGGGGAGGATCTTTTCCGAACCTTCTTCTTGACCAAGGCTTTCTTCAGAAGGATTTCCAATTTGTTTAAAACGGCCTCTTTGTTCTCCAGCTGAGACCTCCTGTCTTGTGATGACAGGTGGAGTACACCCCCTTTTGTAAGTTGCGACGCCAACGCCCTCAGGATCGTTGTTTTTTCCTCTTCGCTTAGAATCTGAGAACGGGCAACGTCAAATTTGAGAGTGATCTTTGAATTTACCTTGTTAACATTCTGGCCGCCCGGCCCCCCGCTTCGGGAGGCTGTAAAATCCAGTTCGCTATATAATAAAGATGCAGTGATCGATCGCGAATTCATGTGGCAGCGTGGTCATATTGTTGCAAGATACTTGACTCTTGATCTCACACAAAACCCAATTTCGAGGGAATTGTTATGCACAAAAGTTACATTGTTTGAGAGGAGATAGATTATTAAGCTGCTAAAATTGGGTAACTTCCATTTCAACACGCGGTATGGTGAAAAGATTGTTTAAATGGTTGATATATGCCGTCGTGCTTATTGTCGTTCTGGTGATAGGCGTGCTGGCAACTGCATATTTGAATCGCGATAAGCTCCTCGACAAGCTGAGCGCTGAACTCAGTAAAGGGATCAACGGAAAATTTTATATCGATAAGATCGATTTTACTTTTCTACATCATTTTCCCAACTTTTCGATAACTCTTCGCGACGTTCATTTGAGGGATCAGCAATACGAAGTTTACCGCCGTGAGATTTTTGTGGCAAAAAGAATTTTTGTTGACGTCGGACTTTATCCCTTATTGAAAAAGGAGATCGTGGTCAATTCCGTATTTGTAGATGACGCAGACATATTTGTATTTAGAACACACAACGGCGATACCAATACAGACATCTTCAAGAGACCTGTGGACTCGACGAGAATTCCTACACCGGCTGAAACCTCGATGCTCTTTAAAATAGAACAGATTGGTTTTAATGATGTAGCTGTTATGTATTCGGATTCTGTCAGGAATAAAGTGATTAGCTTCGAGTTTCTAAACACTGAACACAGCCTCGTGCAAACGGACTCTGGCTATAATATTAGCATAGAAGGAGATATGCATTTCAACAAATTATTACTAAATCCGCAGGCAGGCAGTTTTTTAGAAGATAAGAATGTAGACGTGAGCCTGTTCCTGCACTTTAATCCCAAGGAAAAATATCTTGATGTATTACCTTCTTCTTTGTTTTATCAACAAAATCAAATCAACCTCGCTGGAAATTTTGAATTAAGAAAAGCAGGAAAATATACACTTGAATTCAAAGCGACCGATATAAATCCAGAGGAGACCAAGAAGCTCTTGAGCCCGAAACTCAACAAGTCATTGGCGAAATTCAAGTTCGACCAGGTCCTCACAGTAGAAGTAGATCTCACAGGCAAGTCCCTTCCAGCATATATTCCTAAAGCTGTCGTTAATTTTCACACTAGCAACGCTGACTTTCATTACGGTTCTTTGGATTTTTATTCGCTAACGCTCAAGGGTTCTTTCACAAATGAAGTTGACAGCTCGGAAGCCAGAGATAATAAAAATTCCAGGGTGATTATTGATCACTTCAAAGGCAAAATGGAAAAATTTCCGCTGGCAGGCAAAGTAACTTTCACCGAACTACACGACCCTGTAATGAATTTGCAGTTCACTTCAAAACATTCCTATAAGGAAGTGAACGATCATCTCGACAACGATCGGTTCGTTTTGGACAAGGGTAACTTTACAACCGAAATAAGTTACGTCGGCAAAGTGTCTGAGTACCTCGACCCTACACGCACAAGATACAAGGGGAAATTAAACGGGTCAATCCGCGCAGTCGATGCGTCCCTAAGGTATAAGCCCAAGAAAATCCACCTTGATCAAATACAACTGGCATGCAGATTTAACGAAAAGGTTTTTACTATAAATGAACTAAACCTGAATGCTAATGGAAGTTCTGTTAAAATCAATGGCATGATGCAGGACTTTATTCCATTTTTCATACGACCTCAGAAGAAGGCGATTGTTACATTGAACGTCGAGTCTCCTAAGTTTGACCTCACATCTTTTGCATCACCCAGAGGTATTGAAAAGAAAACTAAGCAGCAGAATAAGAAGGACCGTAAGAAAATGACAGATTTGTTGGATCTAGTTTATGACAGACTTGAATTTGATGTTGATGTTAGCGTTGAGGAACTAACCTTCAGAAAATTCAATGCCAGTCATTTTAAAGGGGATGTCAGGTTGAATAACCAGGTGCTACGTGCCAATCCAATCTCGATGGAAGTAGCCGGTGGAACGATGGAATTGAATTTTTCTTTGAAGAATGTTTTTGATCCGGTGGCGCCGATGTCTGCTGAAGCACGGATCTCCAATGCCAACATCAGGGAGTTGTTTCTGAACTTTAATAACTTCAATCAAAAAACTATCCTTGCCGAAAATCTCAGAGGAACCATTTCTGCGGATGTAACATTCAGCGCGAATGTAAACGAGAATTACAATCTGCTTGCGCCCTCGATGCGCGGTTCGCTGGACTGCAAGATTTCAAACGGCGGCCTGATGAATTTTGAGCCTATGGAAAATATGAGCAACTTCTTGTTTAAGAAACGTGACTTCTCCGATGTTGAATTTGCGGAGCTCAATAGCAATTTTTCTATCGATGGAACCAATATGGACATTAGTAGAATGGAAATTCAATCGACTGTCCTTTCATTGTTTCTTGAAGGGAGATACTCATTTACGGATAGCACAAGTCTTAGTGTGCAGATTCCGCTCAGTAATCTGAAAAAGCGACACAAGGATTTTAAGCCTAAAAATATTGGCACCCATTCTAAAGCTGGGCCCAGCGTTTTCCTGCATGTTTACCGAGACAGGGACATTAACAGCAAGATCAAAATCGACTATGATCCGTTTAAGAAATGGGCTGGTAACTGACAGGCTAGGCAGGAGCTTTTGGTAGCGATTTTTTGAACCTGAAGAAAAGCTGAGACACCGGGATAAACATAGCCCCGGAAAGAGCAAATATTATAAACGAGACACGCAGGCTAAAGGCATGAGCCAAATATCCTACAAGTGGTGGCCCAATGAACATACCCACTATCCCGTACGTTGCGATCAGGGATATAGCCATTCCGGGAGAATATTTTCTTGAACCTGAAGCCAGGGTGAATGTCATCGGAATAATGGCCGCGGTCCCAAATCCCGTTAGACAAAAACCAATCATAGACGGCCAAAATGTTGGAAACATAATAGCGAGAAAGATTCCGAAAAAGATAAAGCAGGAGCTAACGATAAATGTATTGGCCATGCCTATCATTTCAACGATGCGGTCGGAAGCAAAGCGTGATAGAGCCATACAAATCATGTAAGTAAGATAGCCCCATGTAAATATCTCCACCTTAACTACTTCCTTAAAGTATATTCCACTCCAGTCAAACATTCCACCCTCGCAAAGACCAGCAAAGAACACCAACATCCCCAGATATGCTATGTAGGGATCTGGTTTACCTAAAATGAGTTTATTGCCCGACGTACTTCTATCATTTCGAAGCAGATACCGATAACAAGACAATGTTATCAAAAAGGTGAGCGCCGAAACGAACGATAAATGGTAGGCCATAGGCACATCAAGTGCTACCATAAGCGTAGAAAAACCAACCCCTACTATGCCTCCAGTACTCCATAGCCCGTGAAATGACCCATTTATCCTTCGATCAAAAAACTTCTGGAGCGCGATAGCCTGCGTGTTCATGGCAATGTTAAGCACCCGCATGCTAAATGCAAACACGCATAGAGCGGCAATTAGGGCTACTGTTGTTGTCGCAAAGCCCACACCACACAATGCCAGGGACAGCACTACGAATCCGAACGACATCGGGATACGGCTATCGTAGCGCGCAACCAGCCAACCTGACACAGGAAGTCCGATCAGGGAACTAATAGGCATGAATAAAAGTATGGTTCCAAGTTCGGCTTCGTTGTAGCCAAACAAAGTCTTTATCGTTGGAATTCTGGATGCCCAGGAGGAGAAACAAAATCCGGAAACAAAAAAAAATACGCTCAGAAAAAAACGCTGTCTACTTTTTAGATCCATGCGGCCAATTCGGCTACAAAAGTAGGAGGATTGAAGATTGAAAGATTAGAAGATAAGAAAATTGTAAGATTATTTTCACACCAATAATGTCCAATCTTTCAATTTTCAATTTTCCAATCTCCGCTATACTACCGGCATCTCCCAACCATTGTGATACTGTGGCGTTATAAGTTTGTTAGCGTCGGCATGATCTCCAAAATTCCCTTTCTTTGGATCCCAGAATATTTTGCTCGCTGTTTTGTAAGCGATATTTCCCATTTGTGCGTTTATGGCTGCTACACTGCCAGAACGGATGGGCGTGTTAAGAAATGTCTGATCGTTCTTTTTTACCGCCGCCACAAAATTTTGGGTGTGCAGATCGAGGTAGTTCAATTCTTCAGGCTTTTTGTAGGCTTCAATCGGTTTCATTTTATCCGCTGTCCAATTTGAATAACCGTTGGCCTGCCGTTCGGTAACGACTTCGTACCCACCGCGATCGACTACAAGGGTCCCGTTATTGCCAATGAACGCAATTCCCTCCCTCCTACCATATGGGCCATTGTCTATGCCAGTAGCATGTTCCCACAACATGTTGAAATCCTTGTACTGGAATATCGCTTGTAGCGTATCGGGGGTTTCAGATGCATCATCCGGATATGCAAGTTTTCCTCCAGATGCCATCACAGATATGGGAGCCTCCGCTTCCATTGCATATAAAGCTATATCAATTTCATGAACGCCCCAATCAGTCATAAGCCCACCGGCGTAGTCCCAAAACCACCTGAAATTAAAATGGAACCGATTTGCGTTGAAAGGTCTTTTCGGTGCCGGGCCAAGCCAGAAATTGTAATCCACGCCTTCGGGTACGGCAGCATCTTGCAATACAGGCACAGGCTTCATCCATCCTTGATATGCCCACACTTTTACTAACCGGATCTTTCCTAGTACTCCAGACCTGACAATTTCAATTGCTTTCTTGTAGTGAGGCCCACTCCGTTGCCATTGTCCAGCCTGAACAATTTTACCTGTCTTCTCCTGAGCCGCCACCATCAAATTACATTCCGTGATGCTGTTAGCAATAGGCTTCTCCACATACACATGCTTTCCCGCCTTGACTGCATCGATCATCATCTTACAATGCCAATGATCAGGGGTCCCGATTATTACTGCATCAATATCCCTGTTATTCAATAAGGATCGGTAGTCGGTATAGGTCTGAGGGATATTTTTTCTCAAACTCTTGTAATCTGTCAAACGTTTTTTAATGACATTGTTATCCACATCGCAGATCGCCACGAGATCAACGTCGGCCATTTTAAGAAACGAATTTGTATTCGACCAGCCCATGCCGTTGCACCCTATGACGCCGATATTAAATTTATCATTCTGGGAGACTATTTTAGTCTGGGTGAGCGCCTGCGGTCCAATCAGCACACTTCCTGCCAATGCAGCCCCAGCTCCTTTTATAAAGCTTCTTCTTTTCATATTGCTAAGTATTCAAATACCATTAGTCAATTTTTATACAAGATATTGCAAAACTTTTTTTCACGCCAGCAAAGTTAGCCTTAGGGTCTCATACGGCATGTCCACCTCCAGGTAAACAGGCGTATCGTTAACGCTTTGATAATTTAATTCAACAATGCTTCGCATACGGCTTTGCGGATCGGCATACACGCGTCCGATACTGGCGATGTTTACTAATTCAGTCTTTTCCTCAGAGTCACTCGACACCTTCAATTCAATAAACTTTACCATTTAAAAACAATTCAAAGCTCCAAGTTACTACGGTTTGAATTATCTACCATATAAAGGGAAAAAAATCAAAAATAAAATGTGCGAGTGTGCCTGAACTTCAACCATTTAGGCACGAGGTTCCGCCTTTTGTGTAGATCAGGTATAATTTACGTATAATAACAGTACTATTGCAATAGAGACTTCGATTCACCATTCAACCCTTTTCTTTTATGAAACACACTACTCTGACGTTAGTCTGTACTATCGTCTTGGCACATTTGGTGGTAACGTTAATCGCCCAGTCCAAGACAACTGACGCGCTTCCTATACGAGGTTTTTGCATTGCCGCACCCAAGCCTTCAGATGTTGATGCTTTTGTCAAATTCATTCGGGATGAATTAGCTCCCCGGAAAGTCAACACACTTATACTCCGGGTGGACTTCAATTATCAGTATGATAGCCACCCTGAGTTACGCGATACAGTATCGCTTTCAAAAAATGATGTCAAAAAATTAGTGAATGTTTGCAAAAGCAACAACATCCGAATCATTCCTCAGATTAATCTGCTGGGGCATCAATCGTGGGCTTCCACTACACACAACCTTCTGCGTGTATATCCCCAGTTCGATGAAACGCCACATGTGAAAATGCCCGAGAAATACGCATGGCCGAATCCTGACGGACTGTATTGCAAAAGCTATTGCCCGTTGCATCCCGATGTTCATAAAATTGTTTTTGAGCTGGTCGACGAAATTTGTGACGTATTTGAAACAGATGCTTTTCATGCAGGTATGGATGAAGTGTTCTACATTGGCGATGACAAGTGCCCTCGTTGTGGAGGTCGGGATAAGGCAGAATTGTTTGCCAATGAAGTCCGGCTTATCCGTGACCATTTAAATCAAAAGAATCGGGTGTTGTGGATATGGGGCGACCGCTTGATAGATGGAAAGACCACCGGCCTCGGTATGTGGGAAGCTAGCCTCAACAATACGCACAGGGCAATCGATCTGATACCAAAAGATGTCATGATCTGTGATTGGCATTATGAACGTCCCGATAAAACCGCGGTGTATTTTGCCATGAAGGGATTTAAAGTCGTGACCTGCCCCTGGAGAAATCCCGGTGTCGCGGTTGCACAAGCAGAGGATATGGTGAGATTCAGGAAGGACGCAACGGCAACGATGCGAGAAAACTTTCAAGGGATGGTACAAACAGAATGGTCGAACCCGGCCAGCTTCATGGATGGATACTACAATAAAAAGAAAGATGCCAAGGGCGGTGAAAATACCTCCTGGAACTGCTTCAACGCACTGTATCAAAAACTGAAAGAGCTGAACGCACTCAACTAGGGGACTTCATTTTCTAAGACTTCCAGGTTTACTGTGGTTCTATTTCCACAGGTACAATATTCCTACATTCATTTTTTTAAAAAAAGTGCTTTTCGTGGCAAAAAAGGTGTGCCAAAATTCTGGCATTTGTTTTTCGGTGTGGTGAGTGTCCCAAAAAGGGCAGAACCTAAAAACAAGGCATGAAAAGAAAAATAAAATCCTATGTTCTGAATATGCATGTTGTCGGTGCGTTTTCAGTGGTGATTATATGCGTGAGTCTAATATCGTGTGATTACTGGTTTGGCAGAGACGACGATTATGACGATCCCCTGGTTAATGTGTATGCTGGTCAAAATGATCCGAAATTCGCAAAGATTCCTTCCTTCGCTGACCAGCAGGCAATATTTGCTGCAATCCCTGATGCAGAAAGGATGAATAAAAATGATTTTGGGCAGCATGAAATTGGAAGTCCGCCATTCAGAACAACCGTACAACATCTCGAACCTTAACTGCTATCTTCTAAAAAACTTACTTTTTTCACCTTGACCGTCAGTGCGAAAATTGATCGCTCTGGTGTTTCCTATTTCTCCAATACGATTGCTTCGAATTCATTCAATGCGTCAATCTCGAAGGTTGCCAAATTGTCTTTCCATGTAAATTTTATCGGCTTACCGGACATCATGCTCCATACATTTGATGGTTTAGCAGCAACCTTGACCCTAAATTCAATATTGTGTTGAAGAAGCGGGCTGAAATAAGTATTACCGCTGAACCCTGTTAGATTTACCAGGTGTAGGATCATCCCCTCCCCTTCCGTCTTTGAAATGTTTTCAGGAATATTTCTAATGTACTCCTGCAGAATAACTTCAACCCTTTCATGTGCATTTGTCTGAATCAATTCATTGGCTTCAGGATAAATATAATCTATCACATCCAAAAGAATATTCTTGTGCTGCTCGTAGCCATGAATAAAATACAATTTTCCGAGGTTAATGGGCAAGAGTATGGCCTTACTGATTGAGTGGTATTTTACACCCATCGCTTTATACCCGGACGGCTCGTGGCCACCGATGATTTCAGGCGGGCCGGGTCTGCCAGGAGTGAAGATTGGAAGCAACGAAGTGTCGGCGGCTGTGAAATCATAGAGACCCAAATTAAATTTCCAAAACAATAACGTTTGTTTATCAAAACGTTTGAAGAACTGCTTTTCGCTGGGATTCAAGTAATATCCATCACCGACGTGATCTTTATTAACGATCTTCGCCCCAAACAATTTTAGCAGGGCATCGGGATGACGATAAAATGATCTATTGGTGGCTATCAGGTTAGTACCACCTTCACAGAGCCTACTGATAATGTCAACCGCATTTTCGGTCAAGTTCGTAATCTCTGGAAGGATAATTAATTTGTATTTGCGCAGTCTGCTTTCGAGATTTTCTATCTGGCCATCTTCTATGATATCGTATTGGATGTGAGATTCCTTTAGCATGAGTTGAATACCGCGATATTCCTGCGCTTCTTCACCCGAGGGCCATGCTCCGGGGGCGATAACCGCCACGGAAGCGGGTGAGGTGTATTTACCATAATAGGGTTCGAATTCTTTATGGTGCGAATACACCCGTCTGAATGCTTCATAATTTCGTTCATCCTCATAATCTTGAAAGTCACCCATCAAACTCATATCCAATCCTGAACCATTCGCAATATTCTCATATAGTCGAATAACGGTTTCCTCAGGCTCAATGGCATTATATCGTGATTGAAATGAAATTTGCTGAATGCTGGCATTACTTATGATATGGTCAGGATATGAATTTTTTGCTTTACTAACATTGTCAGATGACATGTATGGCCAATATGGTAGACTGTTTGTCTGAGTTTCATGACGAATAATGTCTATGTAACGGTCGCCATATGTGCAAATAGCGATTTGCTTATTCTTGGACTTGACCAAAGTATTGAGTCGTTTCATCAAATCATCTACCGAGTATTTCTTGAATTCTATATACTTTTGAAACACAGGGTCGTCGAGATTTTCCTCCTTGGGTAAGGTAAGACCCCCACTGTATTCTGAGAACCGTTTTTTGCTATATTCATTCTGGTCGATGCCATGATATTCACCAACATATGAATTGCGGGTTTGATACCCCGGCATGTTGATAAATATTCCATCGATAGAATAAGTATCGATTACTTCCTCAACTATTTCGAACAATATCTTTTGCTCATAGGGCGCATCAATAGAAACAACATACATATCGTCGTTAATAATGCGCTTCCCTTTTGGGGAAAGATAAAACCAATCGGGATGTTTTTTGAAAATAGTTTCGTGTGCCCGACTAAAATCAAAACGCGTAATTACCTTAATTCCATTGTCATGGCACTTCGTAATGACGTCGCTCAGCATGTTTTCTTTCATATATGGATTCGTATACTGATTCTCGAGTTTTGTTGGATAAAACGCCATAATACCTCCCGCGTTGATGATCAGAGTATTGGCGGAAAATGATAAAAGATCTGCCACGAGAGAATCAGCATTCAGATTAGCCTCGTAAGCCGGCAAATTAGTTTGCATCACTCTGAGATTATTACGTTTCCACCAGGGAAGTGAATCCGGCCAGTTGACCGTGGCGGATGCCGAAAAATTAATGCTTTCTTTTCTTGAATCACATGAGAAGAAGTAACCCGCGTAAGTAAGTAAACCGATGGAAAGGATCAGTTTTTTCATATTTGTTATTTCCGGAATGTAAATAATTATAGGAGAAAAGCTCTGAAAATATTTGACATGCGGTATTTCTTAACAACGTGATGATGGTAATTTTACCCACGAACCGGCAGACAAAACCATTTCTGTATAAATAGAACAGGATTGGATGCAACTCAGCCGCACATGTTAAGATTAATTCAATACATCGAAAGCCTAACGTCAGGAAGACCTGCACTTCAACCCTCTAACAATGAATAATTTCAACATTAACCGTCGACGATTTCTTCAGGGTGCAACAGCATCACTCGCAATCTCCGCCTTTGGCGCAAGAGGGATGGACATCATCCATCCACTTAACACATTAAGGGTAGGTTTAATTGGTACCGGATGGTACGGCAAAAGTGATCTTTTCAGACTTATTCAGGTTGCCCCGGTAGAGGTGGTGGCACTTTGTGATGTCAATAAAAATGCGCTACGCGAAGCCGTGTCTTTGGTAAGTCAGCGGCAAAAATCCAAAAAGGTCCCGCGCACTTACAACGACTATCGCAAGATGCTTTCTGAAAATGAAATGGATATCGTGCTCATAGGCACTCCGGATCATTGGCATGCCTTACAAGCCATAGACGCTATAAAGGCAGGCGCCCATGTTTATCTTCAAAAGCCGATTAGTGTCGATGTGATTGAAGGTGAGGCAATCCTTGCCGCGGCCAGAAAATATAATAAAGTTGTGCAGATCGGTACTCAAAGACGAAGTACACCTCATCTCCTGGAAGCCAAAAAAAATATAATAGACGCTGGACTATTGGGTAAAGTATCGCACGTTGAGTTGTGCTGTTACTACCATATGCGCAATACTTCAAATGCGCCGGTGCAACCAGTCCCAGATTATCTTGACTATGAAATGTGGACGGGCCCTGCTCCAATGAGACCCTACGATGGAATTCCGTGGAGAGCATTTATGGAAAACGGCAATGGAATCATGGGCGATATGTGTGTACATATGCTGGATGCCGCAAGATGGATGTTGAAACTGGGATGGCCTAAACGCATCTCTTCGACAGGCGGCATCTATGTTCAGAAAGATGCTAAGTCAAATATTGCCGATACGCAAACTGCCGTTTTTGAATTTGATGAGTTGAACTGTGTATGGACTCACAGGGCTTGGGGAACGGCGGCAGATCCGGAATATCCTTGGTCGTACAAACTATATGGTGATAAAGGAACGTTCTCCGCCAGTACGATGAAGTATGATTTTGTACCCGTAGGTGATGGAGCAAAAATTCATCAAGATGTCTTATATGAACGCGAAAAATATCCTGAAGATGTGACGGAAAAAAGAATCGAATTGCATGCAGCGCCAGCTACCAGGCTGCATATGCTCGACCTGTTAGCCGCCATAGAAAAGGGCGGGCGACCTGTAGCTGACGTTGAAGAAGGACACATTTCTACAGCGAGCTGTATTCTGGCAAATGTGTCGATGCAAACAGGCAGACCAATGGTCTATGACCCTAAGAAAAGGGAACTCGTAAATGATAAAGAGGGCAACGCCTTATTGCAGCGAAAATATCGAAGCCCGTGGGTACATCCTGAACCCTTAACCGTTTAAATGAGGTTAAGGCATAATTATTTAACCGCGACGACGCAAAGAAAATATAAAAATTAGTCACGGAGGCAGCCTTCGTTCGGCGACCTATTTAGAATATCGAATGACCTGACTTTGAATTACCTAAATCTTGAACTGCCCTGGCGTCGTTGCGGCTTTGCGGTGAAAATTAGTTCATGATTCAGTTTCATGTTCTCATACAGAGTTGTTAGTTTGTATTGACAAATTCCATAACCATTATGAACAGACGAGACGCCATAAAAACAGCATCAGTAACGACAGGATTGGCGCTGCTGAGCCAGGCTGGCATGTCTAAAGACAAAAAGAAGGAGGGCGACAAGTTTAGGTTCTCTCTTAATACCAGCACGATCAGCGGTCAAAAGCTGAGCGTTGAAAAATACATTGAAATAGCCGCGCGTGCCGGATATGACTGTATGGAGTTGTGGCTACCTGACCTGAAAATATTTCTAGATACTGGCGGTTCTCTGCCTCGGTTAAAAAAGCTGATCGATGACAGCAAAGTCCCGGTCGTAAATGCAATTGGGTTTGCACCCTGGATGGTGGACGAGGAGGAAAAGAGAAACGCTGGATTCAAACAAATGCGGGAAGAGATGGAGATCATGGCCGCACTTGGCTGCCCCCGCATCGCTGCACCTTCGGCTGGAATCGGACCCACGGCTCAATTGGATATGTTTGTTGTCGGTGAAAGATTTGCAAAGCTTATAGAACTAGGCAAACAAACCGGTGTGGTTCCTCAGCTTGAGTTCTGGGGCGCTTCCAGGTTCTATCACATAGGCCAAGCGTTGATGGCGTCGGCGGTCGCAAATGATCCAAACGCCAGAATATTAGCAGACGTGTATCATCTGTTCCGCGGGAATTCAGGGTTCGACGGACTAAAAATGATCGATGGAAGCATCATTGAAGTTTTCCACATGAATGATTATCCAGGGTCAATCCCGAGGGAGCAACAGCAAGACAAGGACCGCATTTATCCTGGCGATGGCGTAGCTCCGTTGAAAGAAATCCTTAAGGATCTTAAAAACATGAAGGGACCGAAAATTTTGTCGCTGGAGCTTTTCAATAGAGAGTATTGGGCGCAGGACCCGCTAGAAGTGGCGAAGACAGGACTGGCGAAGATGAAGAAAGTTGCTGAAGGTGTGTGAGAGTTAATAGTTATCAGTTATTCGTGGGCTAGGGTTTGGGTGCGTACCGATCCTAATTTGTACGGCAACAACTTTTCACTGAATAAACAGATTACAATTAACGATTAACGATTAACGGATAACGGATAACGGATAACGGATGAAAGATCTCTTCTCCTCCCAGTCAAAAGCATATGCCACTTTCCGACCCACCTATCCAGAGGAACTATACGATTTTATTTTTCAACATGTAAGAAATAAGGCAGATGCATGGGACTGTGCAACGGGGAATGGACAGGTAGCACAATATCTTGCCCGCCACTTTGATAAAGTCCATGCAACAGATATCAGCCGAAAGCAACTGTACCATGCCTTCAGGAAGGAAAACATTTTTTATTCGGTGAGTCCCGCGGAAGAAACTTCATTTCAAAATAATCAATTTGATCTTATCACAGTAGCTCAAGCGCTGCATTGGTTTGATCGGAAAGCTTTTTATAGGGAAGTTAGACGTGTCTCCAAACCGGGAGGCTTACTCGCAGTATGGGGATACGGGTTTCTATACATCGCTCCCAACATTGACAAACTAATGATGCGTTTTTACAAGGAAACGGTTGGGCCATACTGGGATGGGGCCCGAAGGTTAGTAGAGGAAGAGTACCGTTCCATTTCATTTCCATTCGAACAGATTAAGTCACCCGCTTTTAGCATCAAAGTGCCGTGGACCTTAAACCAACTTTCGGGCTACCTCTCCAGTTGGTCAGCAACGCAAAAGTTCATTAACGAAAAGGGGTATGACCCTGTTCCGTCTTTTATAGAATCGCTGGTAAAGCATTGGGCACAGCCGCTGATGGCTGTAACGTTCCCGATATTCACAAAAATAGGCATAGTCAACAACTAGCGTTCTCACAAAAATCAACTCCTCCCTGCATTGTCATAACCCTATCTCAAAGTTGTTCCATGTATGGAAGGGGTAAAAAATGAATAAATTCATGTTAGCATTTTTGGTAGCTTGGTGACTTATCAATATTTCAGACCGTTGATCATTAGCATAAACGAGCAGGTACACGCGATCATCTTGACGTGCAATAAGAAGCTTTTGTGGCCTGCCGCGCTATTTATTTGTCTTTCGGCGGAAGGTCAGACCGGGCCAGGTGGTGTGGGAAATACTGCGGGAACGTCATCCCTTAAGGTGTGGTATCGCGTTGACAATGGCGTTAGCGTGACTGGGACGACGGTTGACTCTTGGACAAATTCTGCGGGAATTACAGCCTTAGATATTTCCGAAACAGGTGCCAATAGACCAGCCTTGGTTACAACTGGTCCTGTAAACGGTTATAACGAGATTAGCTTTAGTGGTTCAAACAGGCTTGTAACTGATATTGGCGATATAACGACCTCAAATTTTGTTACGAACCAAGCTTCGACTTTTGTGGTGTGCAGAGCTGATAATACAACGCAGAATTCATGCGTCTATACAACAGATCCTTTAGAGAATGCACCGAATACGCGCTTTTCAAATCATATACCTTGGAGTAATACGGTATATTATGACATTGGAACATGTTGTGATGATCGCATCCAGGTGGGAGGACTTTCGGGGCTTACCAATTATAACATATGGTCTTATGACGCAATCAATACAGCAACCGGTAAACAGCTCTATCAAAATGGTTCGCTTGTGTCTAATGTGGCCGTTGCAGCTTTAACATACAGCGGCCATGCCTCACATCGTTTTAACATCGGCGGAAATACTTCTAACGGAGAGGCACAGGGCTTCGCTGGTGACGTTACAGAAGTGATAATCTATACAACGAAAATCAATACGGCTCAGCGCCGGATCATTCAGAATTATCTCTCAGCCAAATATGGAATCGCATTGGGTGCCGATGACCTCTATACCAGAGATAACGCAGCAAATGGAAACTACGATCATGACGTAGCCGGAATCGGACGTGTCGATGCCGCAAATCAACAGACCGATTCGCGCGGCACAGGTATCGTGAGGGTACTGAATGCAAGCAGTCTCAGCGACGGTGACTATTATTTCTGGGGCCATGATAATGGCGCCTTGGAGTCTCAGACCACTGATGTACCAGCGGGAGTACAAGGTAGGTTGACTCGGGTTTGGCGTGGACAGGAGACTGGTACAATCACTGATGTTGACATAGAATTCGATTTGACCGGTCTTGGTACTGTAACGGCAAGTGATTTGAGACTGCTTGTTGATACGAATGGGGATGGCAATTTTGCTACTGGCTCTACCTCAATCTCAGGTGCTACGGATCAAGGAGGAAATATCTATCGATTTACCAATGTTACTGATATTCTTGCTGGCTCAAACAGCACAAGGCGATTTACGCTGGGGACTGTCAATATAATTCAAACACCTCTTCCCATTACATTATTGTCATTCGACGCTAAGGTTGAAGGTGATAACCGTGTAAAAATCCAATGGAGTACAGCCCAGGAAATTGATAATGATTTTTTCACCATTGAACGTTCTTCTACTGGATTTGCCTGGGAAGCATTAAAGACTGTTCCTGGAAATGGAAATAGCAAGACGGTGCTAAACTATACTGAGTATGATGAAAATCCATTCTGGGGGATTTCATATTACCGTTTGAAACAAACGGATTTTAATGGCGCTTCAACGTATTCAAAAGTTGTTTCGGCGGTTGTTAATAAGACTTTTAGAGACATAGTAATTTATCCGGTTCCCGCAAAAGAAGAACTGCTTATTGAATGTCCCTCTTCAGAAAAGTTTATTTTTCAGCTTAGTGATGAACTAGGACGTGAATACAACATCCATCCCGTTGCGCACCAGCGAGGCGTATCCATACCAACTTCCACGCTATTACCAGGTATTTATTTCTTATATATCACCAATGGTCAGGAACACTGTTACAAAAGAGTTGTTATTCAATAGATTTAAAAGGAATTGAAACTCATCTTGAATAATTTTTTTTTGAAGTTTACCCTGTGTGAATACAATATTAAAAACAGGTAAACCCTTATCTTGCACCTTATTTTTTATATGCGCTTTGCTCTCCTCTCCGGCATCTGTCTATTCATCATACTTGCTTGCACTCACAAGCCCCTTCGGGAATATGATGTTATTATTCGTAATGGTAAGATCTACGATGGATCGGGTTCCCCTCATTTCGTTGGTGATGTCGCCATTCAACATGATTCCATAGCGGCTTTAGGCGACCTCTCCAATGCCACGGCAAAAAGAGAAATAGACGCTAAGGGCCTGGCAATAGCCCCCGGCTTTATTAATATGCTTAGCTGGGCCGACCGCAGCTTGCTAATGGATGGTCGCTCCATGAGCGACATAAAACAGGGTGTTACGCTTGAAGTATTCGGAGAAGGATGGTCACCCGGCCCGGTAAAGAGAAAAGCCACGAGTAAACCGGTAGACAGTCTATGGACCACATTGGGCGGTTACTTCAACTACCTGATGAAAAAAGGGGTTAGCCCTAACGTTGCATCATTTGTGGGTGCAACTTCAATCCGTATCCATGAACTTGGATACCAAAATCGTCCGCCGAATGCGGAAGAACTGTCGCGCATGAAGACTCTGGTTCAACAAGCCATGGAAGAGGGGGCTATGGGATTGGGCTCATCGCTCATTTATGCACCAGCAGACTATGCCTCAACGGAAGAACTTATTGAACTTGCCAAGGTTGCATCGAAGAATGGAGGCATGTACATCACACATATGCGAAGCGAAAGCGATAATATTTTCAGCGCGCTAAATGAGACTTTCCGAATTGCAAAAGACGCCGACATCCCCGCTGAAATTTATCACCTGAAGATAAATCATAAGCGGAATTGGAATAAAATCGATACCGTTCTTGCAAAAATTGACAGCGCCCAAAAATCGGGATTGAGGATCACAGCCAATATGTACACATACCAGGCAAGCGCAACCGGCCTGACGGCCCGGCTACCCACTTGGGTTCAGGAAGGTGGCGCTGCTGCGATGCGAAAAAGAATGCGTAATCCAAGTATCCGAAAGAAGGTATTGGAGGAAATGCGCCTAGGAATACCTACAAAAAATTCTGATCCGAAAGATGTGCTTTTGCTTGGCTTCAGGCTGGACTCGCTCAACAAACTATACCGGGGAAAACGGCTGGACGAGGTTGCCCAAATGCATGGAAAAGATGCTGACGAGACTGCCGTTGATCTGATCATTAAGGATAGGTCTACCGTAGCCGCTATATACTTTTTGATTTCCGAGGACAACATAAGAAGAATGCTCTCCCTTCCCTACGTCAGTTTAGGCTCTGATGCCGCATCTATGTCAGACGCGAAGATCTTTGAAGACTGGGGTACTCATCCAAGGGCTTATGGTACCTTCGCGCGCTTTCTCGGTAAGTACGTGAACGAAGAAAAAATCGTCCCGCTGGAAGAAGCAATCAGAAGATTGACGAGCTTGCCAGCTGCAAACCTGAAACTGCAAAAACGAGGAACACTGTCAATCGGAAACTTTGCCGATATCGTAGTTTTTAACGCCGACTCAATTCGCGACAAAGCGACATTTGAAAAACCTAAAGAATACGCCGAAGGCGTTCACCACGTCTTTGTAAATGGCGTACAAGTACTCCATGAGGGTGAGCATACCGGTGCAAAACCCGGCAGGGTCATCCGGGGACCGGGTTGGAAAAATAAATCGCATTAGCATCAATGTAAGGTTAGTGCCATAAACTCATTTTCCCCTGGCATTATTAGCTTTATCTTATTGAATAGAAGCTTCATTGTTTATTAATATCCATTGATACCATGGATAAATATATTTTAACCGTTTGTCTGATTTTATGTGCATTCATCGTATCTGGTCAAGACCAGAAGAGCCTTATTGCCTCAGGTGATAAATATTATAGCAAAAAAGACTATAAGAATGCCCTTACGTCATACCTGGCAGCCCAGGAAATAAATCCCGACGATGCCTACCTGAATTTCAAAATTGGACTTACCTATCTGTACTCCGAAACGAAATCAAAAGCTGCGACGTATATTGACAAAGCATATCGTCTGAATCCGGCCGTGAACCCGGACATAGACTACCACCTTGGCATCGCCTTTCAAAATACTAATTCATTTAAGCTAGCCATCGAGCATTTTGAACGGTTTAAGAAAAAGCATAGTAAACTTGCAAGTATCGCAGACGAAAAAATAGCTGAATGTCAGATTGCAGATTCGCTTTCTCAAAATGAGCTGAATGTTATTATCGAAAATCTTGGAGAGGGTGTCAACACGCCTTTCAATGACTACTCTCCAATTATTTCTGCAGATGGAAATACCCTGATATTTACTTCCAACAGAACAGATGATCCCTCGAAGGCAAAGGCAAATGCCAACTTTGAAGATATATTTGTCAGTTATAAAAACGGAAACAAGTGGTCGTCACCAAAACAGATCAGTCCGAACATAAACATCAAATATAATGATGCGGCAGCATCCCTGTCTCCGGATGGCAAAACGTTATTTCTTTACTATGAAGATGGAGAAGGTGATATCTATACATCTACACGCATGGGTGATGAATGGTCCGAACCAAAGGCGTTGAACAAAAATATTAATACGGCGCTTTTCTGGGAAACGTGCGCGAGTGTAACCGCAGATGGAAAAAAACTATTCTTCGCCAGCAACAGGCCTGGCGGTATTGGCGAACTGGATATATACATGAGCCAACTCGATGCAAAAGGAGACTGGGGCAAAGCCGTCAACCTGGGACCCATTATTAATACACCCAACAATGAGGATTCGCCTTTTATTCATCACGACGGCGTCACGCTTTACTTTTCATCCGACGGACATCCACGTCTAGGGAACAGTGATATCTTCGTCAGCGAATTTGTAAATAATAAGTGGAAGAAACCCGAGAACATGGGTTACCCGCTGAATTCCTGGGAATACGATGGTTTTTTTACATTATCACCTGACAAAAAGAAGGGATATTTTTCAACTGCAAAGGAGGGTGGCCTCGGCGATGCCGATATCTACTCTATCACGTTCCTGGAGCCCAAATATAAACCAAAACCTAAACCAGTTGTCGCAAAGGAAGAAGTTAAAGTAAAACAGGAATTACCAAAGCACGAAGAATTCGTAGATCCGGAAATTGAAATACATAAGATAGCAAAAGTCGTTACCCTCCTGAAAGGAAAGGTAATCGACGAACGCAATGCGGCTCCACTCAGTGCGGTTATCTCACTCGTGGACAACGTCACCAACAAAATAATAACTAAAATGAATTCCCACCCTACAACAGGTGAATTCGAACTGATTATTCCGCACGGTGGTAACTACGGTGTGGCTACTGAAAAGGCTGGCTATCTTTTTAACTCCATTAATTTCAATGTCCCCCAATTTGCAGAATACCAGGAAATTGATACCCATATTATCATGGTCAAGGCCGAAGTTGGCTCCAAAGTGGTGCTGCGAAATGTCTTTTTTGACACCGGAAAATCTGACCTTAAGCCGGAATCGATCGCGGAAGTGGAGAATATAAGAGAACTGCTCACCCACGACGGTCACCTTCGGCTTCAGATTAATGGACATACAGACAATATCGGCAATGCAAGCTCCAATAAGGCGCTATCTCTTAAACGCGCTTCTTCCGTTGTAAACTACCTGGTAAAGAATGGAATTTCACCAACGCGCCTCTCCGCTAAAGGTTATGGGTCTGAAAGGCCAATTGTATCTAATGATGACGAGGAAGGCGGACGTGAAATCAACCGCAGAACTGAAATTGAAATTATTAACTAACCTATAGAAATAATTCTCTTATTTCAGTCAAACATCGAGCTTAGGATCGAGTTTATTTAACAGTCCTGCGCTCCCATGCCGATCCCGAGAGATATACAAATAATTACCGCCGCCTCGATCCTTGGCCTAAAGCCATCAGGGGTTGAAACATTGGCGTCGACTCTTTTGTCGCTTGGCTTACAAAATAGACTTCATGCACAGAGTCCGCCAATCGAAGTTCCTACATTAAATTATTTGTATACCAACAGGCGCGACTTACAGACAAACATCATTAATGGTGAAGCCTTGAGGACATTTTCCATAGACTTGAGTCTGGCTATGCAAGGAACTGATATTGACAAAAAATTTCTCTTGGTTCTTGGCGGTGATTGCAGCATACTGATCGGAATCATGCATGCCTTAAAGTCCAAGGGTGACTACGGATTATTTTTTCTGGATGCACACGCAGATTTTTACGAGCCCGAAAAATCGACAACCGGGGAAACCGCAGATATGGATCTTGCCATTGTTACAGGACGAGGACCCGAGCTCCTTACAAACATCAGCGGCGCTAAACCATATGTGAAAGATGAAGACGTCGTCCATATTGGCCAGCGTGATATGCTCGAGGCAAAAAAATATAACTCACAGGATATCCGTACAACAAACATAAATTGTTTCGATGAATCATTCCTACACCACAGCGGCGTGGACGTTACAATCCACGAAATCGAAAGGAAAATTGAAAAAAATAAGGTTGACGGCTTTTGGATCCATTTTGACACCGATGTTATTGATGACGACAGCAATCCTGCTGTCGACTATCGATTACCAGGCGGTCTTTCTTTTCAACAATGTAAAGATGTTTTGTCGAGCTTGAGGAGCAGGTTCCCTATCATTGGCATGAGCGTAACCATTTTTAACCCGTCGCTAGACGAGGATAAATCGATTGCACGCAAGCTGACCACGATGCTCTCTGAAGTGATCAATTAGCAAGACTGACTAATTCACCCTTATAGCCAGTCACCGAATCAATAAGGTATAAGGTAAGTGTCGTACTAAGTTTAATCGTTACTAAGGTAATAAGATTAGTGTATATGACCGGAAAAACTAGTTGAACGGGGCGCTCGTCCTGGGAGTTCGGATTACCCGTGCGTCATTTTCGCGGATTCCTGTGACCCTGCCTTATCGAAAAAATATCTAACTTGGAGTTCTCGTTTGTAAAATCTATATCAGACTATGCGGATATCTGTTTCGTTGTTTATCATTTTCATGATCAATTTAGTAACAACTTTAGCACAGGCGCAACCTGCCAAACATGAAATAATAATTTCTGAAGGACTATCTCTTTTAAAATTAAGCAACAATCTGTATCAACATATCTCTGACTTTGAATATGAGTCGAGCATTGTAAAATGCAACGGTTTGATATACATGAATGGAAACGAAGCAATCATCTGTGATACTCCAACGAATGAAATATTCTCGCGACAATTGCTCGATTGGTTCAGTAAAAATCATCCAGGTATTACGATCAAGGCAATCATTGCCAATCATTTTCATGCGGATTGTATAGGGGGCTTAAGGGAATTCCACCGCGCAGGAATCAAATCCTACGGACACGTACTTGGTCCTGAGCTTATGAAATTAAAAAAGGACACGTTTGACATTCCACAGAACCTATTTTCATCGCAGCTTGAGATTAAAGTTGGTGATAAAAAAATCGTAAACTATCATCCGGGCGAGGCGCACACCAGAGATAACATTATCACCTGGATACCTTCAGAAAGCACGATCTTCGGCGGATGCATGGTTAAATCCATGAATGCTGGTAAAGGTAATCTTGCCGACGCTAATGTCAGGACTTGGCCTGCAACCATAAAGAAAATCAGAGCGCTGTGCCCCGAAGCAAAAACGATAATTCCCGGGCACGGGGATGCTGGAGGCCAGGAACTTCTTGACTATACCATAAGACTATTCGAGTGATTTGGGAAGGATTGTAGGCATCCAATACCGCGAACCCCAGGCCCGATTTCAGGGTTCATTTATTGGTAAGCAGTCCTGCTGCTGCCTCATCTATAAACCAGAATAACTCTCCAGTCGATGGTATGATGAGTTGGGCCGGGTACGCTTCCATGTTTCTCTCACCTTCGAGAATATGATGCACTGCCTCCGCCTTGGAGGATCCATAAACAAGAAATGCGACAGTGTGCGCGGCATTGATCAGGGGTGCAGTAAATGTGACCCGGTACATGCCAACTTCGTCCACAAAAATTTCCTTTACCAAGGCATTCTTTTCGTGCAATACTGTTGTAAATGGAAATAGTGAAGCTGTATGTGCATTATCACCAAGGCCGAGGAGAATGAAATCGAAACAACATGGAGATTCATGGAAGTGATTCAACATTCTAATCTCATAGTCGTGAGCAGCTTCGCCTGGTGGCATCGTTGTATTAACAGCAAATATGTGATCTTGCGAGATGGATAAGGGTTCGAACAATGACCTCTTCGCCATCAGGTAATTGCTGCTGCTATGATCCAGCGGGACATAACGCTCATCGCCAAAAAAGAAAAACACTTTTTTCCATTCAATTCTATTTCTAAACGCCTCGGACGCCAACAATTCATACAGCTTCTTGGGAGACGTGCCTCCAGACAAGGCGATGTTGAACCTTTCGTGTTTCGTTATCGCATCATGCGCCTTGGAGACGATCAAGTCGCCCATGGCCGAAAGGACCAACTCTTCGGATTCAAATATTTTGATCACAGAGGCTATTTTTTTAGCGGAAGTGTAAACCAGTGGAAGCCGTCTTTGGCGATTAAGGCCTCCGCTATCTCTGGACCCCATGAATCGGCGGCGTAGTTCGGAAAATTCAGACTTTTCTTACTGGCCCACACGTGCAAGATCGGCATGAGCAAGCTCCAGGCAGCCTCCACCTGATCGCCCCGCATGAACAACGTCTGGTCACCCAGCATTGTATCCAGCAACAGCGTTTCATAAGCCTCAGGTGACTCACCATTGTACGTTCCACTGTAATCAAAAATCAGGTCTACAGGGTTCAGCGACATACCCAATCCCGGACGCTTTGCCTGCACCTGAAGCCGTATACTCATTTCCGGCTGAATGCTTATGATGAGCCTGTTTTGCTGCCAGCTTTCGATCGCCTCCGACGGAAATATCAAATGGGGAACATCTTTGAATTGAACAGTGATGATGGATGAGGTTTGATGCATTCTCTTTCCAGTACGCAGATAAAAGGGGACGCCATGCCACCTCCAGTTATCAATAAAAAGTTTGACGGCAGCAAATGTCTCCGTATTGGATTCCGGATTCACCGATTCCTCTTCCCTGTAACCTGGCACTTCCCTACCCTCGATCCAGCCCTTTCCATATTGGCCCCGGACAGCATTTTTCTTGATCTCTTCAGGACTAAATTTTCGCATGGCCAGGAGCACATCCACCTTCCGGTTTCGGACTTCGTCTGCCTGGAAGCTCACCGGTGGTTCCATAGCCACGAGGCATAGCAACTGAAGGATATGGTTCTGCACCATGTCACGCATTGCTCCGGCCTCCTCGTAATATCCCCCGCGATCGCCAACGCCTAGCTGCTCCGTTACTGAGATCTGGACGTGGTCGATGTAATTTCTGTTCCACAAAGGTTCGAGTATGGAATTCGCAAACCTGAAGGCCAGGATATTCTGGACAGTTTCTTTTCCTAAGTAATGATCAATTCTGTATATCTGAGTTTCTAAAAATATACTATTTAACAGTTTGTTCAGAGCTTTGGCCGATTCCAGGTCGTGGCCAAAAGGTTTCTCAATCACAATTCGGGCTTTATTCGAGTTTTGCGCCAGCTTATGCTTAGCAAGATTTTCTGCTATGGTAGCGAAAAAACGCGGCGCAACGGCCAGATAATAAATCACACAGGGATCTGACTGCCACTCGTCAGCGAATTTTTTGATCGTTGCCGACTGCTCCTCATAAGTCCGGTCGTCTTTTATATCTGAAACCTGATAAGTCACATTAGCAGAAAATGCTTCCCATTCGCTTTCTTTGGCCTTTCCTTTTCTGGAAAAGTTATTGAGATCTTCCAGCAGCAGCGCACGAAATTGTTCATTGCTGTACAACGTCCTCCCCATACCAACGACAGCAAATTTTTCCGGCATCCATCCGTCGAGGAATAGGTTGTAGAGTGCCGGAAGAAGCTTTCTCGACGTTAAATCGCCGGTTCCTCCAAAAATAAAAAAAATGATAGGTTGTGTAAATATTGGATTGTGTTCTGACTTCATGCGGGAAATTTGATGACAATAGGATTATTTGGCAAACCACTGCGTGTGAAAAACACCTTCTTTACCTATCAACTCGTACGTATGGGCGCCAAAGTAGTCGCGTTGCGCCTGAATGAGGTTAGAAGGCATTCGTTCACTTGTAAATGTATCAAAATAGCTTACTGCCGCGGCATGCGCGGGCATGGGAATGCCTGAATTGATTGCATCAGAAATGATTGTTCGAGTTCCGGGCAATAAGGTGCTAACGGTCGTTTGAATGTCCTTATGAAGCAGTAAATGCGCCAGACCAGGATCACCCTTGAAAGCCTGAAAAATATGCTCCAGGAAAACCGACCGGATAATACAACCCCCTCGCCAGATCAAAGCAATCCGATCCAGCTTTAGATCGTACTTAAATTCCTCGGAAGCGCGAGCCAGCAAATGCATCCCCTGAGCATACGCAACTATCGTTGAAAAATACAATGCTGCTTCCAATGCCCGAATTGCCTCCTCTTCATTTAAACTGATGCGGACTTCATTCTTGCCATAAAGCGAAGCCGCCTGTTTTCGATAGCTCTTATACTTTGACAGGTCACGCATCGAAACTGCCGTGTCTATAACGGTAATCGGTGTCACCAAATCCATGGCAACCTGCGAAGTCCATTTTCCCGTTCCCTTTGACTTGGCTTCGTCTTTAATATCATCAATCAGCAAGTGATCCGAACCATTGGCCCTGAACGTTAGTATGTCTCGGGTGATTTCAATGAGGAATGATTTCAGTCTGCCCTCGCTCCATTGCTTGAATGTGTTGTGAATTTTTTCGTCCGCAAGGCCTAGCCCCTTTTTCATCATTTCGTAGGTCTCAGCGATCAACTGCATAATTCCATATTCAATACCATTATGCACCATCTTAACAAAGTGGCCAGAAGCACCGGGACCAATGTACGTAACGCAAGGATCCCCGTTCACCTTAGCTGCAACAGCCTCAAAAATCGGCTGCACCACTTTATATGCCTGCGGGTCACCCCCGGGCATCATACTCGGACCTTTCCTCGCGCCTTCTTCGCCTCCGGAAATTCCCATCCCGAAAAAGTGGATTTCCTTGTCTTTCAACCCCTGGACTCTTCGGTTTGTATCCGTGAAGTGCGAATTACCCCCGTCTATGATTAAATCCCCTTTATCCAACAATGGCGTCAATTCCTCAATAACATTGTCTACGATCTTTCCCGCGGGCACAAGCAACATGATAGCGCGCGGCTTTTGCAGACTTTCAATAAATTCATTAACCAGAACAAATCCTTTCACATTTGTTTTGCCGTTGGCTTCCTGGCTTAACAGGTCAATCTTACTCTGGTCCTTGTCGTGGCCTGCGACCATAAAATTATGATCCGCCATATTCAGCAGGAGATTTCGGCCCATAGTTCCCAGGCCGATGATTCCAAAAATGTACTTATCCGACATATTTTACGATAAGGGTTTGGGGTTTACCGATTTATAATCTCTCTTCTTCGATCGCTTTGATTTTGTCCAATCTCCTCTTGTGCCTTTCGGCACCAATAAACTTTGCATTTAGGAATGCGCTAATAAGTTCCTCTGCTATTTTTACTCCGATGACTCGTCCACCGAGACAAATCATATTCATATCATCATCTTCAACTCCCTGATGAGCAGAAAAGCTGTCATGAATAAGTGCTGCGCGCACACCGGTTACTTTGTTGGCTCCGATAGACGCGCCGACTCCGCTGCCACAAATCGCAATTCCATACTTTACTTCTCCGGACGATACAGCTTTCGCAAGCGGTATCACAAAATCCGGGTAATCATCAAATTGGTCGTAATGATGGGCACCAAAATCCTTAACCTCATGACCCGTCGAAACAAGCCACGCCTTAACCTCTTCCTTGAGTGTAAAGCCTCCGTGATCCGCCGCAATTCCTAACTTCATTTTCTTTTATTATTTCTTATTTAGAACGTTCCTGGTCCCATTTGCTAAAGCTCCTGAGATCCTCGCGTAAAATAAACGATTTGCCAGGCAAATTGATCCTTGTTGCCGCCAGAAATGCCCATTCAAGCAACAGCAAAGTTGAAAGTCTCACCATTTACAACTCTTTGACTTTTTTTACTACGTTGTCGACAGTAAAGCCAAAAAATTTCATTAAGTCACCCGCAGGCGCCGACTCGCCGAAATTAGTCATTCCTAAAATAGCTCCCTCGTCAGTCACGTACTTATGCCATCCCAGAACTGATCCCGCTTCTACAGCCAACCGCTTGCGAATTGAAGGAGGAAGGATTTTCTCCTTGTAGGCATTATCTTGTTTTTCAAATAATTCCCATGAAGGCATACTCACGACACGCGCGGCTATTCCTTCCTCTTTCAACTTACTTTGTGCTTCCATTATGAGTGACACTTCCGATCCGGTTGCCAGTAAGATCACTGATGGCCTATCTACATCTGAAAGGATATACGCTCCTTTTTCAAGCTCGTTGGCAGACGTAAACTTGGACTGATCGATCACGGGAAGTCCCTGTCGCGTAAGCACAATTGCAACGGGACCATTACGATATTCAAGGGCAACGCGCCAAGCCTGCACCGTTTCATTCGCATCCGCAGGCCTGATAACCAAAGTATTGGGAATCGATCTCAGGGAGATTAATTGTTCTATCGGTTGATGGGTCGTTCCATCCTCTCCTAACCCAATACTATCGTGAGTATATACAAAGATAGGTCGGATCTTCATTATCGCAGCCAACCGTATGGGTGGACGCATGTATTCTGAAAATATGAGGAAGGTAGCGCCATAGGGAATAATTGCAGGGGTCAGCGCCATGCCATTGAGCACTGCTCCCATGCCATGCTCGCGTATTCCAAAATGGAAGTTGCGTCCACTGTAATTATCGGGACCAAAAGAGCTATACTTCTTTAACAGGGTTTCAGTAGAAGGCGCAAGATCTGCGGCGCCTCCAATTAATGTGGGTAACGAATCGGCTATCGCATTTAGTACTTTTCCCGAAGCTTGCCGAGTGGCAACCTTCCCATCCTCGGGTTTAAATACAGGTAACTTGTCCTTCCAACCCGCTGGCAATTCGCCTTTGCTAAATGATTCAAATTCCCTAGCCAAATCAGGATGTGCTTTGCGGTACTCTTCAAATAAAGCGTTCCATTTCTTTTCTACCTCCGCGCCCTTTTTCCCGCACTCTCTGTAGAACTCTAACACTTCATTTGGAACGGTAAAATATTGCTCTGGATCAAAACCCAAATTTTGTTTGACCAACTTCACCTCTGCTTCACCCAACGGTGAGCCGTGCGCTCCGGCTGTATCAACCTTGTTAGGACTACCAAAGGCGATGTGAGTGCGTATCTTAATAATGGAGGGTCTGGAGGTTTCGGCTTTTGCTTTCTTTACGGCGTCTGCGATGGCCTTGACATCGTTACCGTCGCTAACGACCTGGACATGCCAGCCGTACGACTCGAAGCGCTTAGCAACATCCTCAGTAAAAGTAAGTGCAGTATCCCCTTCAATGGAAATATGGTTGTCATCATACAAATAAATAATATTACCGAGCTTCAAGTGACCTGCAAGTGATGCTGCCTCAGAGCTCACACCCTCGTTTAAATCGCCATCGGAGCAAATGGAATAGATGTGATAGTTGAAAAGTTCAAACCCAGGCTTATTATAACGGGTAGCCAGGAATTTCTGCCCAATAGCAAACCCAACACCGTTTGCAAATCCTTGCCCTAGCGGACCAGTGGTAACTTCAATGCCTTTCAGTAGGCCGTATTCCGGGTGACCGGGGGTTTTACTATGTAATTGACGAAACTTCTTCAGATCATCCATTGTAATATCGTATCCGGTCAGGTAGAGATAGATATATTGAAGCATACAACCGTGTCCCGCGGATAAAATAAAGCGATCACGATTAAGCCAATCGGGATTCTTCGCGTTATAATTCATTGCCTCGGACCAAAGGACGTGTGCCATGGGTGCGGCGCCCATAGGCATTCCGGGATGCCCTGAGTTCGCTTTCTGAACGGCGTCCGCTGCCAATACCCGTACCGTGTTAATTGAAGTTTGTACCAAGCTCTGATCTGTTTTTTGCATTTCTCAATTGAGTTTTGTGGTATATGTTGTAAGTGATAATAGATGCATATTTAAACCGTATAAAACATCTCGCGCTGCCAAACCTTTGCACCTCCTTTGATTCCGTCAAGGTTTGACACCAAGGTTATAGCCTCACCCGTTTCGAAAGTGATTTTTTTTGAGTTACCCCCGCCGATAAATAAATGATCATAATTGAACACAGTTTGCAGGATGCCTAAGGCTTTCTTTAACCTCTTGTTCCACTTTTCCAATCCAAATTCAATCAGTGCCCTTTCACCAATGTAGTCATCATACGTGCGACGTTTTGAGATCGGATGGTGAGCAAGTTCGAGATGGGGTAACAGGTTCCCATCCATGAAAAGAGCAGTACCAAATCCGGTACCTAATGTTATCACCATCTCAAGTCCGATGCCCTTGACGATTCCCAACCCATGCATGTCTGCATCATTCAGCACGCGCACCGGCTTATTCAGCACATCCGACATCAATCTGCCCAGATCAACACCCCTCCACTTTGCCGTTCCTAAGTTCGGTGCTGTATGAATAATTCCCACCCGGGTATATCCGGGAAAGCCCACCGAGACTCGATGATATTCCTGGAAGTCGCGGGTCAATTCAAGAATAGCCTGAATGACATTTCCAGGATCTGGTGAAGCAGGTGTTGCAATTTTTTGGAAATCCATCTGCATATTACCCTCAGTATCCAAAATGGTGGCTTTAATTCGCGAACCCCCAATATCGATGGAGAGAATTTTTTCGTCGAAACCAAGAGTTTGCATGCGGGAACAGGTTTTACCGAAATAAAAAATCTGCCAAAGATAGCAGAAATACTCTCTTAAGGCAGATAAGTTTTATGAAAGTAGGGACAGAAAACTTTTTTCGTCAATCGGACGCTAACGTAGACGATTGCGCCTCCTGCATTTGGGTAAAAGTTGCACTTCGTACCTCCAATACTAATGTATGCACAAAATTGAGTTTCTCGATGACGGTCGGAGACACGACAAACGGGTAGAAATCAGGCTGCCCCATGCTTCTGTTTAAGCTATTGATAGCTGCGGTCAGCGGAAACCAAAGATCAATCAATTGTTGAAAATTCCTAACGACAAAGGGATTTTCCCTGTACTCAGCTGCCAGCATTTCCACTTTGCTTGCCGCCACCGGATTAATGCGCAGTCCAAATGAATACGCAGTCTCAAGCGTGTCCATGATATGAAAGTAGTGCGCCCAGGTTTCTGCCCAGTCTTCCCAAGGATGCGCCGTCGCATACGCACTAACATAATCTTTTTGCCAATCGACGGGAGCGCCCTTGTCATAATAGCGCTGCAGCGCCTGGCCATAGTCGTTCCGTTCATCGCCAAAGATCTTCCGAAATGCCAATTGTCGTTGTCCATCATCTTTGATAATTCTGTCCCAGTAATAGTGTCCAACTTCGTGGCGGAAATGTCCCACTAGGGTGCGATACGGTTCGCCAAGCTCTTCTCGGGCACTCACCCTTTTTACCTCGTCGGCTTCAGCCAGGTTAATCGTGATCAAACCTTCCGCATGTCCCATGATAATGCGTTTCTGGGGATCATGTTCCGCGAGAAAATCGAATGCCAATCCATGATCCGGTGCTCTGTTTTTTGCGGAGAGAGGCAACCCTAACTGAAGCAGAGTATAGACCAACCGATGCTTAGCATTTTCCAGCTTTCGCCATCCGACGATGTGGTCCGGATTGCTGAGGTCTGGAACAGTTTTATTTAACATGCAGGCCAGACAATATGAATTATGATCACTGACGTTAACAAGCCAGTTGCAAGCCGTATGCTGTGCATTCTGGCAATAGCGATAGCGCTCTTCTTTTTGTAGAATATTGGTAAATGTGTGATTGTCTTCGGTTGACAGGGTCAGTAACTCCATGTTACCGGGAAAGAACCCTAACCTCCGTCCGCATCTTTCACAATGGGTGTTCTCAAAATAAAGCAACTGACCACATTGCTGACACTTAAATAATTTCATGAATATCGGCCATCGAAGGATTGGTAATCAACGACGAATTTACATAACAGCTCAACCAGTTGAATGTTATTGATAAAGTAAGCGCCAATGTATGCTGTAAGCGGGCAATTATTGATGATGCAAATTGAATACTGTTCCGCTTAAATTCTCGTTTATCTTAATCTGGCAAGCGAGCCGGCTCTGAGCCGTACATCCTGGAAGCTGATCGAGCATATCCATTTCAATTTCTGTTGGTGGCGGAAGCCTTTCTATCCCCGATGTTACCTCAACCTGACATGTTGCACACAATGCCATTCCACCACAAGTAGCAGGAATGTGATACTCGGAGGCTTTAAGTACTTCCATCAGATTCAAATTGATTTCTTCGGGAACCTCAATTCTTTGGTAGCCGCGCAAGGCGTCAACAACTTCAAAAGCGATCATGTGAATGACTTAAAATGAGTTAATACCGTTTACAGTTGTGTATTTGAAGCTAAGTTTATGGTGCGGATAAACAAACTTGAATGCACTTTGTGCCATAAGCGCCGCTTCATGAAAACCACAGAGGATTAATTTCAATTTTCCAGGATAAGTGTTGATATCACCGATTGCATATATGCCGGGAATGTTTGTCGAATAATCGAGGGTATTAACCTCTATCGCATTCTTGTCGATGTTCAGGCCCCATTCACCAATCGGTCCAAGTTTTGGGCTTAAGCCAAACAGTGGAATCATATAATCTGCATCTATCTTATTAACCAGACCTTTTTTGTTTATTATTTCTACGGCAGTCAGTACTCCATTACCCTGCAAGGAATGCAGGCTTGCATTCAAGAATAATTCCAACCTTCCTTGGCTGGCGAGGTGCAGAACTTTTTCGGTCGAATCCGGTGCGCCGCGAAATGATTCATTGCGGTGAACGAGAGTCACGCTTTCCGCGATCTCCGCAAGATAGATAGACCAATCCAGAGCAGAATCGCCTCCACCCGCAATTACTAATTTCTTATCGCGAAACTTTTCCGGGTTTTTCACCATGTATTCAACACCTCTCCCCTCAAAATATTCAAGCCGGTCCAGTGTTGGTTTACGTGGCTCGAAGCATCCAAGTCCTCCGGCAATTACTATTGCTTTGGCATTAATTTGAGTCTGATCTGCAGTGATTATAATAAAATCTCCGGCTTCTGTTCGGCTGAGAGAATCGACACGTTCTCCCAACGTAAACGTGGGCTTAAATGGCTGTATTTGCTGGTAAATTTTCTCAACAAGTTCCTCCGCTTTGATTTCAGGGTATCCCGGAATATCGTAAATGGGTTTTTTAGGATAAATCTCAGAAAGTTGACCTCCGATCTGCGGCAGGACATCCACAATATGACACCGCATTCGCAAAAGACCCGCTTCAAAAACTGAAAATAGTCCCACCGGCCCTGCGCCAATCACACAAATATCTGTCGTTACCATTGTTTTCTTCAAATCTATTAAAAAATTGAGATACTAATAATTCGTATAACAACTATTTTGGAAAAAAAATACTTCTACGAAACCTATTTTAAATTAACATAAATAGCATTGAGAATCCGTTTGAATTGAGCGAAATCCCTTTCACTAAGGCCCTCCCATGCTTTAAGACGAACATCTTTGATCCGGGGTTTCAGTTGTTCAACTTTTGAACGCCCTTGCGATGTCAGGCATACATTATAGGATCGCCGGTCAACTGGATGAGGTTTACGTTTAGTCAGGCCCTTGTCGCATAATAAGTCGATTATGCGAGTCAACGTTGGGGTGTCCTTGAAGACAAGACCCGCCAGTTCCTTTTGATTCAAATCATTATTGTCATACAAATGCCTTAGGACGAGCCATTGATCCACAGTAATGTTAAACCCGAGCTGCTTAAACCGGCGCTGGGCATATTGCTTGACCCTTCGCGCGGTTCGGTCCAGCAAAAACGAATACATGCTGTAAGGCTCTTCCTCCATGTGTATAATTAGTATGACAACAAAATTAACAAAAGCGGCCAAAAGTCTATCACAGCAAGAAAGTGCGACGACAAGCTGAAGAGGATTTACCTACTCGGGTACGTACATACTTACTAAATCAGAGTGAACACACTGTCATAAGACTTCCCTCGATTGAAAAAAAGCTGTTACCTACTTAAATAACTTTTGCTCACGCGTATAATACGTTTTCCTTGAACCTGCACTTTTTACCTGTATGGGAGCACCTGTCGGACTACTTTCGGTTTTAGGATTGTGAACAAGCATAAAGTCGCGCACCTCACCACTAATAATATTAGGGTGGTTTTTTAATATACTTTTTTCAGCCTTTTGTAAGACACGCTTGATTGATCTTAACAATGCCTTTACTCCAAATTCAGGAATTTTGTTGGAAACAGAGAACGGAGAGATCCTTGCGTCCCACAGAATTTCGTCTGCGTACGCATTTCCAATCCCGCGGATGATATGCTGATCCAAAAGTACATTCTTAACAATCGCCTTGGATTTTGACAACTGATCCTTTAAGAACGCGAGATTCATTTCACGAGACATCGCATCAGGTGCATCGCGAGGTTCGGGATTAAGGGTCGCGTTTGCCTGCCCCTGAAAGTCGGTCATCGCCAGACCCGTGTCATCGGCGAACAACAATTCTACAATCGTGTATTTCGCGTTATTTTCCACCTCAAACTTCACAAGTTTACCTCGCAACATTAGGTGCAAACCTAAAATTTCACCTCCTGAGAATTCAAAGTGCAATTCCTTGCCTACTCTCCTGATATCAAGAAGTTTTTGACCTTCTAGGGAACGCTTCAATTTAGAGACTGAAACCTTTAGCTTTTTTTTATTACGAACAGAAACCGTTTTTAACGTTTTGCCAACAAAGGTTTTCACCAGGTTCTTGCTGAATACTTGTAGGTCTGGAAGTTCTGGCATATTGTATTTAAAGCAGTTATGCTATTTAAGAGGTCATCAATTTGCGACTTATGGTAACCTTCGAATCAACTCGAGCATGGCCCTGCCGTTGTGAAACGGACATTTCGAAAGGCCTGACTTGTCTTCGTTCCGGTCAATGACTCCACCCCGGTCAACCCGTCCATGCCATTCCCCATATTCTTTATCAATCAAACTCGACTGAATAAAACGCCAGGTCTTAATAGCAGCTTCGAGATATTTGTCATCGGCCGAAAGTTGCCATGCATTCACGAGTCCGACCAAAGCTTCCGCCTGTGCCCACCAATGTCTGTCAGCGTATGACAGACCACTTTCGTTAGCTCCATACATTAATGCACCATCGCCGTCGAAGCCTTGCTTAAATACCTGCTCGACCAAAGAGAGACACAAAGGCTTTACCTTTTCTAGCAACTTTCTGTCTGACCCAACTTTTGCAGCTTGAAAAAGCGCCCAACTTCCCTGCATGTCATGTCCATAGGAAATGGTACGGGACTTGACATTCCAATCTTCAGCAAAAAGGAGGGTGAAATGATTTGCTTCATTGATCATTTTATCTAGAAATACCATCAAAAGATTTCTCAGTTGCTTCCCGAGATAACCATCCTTCCAAACGCTGTAAAGGTTTGTATACGCCTCAAGCAAGTGAAGGTGCGTATTCATTGTCTTCCTTTCATTGCCATCCTTGCCAGTCTTTGGATGGTCATCCGATAATTTCCAATCCTGATTGAACGCTTCGAAGTATCCATTATTATCAGCGTCAAAACTGTATTTCTCGATCAGGCGGAAAATATCGATTGCATGTTCCAGACTTTCCTTTTTTCCAGTTGATTTAAAATATTCGACAAATGCGTATATCGCAAGAGCCTGGGCGAACATCTGCTTTTTCGAGTCAAGGGTTTTTCCTTGAAAATCTACCGTCCAATATACTCCCAGAAATTTAGGATCCAGGAAATATCGGGTAATGAACTCATAAGCGCGGTCTGCCACACGCCTATAGATGTGTTCATCCAATGCAAATGCAGCATGGGAAAATGTCCAAAGAATTCGTGTATTTAGAATAATACCCTTGTCGGCCTTCGGATCCAAGTGGTCGTAACCATCACGCCTTCCGTAGAAGCCACCATTTTCTTCGTCCAACATCCTGTTGATCCAATACGGAAGTATATTAGATACGAGTTCGTTTCGAAATTCCTCCTTAAGCGCACCCGTATCGATTTTTGCAGTACTAAACATCAGCACAATCTAAAATTTGTTCATTACATTCATAATGCAAGTTCACTCCAGAAAGAAAGGCTGTTCACTTCAGAAAGAAACGCTGTATGCGATCCCCTTCTTCCAGCACGGTTAAGCAATAAATAAACCTTTTTGTATATGGTATACGTTGTTGCGATCAAGCTGCCGGTAAAAGCCCCAGGTGCAATCTCCAAAAATCAAAGAAATCGGCGATTAAAACAACCGATTGGGCAGTTTTTACTTTTAGATTTTGATCGGCAAACCGAGGGGAGTTTCCGGCATTTTCAAATTACTCAATAATGATCGGAAAAGTGATGTCGACATCTGTCTCCCCTATACTGGAGTCAGATGTTGCCGATTTCAAATCCGGCTGGTGTTTCAATACAATCCTCAATTCGCCGGCATTTACACTTCCCGTTGTCCAGAAAGTTTCGATGCCAAGGGGAAGGCCATTGGCATCTTCATCTTCATAGTTTACCTCGTCAGACCGGTTGTCAACATTTCCATCCCCAATGGGGCTAATGAAGAGGCTGTTGGTCCATGAGAAAAAGAACATATGTTCATCCGCTTCTTCTTCCACTTCTTCGGTTACGTCATATTCAGGTTGAGTGGGATCTGCCAGGCCGTTGATCAATGATACCTCAAGCGTGTAACTTTTCGAAGCTTTTAGTCTGACCGGACCTTCTACCATAATATCTTGCACACCTTCGCCATCGGGATCAGTTGCTGACACGCGCACAGGATCTTCTCCCGACGTCGGAACAAAAGTAAGAGAGACGGTCGTAATCAATTCCGGTACTTCCTCTTTTTGCGGATCCTCGACCTCACATCCGGAAGCCATGGCAAAAGTAATTAATAACGTTGTAGCTAAGCGTAATCTGAAAGTAACGCTTGATGACTGACTTACATAAGATTGAAAGAAATTCATGCTAGAAAATGAATTTTATGGAGATGGCAAAATTTCTACCCAGGTCATCTGCGTAGTATCTGATCCGGTTCGTATATTCCCTATAGGAGTTATTAAGAAGGTTCTCAGCAGTGATGCGAAATTCGTATTGCGTCTTGTCTCCTCTTACGGATATCCCTGCTGATGCATTCCACAGAAAGTAGGCGGGAGGAGGAGCCATGAAATCAAAATTAGAGTCATCGCCGTCAAATGGATCGGTACCATTTTCCTGTGCATCGCTAATATCTTCCACCGTTACCACGCGGGGCGCCCGAGACTGGCGACTGACATATTTACCCTTCGATTCAACAAAAAAATTTTTCAGTGAACCTACCTTTGGCCTTTCATATCGAACGGCCAATTCATACCGGTTGGAAGGTATGAAAACCAAATAATCGTTATTGCGCTCGTCGGAACCACGTAGCAGTGAAGCCTTGGGTGTGATTCTAAAAAAACGATGTGGTTGCCAGCTACCGGAAAAGTCAATTCCTAGAAATAGAGCATCTGTTTGAGTGTATCGGAAATAAGTGTATGTACCCCTCACATTTTCAGTAATTCCCTCAGGCCGCAAATAGATGTAATTGAAAATGTAATTTGAATAACCGCTAATTTCAAATGAAATGGTGTTCCATCGGCGTTGATAGGTGGTGATAAACTTAAGAGCCTGTTCCGTTTTAAACGAAACATCATCGATATCCAACACTTCATTAGTAGAGTCATTCAGAAGAAAGCCGTATTCATTCGCGGCAGCACTTTGGTGGGTGCCCACACTGTATAACTCTGCGACGTGCGGCGGCCTCCACGAGCTGCTAATATTCAAGTTCAGGGTTTCGTTTTGGGTTGAGCCTACAGTAGCCCCTGCGGTGGCGCTGATATTATTAAAATTCATCTCCGATCGGAACAGCGAATTCTTATAATCGTATCCAGCTACTGAGTAGTAACGGAAATCATAGCGGAGGCCAAGATCCACAACCCATTTATCCATATTTATTTTTGTAACACCGAATAGGCCAGCGGAGACATTATTAAAGTCAGGGATAAAAGGCACCTTCTGGGTGCCAAACACTTTTCTGTTTTGTTGAAACATACCCGTTAGACCTGCACAGATCGACCATTTGTCAGATCGAAAATACTCCCATTCAGTTTCGACTGTATGGGTATTGAGTCTGAGGTTGAGGTCCGGTGTATTGGAAAGATCTCCGATCCGGAAATCAAACTCCTTACGGTGATTATTTTGGAAACCATATTGCAGTCGCAGCTCGCTATTGTTAAGCTTCCTGTGCCCACTAAGTTTAAGGAGGTTATGGCCTACCTCCTGCCTGGGTTCTTCTATGTCGTAACTGAATGATGAAGTGTACAATGGGACCGGTCGCTCCATAGCATCTTGCAAATCGTCCTGGTTTCCAATGGCAGTTCCCTTTAAAATTCCAATGTGAGAATTAAAGTGACTGAAAAATATTTCAAAGCCACCTCGTTGATTGTGATATCCTACAGATGTAGAGAAGTTCAACTCCCTGACGCCTGTGTTTGTCAAGCTGTAAGCTGGTGTATGAAAATCGCCAGTTCGTTTTGCTGTTCCCTGAACACGCCATCCCCAGCCCTCTTGATTCCGTATTCCACCTTCAAGCATACCTGACAATGTAGCTGACCTTCCGTTGCTCTGCGCAACTGTGGTAATGGTCCCTCCAATTCCCTTTTCCTCCGGCAGAGGGGGAGGATTAACAACAATTACTCCACCGATGGCGTCTGTTCCGTACTTGATTGACGTGGCATCTTTGATGACAGCTATATCAGACGCTATAAATGGATCGATTTCCGGTGCATGTTCAGCGCCCCATTGCTGTCCCTCCTGCCGGATACCATGATTCAATATTAGTACCCGCTGACTGTGCACGCCGTGAATCACAGGCTTGAATATTCCGGGTCCTGTTTGAATTGTATTCACGCCAGGAATTTCTTTTAGAGATTCGCCCAACGTCTTGCCTGCGGATTCTGCCAGTTGCTTTGCACTAAGCCTGGCTAGATTGTGAGCATGCTCTGTATGCATCATCTCATCCTCCACTATTATTTCTGGCAACTCAAGCACGCGCTCCTTGATGTGAATGATTCTTGAAACATTTCCATCAATTGAAATCTCAAACTGGGCCGTCTCATATCCAAGATATTGGACTCTTACCCTATATGTCCCATAACACAAGCCTGTAAAGTTGAAGTTACCCCCTATATCCGTGATGCTTCCCTTCTGGCCAGGATAAAGCAAAATACTGGCGCCGGCAACAGGTTCATTAGAATCATCCAGTACCTGGCCAATAAATGTACCGTTGCACTGCTGCGCAAAACTGATTGTTTGAAAAACTAACACTGCTACGGCGAGCAGCGCTGCATGTTTGGTGTTCATCGAAATATTAAATAGAAGTTCACTAACGGGAAGCCCATTAGCATAATCATGAAATAAGAACTTCTAAGAAATCGGCGGAGCCCGGGAGGGCAGGTTCGTGAATATTTCCTTTACGTGGTGTGAGAATGAAAAATGATTAAAGTCGACTGAAACAACGGTTGGTTGATATGTTTGGCTTGCCGCAATACTCTGCGCATTAACGGGTACGACGTGACAAAGCGGGCAGTTCTTAACCCCAGTTACATGGGTCTTGTGATCACAACCCTCCTTGGCGCTATCATGATAAATAGCGCGATGACAGGGATCCTTTTCCTGTTCAAATGAGTGCAACGACTGTTCAAAGGAATGCAACGTATCATGGAAGCTCTCAACCTGAACACTTCCCATAACATAGAGGAGCAGCAATAGACTCGCAGACAGGGTTTTGAGCCGTCCACGGCAACCTTTCGTCATATTTCTAGCCGCTAAAATCATTCGATACTGGACTATCCGGTGCAAATTAACTCACCATCGGCGCGTTTTGCAACATTATTGCATTAATTCAATAATAAGTTTTATGAACGGATGACTGTCGATGTCTTTTGAAAGATCGAGTTAATTATCTTTTACGAAGCGAATGCCAACAGCTGTTTTTCCAAAGTATTCTTATCGATCATCCCGGCGTGACGCCACACCGGCTTTCCCTGTTTAAAGATGATGAATGTTGGAACAGCCCTCACGTTGTATTGCATGGCCGCGGATTGATTCTTATCAATGTTCACTTTTATGACGCGGGCTTTTCCTTCCACGTCTTTACTTACCGCCTGAATGGCCGGACTCATGGCTTTGCAGGGCCCGCACCAATCGGCATAGAAATCAACCAGGACAGGTGTAGTGGAACCTATGAGTGTGTTGAATTTTTCCATCTCTGTTCTATCTAATAAGTGGATTTTAATTGCTCAAACAATTGCCGCTGTTTATCCGTCAACCGTTCGGGAATGTGTACTTGAAGTTGAACATACAAATCTCCGAATATGTTCGGCTCACCATATACAGGCATACCTTTATTCTTTATCCGAATGGTTTTACCACTTTGTGTTCCGGGAGAAATCTTAACTTTTACCTGGCCCGAAAGTGTATCGACAATCGTTGTTCCACCCAAAATGGCAGTATACAGGTCTATAGTATGATTTGCGTACAAATCGTCGCCCTTGCGCGTGTACCTTGGATGTGGCAGAACATTGACTCGGACATATAAGTCACCATGATTCCCTTTGCTTCCCTTTCCTCCTTTTCCTTTTATTCGCAACAGTTGCCCGTCGTACGCACCTGGCTTCGTAGCCATTCGAAGCTTTTCGTTCTCCAATTCGATGAGCCTGTGCGTTCCATGAAAAGCTTCCTCGAGCGTGATTTCCATTTCCGTTTGAAAGTCCTGGCCCTTGAAGCCTCCCGAACGTCCTGACTGTCTCCCGCCCCCGGTTGCGCCGCGTCCAAAAAACTGCTCAAAGAAGTCTGAAAATCCGGAGCCTCCTCCCTGTCCGAAAATGTCGCTGAAATCTCCGTCAAAGCCAAATGGCCCACTTTGCCCCTGGCCTGGGCGGGCGCCGCCGGGCCTTGCGCCTGTCTGCTCATACTGACGCCAGTTCTCGCCAAGTTCGTCATACTTTTTTCTTTTTACCGGATCGCTTAGAACTTCATTTGCCTCATTAACCAATTTGAACTTCTCCTCTGCCGCCTTATTATCTTTGTTCTTATCCGGATGATATTTTACAGCCAGTTTCCTGAATGCCTTTTTTATCTCGTCCTGAGAAGCCTTTTTATCTACCCCTAAAACTTTATAGTAGTCCTTATAGTCCATAAGC